>CAYQWK010000015.1:0-32976 GCA_964420805.1 uncultured Bifidobacteriaceae bacterium | reverse complement strand
TCGGTTCCACGTCGCTCAAGTGGCGCCTGTTCGATTTCTCGAACGGCGCCGAGCGCCTGCTCCACAAGGGCGGGTTCGAGCGCGTGACCGATTATCCCAAGGCGATCGAGGACTGCCTGGCGCAGCTCAAGGAGAGCGGCTCCATCACCAGCGAACGCGATCTCGCCGCCGTTGGTTTCAAGACGGTGCTGGCGAAGAACGTGAGCGGCTGCGTTCGGCTGGACGAACCCGTGCTCAAGGCGATGGCCGACTACAACGGCATCGCGCCCGCGCACAATCCGCCCTACATCACGGGCATCCGTCTGTTCGCGCAACGGATGCCGGGCACGCCGCTCGTGGGGCTGTTCGAGACGGCGTTCTACCAGTTCGCGCCCGAGGCGCAGATGCGCTACGCCGTGCCGGACGCGTGGTTCGAGGCGGGCATCCGCCGCTTCGGTTTCCACGGCGCGAGCCACAAGTTCATCGCCGAGCGCTCGGCTGAACTGCTTGGTCGCGAGGACGTGGCGAAGCGGGCGCGCGAACTCTACGTGCATGGCGCGGCGACGCCGGTGAGCGGGCCTGCGCTCCGAGTCATCTCCTGTCATCTCGGCGGCAGCTCCTCCATCACCGGCATCCGCAACGGCGTGGCCATCGGCAACAGCCTTGGCATGAGCCCGCAATCCGGCCTGCCGCACAACAACCGTGTCGGCGATCTTGATTCCGCCGCCGTGCCTTACGCGGTGCGTGCTCTCGGACTTACCCTGGATGAAGCCGAACGCCAGCTTTCCAAAGAAGGCGGCCTCAAAGGTCTTGCCGGCGGACTTTCCAACGACATCCGCGACATCCAGGAAGCCGCCGCCAAGGGCAACGCCAAGGCGAAGCTCGCCATCGACACCTTCGTCGCCAGCGCGCGCCATTGGATCGGCGCCTACTTCTTCGAGCTTGGCGGTGCCGACGCCATCGTCTTCACCGCCGGGATTGGCGAGAACCGCGCCGAGTTGCGCGAAGCCATCTGCGCCGGTCTGGAAGACATCGGCATTGTTCTCGACGCCAAAGCGAACGCGACCACCCGCGCGCAGGAAGCCGTGATCAGCGCCGCCAGCTCGCGGGTGAAAATCATGGTCATCCCGACGAACGAAGAAATCGTCGTGGCCCGCGAAACAAAACGTCTCCTCGAAAAGAACTGATTTCTCAAAACATCAACACTCAACCAGAAACACAACTATGGCCGTTCAAGCAATTGGAATGATCGAAACCCGCGGACTCGTCGCCCTCGTCGAGGGCACCGACGCGATGCTCAAAGCCGCGAACGTGGAGCTCGCCGGTCCCATGACCCAGGTGGGCAACGCGCTCGTCACCGCCGTCGTCGTTGGCGACGTCGCCGCCGTGAAGGCCGCGACCGACGCCGGCGCGCAGGCGATCAAGGCAATCAAAGGTGAAATCGTCAGCGTGCACGTCATTGCCCGCCCGCACGGGGACGTGGACGCGGTGCTGCCGAAGAAAAAGTAATCAGTAGGTCAGTGAAACAGTAGGTCAGTTTGAACGCTGACCCCCTGGATCGGCGCGAGGCTGCTGATCACTGATTCACTGATTACTGACTCACTGGATACTAAAATGTTCCTCGCCAAAGTCGAAGGAGCGGTCGTCTCGACCAAGAAGGATCCCGCCATGACGGGGCGCAAGCTGCTGCTCCTGCGGCCGCAGCTCGTGGACGAGAAAGACCCGACCCAGTTCCGCCAGGGCGCGAACACCATCGTGGCGGTGGACACCGTGAGCGCCGGCATCGGCGAGATGGTTCTCTTCTGCCAGGGCAGTTCCGCGCGCCTGGCCGGCGGCATGAAGGAAGCGCCCGTGGACGCCGTGATCATCGGCATCGTCGATTGCGTGGACGTGTTCGGGAAACAAATCTTCAGCGCGAAACATCAACAATGAACTGCTGCGGCGTCTGTCCGCGGTTTCTGAAAAATGAGTGCAGTGAACGAAGCTTTAATCCGCGACATAGTATCTGAAGTGCTCGGCCGGCTCGGCGGCACGCCGGCTCCGAAAACGTCGGTGCCCGCGGCCAAAACCGACTGTGGCTGCGGCGGCAAGGCGGCGGCGACCAGCGCGCCGGGATTGCGCGGCAAGTTCGGCGTGTTCCAAACCGCCGAGGAAGCATGCGCGGCGGCGCAGGAATCTTTCGTGCAGCTTCAGAAGGCCGGCGTCGAGGCACGCCGCAAGATCGAGGGCATCGTCAAAACGCTCGCCGAGAAGAACGCCGAGGAGTGGGGCCGCATCGAACTCGAAGAAACTAAGATTGGCCGCCTCGACCACAAGATCGAGAAGCTGAAGATCATCAAGCTCGTCCCCGGCGTGGACTGGCTCCGGCCCGACGCGCGCAGCGGCGATCACGGCATCACGCTGGAGGAATACACGCCCTTCGGCGTCGTGGGCGCGATTACGCCGAGCACGCATTCCATTCCGACCCTGAGCGGCAACATCGTGAACATCGTCGCGGCGGGGAACAGCGTGGTCTTCAACGCGCATCCGAGCGCCGCGCGTTGCGCCGCCGTCGCGGTGCGTGCTTACAACGAGGCCATCTTCCGCGAGACCGGGATCGAGAACATCGCCACGATCATCGAGAAGCCCTCGATGGAGAGCTTCAACGGCCTTTGCAAAAACGAATTTGTCCGGCTGCTCCTCGTCACCGGCGGCCCCGGCGTGGTGAAGGCCGCGATGGCCTCCGGCAAGCGCGCCATCTGCGCCGGTCCCGGCAACCCGCCCGTATATGTCGATGACACTGCCTGCATGAAGCGCGCCGCCAAGGCGATCATCCAGGGCGGCAGCTACGACAACAACCTGCTCTGCATCGGCGAGAAGGAAGTCTTCGCGCTGGAGAACATCGCGGACAAATTGATGGCGCAGATGGAGCAGAACGGCGCTGTGAAGCTGACCAACGCCCAACTCGACTCGCTGACCAAGGCGGCTTTCACCATCAAGCCCGGCGAAGGCGGCGGCTGCGGCCACGCCTCCGTGAACAAGGATTTCATCGGCAAGGATCCCTCGGTGCTCGCGAAGGCCGCGGGCGTGAACATCCCCGCCGGCACGCAACTTCTCTTCGCCGAGACGGACGCGAATCATCCGTTCGTCGTCGAGGAGCAGATGATGCCTTTTGTGCCGATCACGCGCGTGAAGAACCTCGAGGAAGGTGTGCAGCGTTCGCTCGATGCCGAGCACGGCTACAAGCACACCAGCATCATCCACTCGCACGATGTCGAGGCGATGACCGCGATGGGCCGCGCGCTCGACACGACGCTGTTCATCAAGAACGGCCCGTGCATGGCCGGTCTTGGCCTCGGTGGTGAGGGCTACCTGAGCTTCTCGATCGCCACGCCAACCGGAGAAGGCGTGAGCAACCCGCGCACGTTCACGCGGGTGAGGCGGTGCGTGATGGTGGATAATTTGAGGATCTACTGATGCTGCTTGCCCGCGTCGAAGGCAACGTAGTCGCCACCCGGAAGCATCCGAGCTTCGAGGGCTGGCGGCTCGTCATCTGCCAGCCGATCAACGGCGCGGGAGTGCCCGAGGGCGTGCCGCAGATCGCCATCGACGCGCATGGCGCCGGGATGCACCAGCGCGTGGTGATTTCCTCCGACGGCGCCGCCGCACGTCGTGCGGTGGGCGACGAGAAAAGCCCGGCCCGCTGGCTGGTCGTCGGCATTGTGGACGAGAAGGAACCGGGGGTGCCGGTGTGAGATTGGGCACCGTCATCGGTCGTGTCACGTTGAGCGTGGTTGTTCCCGAACTCCAGGGCGCGCGCTGGCTGGTGGTGTCGCCGTTCACCCGCGAGCATTTTCAGCAAGGCACCGAGACTCCCGCCGGCCTGAGCAAAGATCCGAGCCTGGTGGTTTACGACGCGCTCGGTGGCGGCGTGGGCCAGACGATCGGTTTCGTCGAAGGCCGCGAAGCTGCCCAGCCTTTCGACAAGTCCCCTCCCATCGACGCCATCAACGCGGCGCTCGTGGACGAGATTTTCTATTCACCCTTCAAGCAATGAGCACTGTATTCACCGCCAAAGACATTGAGGCCATCATCGCCAAGGGCGGCGATCCAAATGCCGCCTCCCGCGAGGCCGTTCTCACCCCGTCCGCCCGCGACGCCTTGCGGGATTACGCCAACCAGCGCAAACACGGCGCTGCGCCGGCCGCAAACAACACGCTCGCCAGCACGACAACCGCGCCGGCGAAGCCGCTTAACTCCAAATCTCCCAAGGCCGACCTCGAAGCGTTCTTCAATTCGCCTTACTGCCACGCGCTCAAGGAACAGATTTGCGCCATGGGCCATCGGTTGTGGAAACGGGCTTACGTGGACGGCAACGGCGGCAACATGGCCATCCGCGTGGGCGAGGACATCGCAATCTGCACTCCGACCTTGGTGAGCAAAGGCTCGCTCCAGCCATCGGACATGTGCCTAGTGGATTTCGAGGGCAACCAGCTTTGCGGCACCAAGAAGCGCACGAGCGAGATCTTGATGCACTTGCAGATGATGAAGCGGCAGCCGAAGGCGGTCGCCACCTGCCATTGTCATCCGCCCTACGCGACGGCGTTTGCGGTCGTGGGCGAAGCGCCGCCCACGTGCATGCTGCCGGAGTATGAAGTTTTTTGCTCCGTGGGCGTGGCGCCGTATCGCACGCCCGGTTCGCCGGACATGGGCAAGCTCGTGGCCGACCTCACCGACCAATACAACACCATCCTGATGGCCAACCACGGCGTGGTGACGTGGTCGCACAACAACATCGAGGAAGCCTACTGGCGGATGGAAATCATCGAGGCCTACTGCCGGACAATTGTGGTCGCCGGGCAGTTGGGCAAACCGATCCAGACCTTCACCGGGCCGCAGATGAAGGACATCTTGAACATCAAGAAGTCACTCGGCTTTGTGGACCCGCGCTACAACATGAAGGAGTGCGAACTCTGCGACACGGGCGACTGGCGTCCGGGCGCGCAATGTGCCGTGCCGCCGCGCGAAGAAGAGACCACCGGCTTCGACCCTGAGGCTGAGGTCGCCGTGAAAGCCATCACCGACCAGATCATGGCGCAGATGGGGAAGTGAGCTTTCCGCCGCGCGCCAGGCTGTGATACACTCAAGCCATGAATTCAGTGACCATTGAGATACCGGAAGGCTATCAGCGCGCGTTTGGCAGCACGGAGGAGGAGATTCGCCGAAATGCCAAACTGGAGCTTGCCATTGAGATGTACCGGGAAGGTCGCTGGAGCACGCGCAAGGCGGGCGAGTTCGCAGGCATGAACCGCTGGGAGTTCATGGATGTGTTGATGGCCCGCAAGGTGCCATTCCCCTACACGAAGGAGATGGTTGAGCAGGATTTCGCCTATGCCAGCGGTCGTGTCTGACACCTCACCGCTTGTCTATCTGACCAGGCTGGGGCATTTCTCCTGGCTCAAGGAATTCTACGGCGAGATTCTGATCCCTCCAGCAGTGTGGGCTGAAATCTCGCAAAAAGGACACGGTTTGCCCGAGGCGCAAACCACCGAGCTTGGCGTGCAGGAGGGTTGGGTGCGCGTGCAGGCGCCAGAGTGGCGATCCGAGAAGCAGCTCGACCTGGATCCGGGCGAGGAGGAGGCCATCCGCCTCGCGAAGCAACTGGGTGCCCTGTTGATCATCGATGAGTCAGAAGGCCGCGCGGCTGCGATGTCCCTCGGCATTCAAGTTACCGGCACGCTTGGCATTCTCGTTGAGGCAAAGGCGCGTGGGCTGATTCCATCGGTCAAAGCAGAACTCGACCGGTTGGTTGCCGGGACAACGTTCTTCCTGAGTGATGACATCCGGGCCCTGGTTCTGCGTCTCTCACGCGAAGAAGACGATTTGTGAAATCCCTCGACACCAAGCTCGCCGAAATCAAAGCCAGCCGCGCCTCGCGCGCGTTCATCCTCGCGGACGCGAAGGACGCGGACATGGCGTTTGGCGTGCGCTCGCCGGGGCCGCGCGGTTATCTGGCGGCGCGCGGGGCGAGGCCGGCGCAATTCTCGCCCGAGGTCTGGAACCGCGCCGAGTTCGGCTACCGCAACCTGCCCGAGTTCCTCGACATCATCCGCGAGGTCACGCAGCAGGGACTCGTGGACATCATGCTCATGTCCGCCTACGTGACGGAGCAGCTCGCCATCAAGGAAGGTCTCTTCAAAAACTCCCACGTCACACCCGCCGCGCGAGCGAACGACACCACGGACATCTGGGCCGTGCGCCACGGCGCCTACACACGCGAGCCGAGCCAGCCATTCCGCACCGCCAGCATCGACCACATCCAATGCGGCCAGATCGAGTGCGAGCGAGATGGCTCCGGCGAATTCCCCGGCGCCAACCTCGGCCTCTACTCGATCACCTACGTGAACGAACTGGAGCAGGACCGCGCCGCGCTGCTCGCCTACAAGGAATTCCGTGAAGAGGCGGAGCGGAAGCAATTCCGTCACTTTCTCGAAGTGTTCGACCCGAATGTCGATTCCGGCATTCCGCCGGAGAAACTTGGCGAGTTCATCAACGACAATATTCTGCGCACCCTCGCGGGCGTGCCGGAGGCCGGCCGGCCGGTCTTTCTGAAGATTGCCTATCACGGTCCAAAGGCGATGGAGGAACTCGCGCAGTATGATCCAAACCTTGTCGTCGGAATTCTCGGCGGCAGCGCGGGCACGACCTACGACGCCTTCAAGCTGATCCACGACGCGCAGAAGTATGGCGCGCGCGTGGCGCTCTTCGGACGCAAGATCAACAACGCCGAGCACCAGCTCGCCTTCATCGAGATGCTGCGCCTGATCACCGACGGCAAGCTTTCGCCGGAGGAAGCCGTGCGCGCCTACCACGGCGTGTTGCAGGCCAAAGGAATCAAACCGCACCGTCCGCTGGACAAGGATCTGGAGATCACGGACCAGTCAATGAGCTACGACGGCGGCAAAACCAAACGCGCGACCGTCGAAGTAAAAGCGAATCCCCTGGCGAACAAGGAAGCGACTTCCACGTCCGCCCCCAACGCCGCGCCAGCCGCCTGGCCGAGGTTTTCAAACGGCGCACCCGACTTTTCGAAAATGACCGGCGAGCAACGCCGCGCGTTTGACGAAGACCGGTTGAAGCGCCGCTTCGGCTGATCATCACTCAGAATTCGGCCGCTCGAATCACGCAGCGCGCTTGAATCGGATGCTGGGTTGATTCCGAAGCCGGCTTGCCGTTTGGTTCACGCCAGGCAAAATGCGCCCATGTATTTGCCTCCCTTTTGGTTGCCGGTCTGGTTGGCGTTCATTCTGTTGCCTGTTGCGCCACTGCTGGCTGCTGACAAGAACCAGGCTCTACGGGTTGTCCTAAGTGGCGAGGCTGGAACCGAGCTCGCTCCGCACGGACATGGCAACATCTACGCGCCGTCCATCGTCACGGAGAAGGGCTTGTGGCGCATGTGGTACGGCGGGCAGGGCAAGGATGGACACGACCGCATTCATTACGCCGAATCCACGAACGCCGGGCTTTCCTGGATAAAGCGCGGCGTGGCGGTCGAAAACGGCCGGGCCAATCACGTCAACGACCATTCCGTGCTCCATGTCGGCGCGAAGTGGTTCATGTTCTACACCGTCGCGGAGAAAGGGACCGAGGATGCGATCGCCCTCGCGACTTCGACGGACGGACTGGCGTGGGAAAAGCATGGAGTGGTCCTGCCGCCGGGACCGAAGGGCGCATGGGATTCGCGACTGGTGGGCCGGCCTTCGGTGCTGCACGAGGATGGCGCATTCCGCATGTGGTATGACGGCCAACCGCTCGCCGAAGATCGCCCGGCAGCCGGACTGAGAGGCCCGCGCGGCGTCGGCCTTGCGACGTCTCAGGATGGCCTCACGTGGCAACGACATCCGGCCAATCCCCTGTTGCGGCGCGGCGAGGGCGCCGTGGATGTGGCGCGATCCGAGGACGGCCTCGTATTGCTGCACGAGGGAACCGGCGGGACGGGCATTGCCGTGAGTTCAGACGGCATCACATGGAATGACCGCGGGCGGCTTGTTGAATTATCCGGCACGGACTCCGACCGGTTTGGACAGGTCACGCCGCATCTCGTCCGCGTCGCGCGTGGTTGGGAGGTTTATCTCGGCGCGGCCGGCCGCAAGACCTGGGATGGCAACCTGATCGCCGCCGTCGCGTTGCCCCGGCTGCCTTCCAGCCCGGTGGTCCGTTTCGATCCGGAGTTGCGCGACATCGAAGGCTGGAAGGTTCACATCGAGCCCGCATTGCTGACGGGCGCGCATCGCGAGGAAGGCGACAAGGCACTGGCGATGCTGGCGAACCACTTGCAGCGCATCAAAATCCTCGTGCCGGCCCGGCCGCTGGCCCGTTTGCAGCAGCTTGAAATCTGGCTCGAACATGATCATCCCCGCCTCAACTCAATGCAGTATCACCCCGGCCGCGAATGGCTGGAGAACAACGGCCACGACCCGCGATTGTGGCGCAAGGTCCACGTCACGCAGGCGCGCGAGCTTCTCTCGCGCGAGCAGATGCTCAAGCACCCCGCGGTCATTTTGCACGAACTGGCCCACGCGTACCACGATCAGGTGCTGGGCTTTGATCATCCGGAAATTCTGGCCGCCTTCCGCAAGGCCCGCGACTCCGGCTCCTACACCAACGTGCTGCTCTACACCGGCAAAAGGGTGCGTCATTACGGGCTGACCGATCACAAAGAATATTTCGCCGAGGGCACCGAGGCGTTCCTCTACCGCAACGACTTCTACCCGTTCGTCCGGGCCGAACTGAAGGAGCACGACCCGGCCTTGCACGAGGTGCTGGCGCGAATTTGGGAGGAGAAGAACTAAGCCGGGAATACCTTCCCTGCCCCGCCATCCGGCACACGCAAATCAACTGTAACGGAGGCCGGGCCGCCGGCGTCTGCTGCCCACGTGTCGCCGGAGCGTTGTGCGGGTTTCCATGTCGGAAGGCGCGGTTTCGGCGGCCGGAAACCAAAATCAAAACCATGCGTACAAACAAAGCTCTAGCTTCACTCATCACCTGCGCGATCTTCGCGTTGGGCACCGTGACCGCCGTTCAAGCGGCCGAGAAATCAGACAAAAAGGCCGATGCCACGGGAACGTGGACCTGGACCATGCAGCCACGCGGCGGCCAGGGCGGCGGCCAAGGCGGCAACGCCCAGCAAACCCCGCGCAAGGTCACCCTCAAGCTCAAGGTCGACGGCGAGAAACTGACCGGCAACATCACCTCGCCCTTCGGCCGCCGCGGCGGTCAGGGCGGCGACGGCCAGCAGCCTCCGCCCACGGAAATCTCCGACGGCAAGGTGAAGGGCGATGAGGTTTCCTTCTCCGTGGTGCGTGAGTTCAACGGCAACAAGTTCATCCAGAAGTACAGCGGTAAACTCGATGGCGACACGATCAAGGGGAAGATCGACTTCGAGCGTAATGGCGAGGCCCAGTCACGCGATTGGAAAGCCGATCGCGAAAAGGAAGCGAAGTAATCCGCCGGTAATTTTCCCGCGCAAAGCGCCCGCTTGTGAACACAGGCGGGCGCTTTCTTCTCCTCAGGCTCATCCCCACCGCAACACCGTCACGCCGGTGTCTCGTTCCCACGCGACGTTCGGCGGCACGTCGAGCAACGCATTGGCCCGGGCCAGCGAGGCCAACCGATGCGACGCCTGCGGCCCCGCGGAACGCACCAATCCGCCGGAATCAACCACCACACGCATGAAATGGCGGCGGTCGGACTCATTGATAACGCGCTCCGCCAGCACGCCGTGCGACCCCGGGAGTTGCACGTCCGCAGCACCCTGCCAGCGACGGAGCGAAGGATGCACCAGCAACAAGAAAGTCACCAGGGCCGAGACCGGATTGCCCGGCAATCCAAACAGGTATTTGTCCCGCCAACGCCCGAACACGAACGGTTTGCCCGGCCGGATCGCCACCTTCCAGAACTCCATCGTCCCGCCGATCGCCTCGAACGCGGCTTTCACAAAATCCAGTTCCCCGACCGACACGCCGCCGGTGGTGATCACGGCATCGCACTTCGAAAACGCGGATTCCAGCGCCGCGCGTGTGGCGTCGAACTGGTCCGCCACGAGCGGAAGAATCACCGGCATGCCGCCAGCCGCGGCCACCAACGGTGCAAGGGCCGCACGGTTGCTCTCGAAGATTTTTCCGGGCTGCAGTTGCACCGGACCGGAAGACGCCTCGCAAAGTTCCGAGCCGGTGCCGAGAATTCCCACCACCGGCCGGCGGGTCACGCTCACGAATCCGTGCCCCGTCGCCGCCAGCAACGCCAACCGCCCGGCCGTGAGCGTCGCACCGGCCGTAATGATGGTTTCGCCATGGCGCACATCCTCGCCGCGCCGTCGCACGTTCTCGCCGGGCAATGCGCGGTCGAGCACTTCCACCACGTCGCCCATTCGCCGCGTGTCCTCCTGCATCACGACTGCGTCCGCGCCGGCGGGCATGGGCGATCCCGTGTAGATGCGGGCGGCGGTGCCTGAAATCACGGTACCCGGGGAGTTCTCGCCCGCTGGAATTTCCGCAATCACGCGCAAGGACACCGGCGCGTTCGGCCCAGCCTCACGCAGGTCCTCCGCGCACACGGCGTAACCATCCATCGAAGAATTGTCAAAGCCCGGCAAATCAACGGCTGCTTCCAAAGCAGAGGCCGAAATGCGCCCTGCGGCATTCGCCAGCGGAACCGTTTCGGCCGGCAGCGTCAGGAAACAAGCCAGCATCCGCGAACGCGCGTCTTCGAGTGTCAACATGCGGCCAGTCTCAAGCGGACGGGGGAACGATGTCAGCCGGAAAGGCGGGACGGAGGAAACATCTGGCAACGGACTTCAGACTGGACTCCGATTCCACATCACCAAAAGGAGCGAGTAGTACGCCGATGCAGACGGCTGCAAAGCGAATGCGGGTGCCGGGATTTGTGCGGCCAGTTCAGGCGACCAAACCACGCCACCTCTCTCCGTTCTCTGTGTTTATGGTGGTCAACCATGGAGTTCGGATCGAACCTGCGCTTCGCAGGGCAGACGCACTGCCTTGCTCAACCATTGAAAGGCGCGCGTTCTGTCATGTGCAATCGCTACAGCATTTCCAAGAAGCAGATCCGGCTCGAATCGAAGCTCGGCGAGCTTCAGATCGCACTCGCCCCCCGGTTCAACATCGCCCCAACCCAGGAGGCCCCGGTGGCCCGATGGCGCGATGGAGGATTGCGCCTCGACGCGCTGGTCTGGGGTCTCGAAGGAGTTCAAGGGCAGATGGTGATGAACGCCCGCGCCGAGACCGCGCACGAGAAGCGTTTGTTCCGCGAGGCTTGGGAACAACGCCATTGCCTGGTGCCTTCAGACGGATTCTACGAATGGAAGACCACGCCGGAGGGCAAGCAGCCCTACCGGTTTGTCCGCCGCGACCATGAGCTGTTCTGGATGGCCGGGCTTTGGACCGCGGGCCGGTTCACCATTCTGACGCGTGCATCGGCTGGCTGCGTTCAACCGATGCACGACCGGATGCCCGTCATCCTTGCGACTGGCGCATTGGACTGGTGGCTCGAATGCGCCCGCCCGCCAACCTCCGCCGAATTAATGGACCGCGCCGCAGAGGCGGATGATCTGAAGTGTTTTCCCGTCACCCGCGCGATGAGCAACGCGCGGCATGTGACGCCGGATTGCATCGAACCCATCACGCTCGCGCAGGGCGAACTTCCGTTCTGAGGGCAGCAGGCTTCTATTTCTTCAGGCGGAAAAATCTCTTGGCCGCGTTGAGATCAACCGTGGCGGGGATGTTCATGTCCGCCACGGGAGTCCACGGGCCAGTAACGTTGTCTGCCTGTTCCAAGGTATAGCCGCTCACGGCCCAATTGAGCACCCACTGCTGGTTGAAGCGCGTCGAGTAAAGTCTCGGCGAGGTTACGGGATTGCCGGTGAGGGAGAAGTCGAAGCTCAGGTCGGAACTGCTGGCCGCCTGCTGGTGAATTTCCACGGCAAGAATGTTCGTGCCCGCTTGCAACAGGCCGCGGCTGAGGGTGGCTGTATCCTCGGTGTTGTCGGGTGGCGCGGCGCCGCCGTTGTAATTTGTGGCGAGTACCGTGGCTGTGATCGGAAATGGCGCCGGCGGCATGCTTGAACTGCGGAAGACCTCGTTGCCGTTCAAATACACCACTCCGCCGTCATCGCGCAGCAGCCACAGGGCGAGATTTGTGAACACCGAAGGGTCCGCCGCCACGAACTTCTGGCGGAAGTAGCAAGTGAGGTTGACCGTACTCGCCGAGTTGGTCCGCCGGATGATCGTGACCTCGTCACGCGGACTGTCGCCGAAACCAAGCTGCGCCAGATTGTTCGACCAGGTGGAATCATCAAATCCCAGCGTGGTCCAAGCATTGCCCGACTGCGCACCATCGTCGTAGTAGCGCCACATCGAGCCCGCGCCGATCAGCGTGGTGGGAGTGTTAGTCGTCAGCGCCGGCAAGCCATAGGCCGCGCTTGCTCCAGTAATCTCGCCGCCGGTCGGGTTGGAAAGGGCCACGCGCCACGTCGTGGCGCCACCGAGGACGGAGGGGTTTGCAAAGATGCGCTTAACCGTTTCACCGGGCGCGAAAGTGAGCGTGCCGCTGGCCACGGAGGACGACGTGGTTTCGATGGAGTAATCCACCGACACCGGGTTGGTGGTGAAGGAACTGAGCCGGACGGGAATGCCGTTCGTCAGGTCGCCCGGCGTGAGGTTCAAATTCCAGAGGGCCAACCCCACGCCCACGGGCGCGTCAGGCGGCGTGGTCATGAACTGGGCCAGGCGCGCGGCTTGGGCCGCGGCGTTCCAGACGGTGTTGCTCAGGTGATTCGTGTTCACCGCCGTGATGTAATTGCTCCGGATGTCCATCTGGTTGACGCGATAATTCCAGGTGTTGTCCCAAACCTGGCCCCACACGTCGCGATAGTTGTGCAGGATGAGGGAGTTGGTGACAGTGAGAAACCCATACTTGTTCCCGAGGCCGCTTGTGCCGGTGTAATTGTCGCCATAGCGTGCGCCCACCGAGTTCGCCGTGCTAAGCAGGTTGCTTCCGAAGCAAATCGGGCTGACCGGACTGGAGGTGTTTGTTGTGCTCCAGCCGCATTCGATGCCTTGCCCGCAATTGATGAGCACCGAGTCGTGGGTCCATGTGCGGCGCCCCTCGCCCGACCAGGCAAGCGCCTCGTGCAACGCGGACTCCACCCAGCAATTGCGTACCGTGACCGTGCCAGAGCCGCCGGATCCAGAATCCAACGCGTCGTCCTTGGCGAAACCAAGCAAGCTCTCCGAGAAGAAGTTCGTACCGAAGATCATGTAGAACCCGTCGTAATCCGCGTCCGCTATGGTCGCGTCGTAAATGCCGTCGATGGACGGAAACTCGATGAGCGCAGAACGGCGGATGATGTTCGTGCAGCCCTCCCATTCGCCGCAGGTAATGGCGCGTTGCACCAGGCAATGTTCGAGGGTCATGGAAGAGTAGTAGCCGTTACCCACCTGCCCGGCCAGGTTGACGGCCGCGCAGTTGGTCATTCGAACCACGGCATTGGAGTGAAGAAAAAGCAGCGGCTGCTCCGAGCGATGGCTCGACGCCGGCGTGTAGCTAATGCTGCCGGCCGCGCCCGAACCGGTGAAGATCGCGTTGTTCGCCGTAAGCTCCGCAGACGCCCCGCGCATGAAGAAACCGCCCCAGGCGCCGGTGCGCTGCTCGGGAGCCACACGGTTGGTGGGCGTGAAGACGACCGGCTCCGTGGCCGTGCCGTTCACGACGATGCGCCCGGTGTTCGTGATGTTCACCCCCGCGTTCAACCGCACCACCGAGCCGGCCTCGATGGTGAGCGTCACCCCGGCGGGGATGGTCAGGTTGGTGGTGACATGGATGCGCGAGTTTGTCGGCCAGATGGTATCGGCAAGAACGCCCGATACCGTCGTCCACGTCGTGTTCGACTCGATCTGAATCTGTCGGTTTGTGGAAAGCGTCTTGAGCGTGCCCTGATAGGAAATGCTCGATCCGGCCTGTGCCGGCGGCAGCAATCCGAAGCCCACGCCGCGTACTACGCGGAAGGCGCTGCCCTCAAAACCCGGCGCACTAACCCAGCCGTTCACACGCCGCGCGGTGCCCGAACCATCCTCGACCCGCGCGATTACGGGGATGTCGATTCCGGCGGGGAAAATCTGCGGCGCCATCAAATCCAACTGGGCACCCGCCATCTCGGCGGCGGTCGAGGGAATGGGCGGCAGCGGAACCCACTCCAGCAAGCCCAACTCGGGCGACGTGGTGGAGGACGCCTTCTTGCGGTTGGTGGATTCAATGATGAACCGAACAAGCACGTTGGTGACGGCCAGCGTTCCCAGATCGGTGCGCGTCACCAAGAGGTCGTAGTAGTCCATCTTCGTCACCGTGTTTGAGACGCCAGCAGGCACCGGCACGCCGTTGAGCGTGACCACGTAGCTGAAGCCCGTGTTGGTCTGCACGCGGAAAGTCGCGCTATTGGTGCGAGTGACGCGGTCGGCAAGGCCGTCGATGGTGATTGTCTGCGCAAGAACGGGCACGGCGACGAGGGCCAGGGCGAAGAAGAGAACAATACGTCGGGCGAACATGGAACCACCCTAGCGGCTGCTGCGACCCCGCGCAAATGCTTCCCTGATGACGGTCTGTTAATCGAATCAGCCGCAAGCTGGCGGGCCCGCCATCACCGCGCGCGCACGCGCAATCCGGTTCTCGGCTCGACGCCCGCGAAGCTCATCATTCCGCGCTCGGTGCGTACGCCGGAATACGGATCGTTGTTGATCAGCACGTTGCCATCGAGGTCGAGGTAGTCCGTGAGTTCTGCCAGATGCGCGCCGGCAGAGGTCAGGATGCTCGACTCGATCATGCAGCCGAGCATCGTCTTCAACCCGGCCCGCCGCGCCGCGCTCAACGCCTCAAAGCCGCGCGTAACGCCGCCGGTCTTGCACAACTTCACGTTCACCGCGTGAAAGCACTCGGCGCAGAAGTCTATGTGGCCCGCGTTCAGATATGATTCATCCGCCATCACCGGCAGTGGCGAGCGCGTCTTGAGCCACTTCCAATCAGCGGCCGGAGTCGTGTCCGGCATCGGCTGTTCGATGAACTCGATGTGCGGGTCGCGCGCCAGCAATTCAATGCGTCGCAGCGCCTCCTCTTTCGTCCTCCACGCCTCGTTGGCATCCACGCGCACGCGCTTGGTCGGCGCCTCGGCGCGCAACGCTGCCAGGTTCGCCTCATCCGTAGGACCGCCAACCTTGATCTTGAGCACGGGAAACTTCTCCGCCTCGCGCACCTTGAGCCGGATCATCTCCGGCGTGTCGATGCCGATGGTGAACGATGTGACGTGTTTCCCCTCGGTGAAGCCCAGACCGAGGAATTCGCAAACAGGTTTCCCCGCCTTCTGCGCCGCGCCATCAAGCAGCGCCATGTTCAGCGCTCCCTTGGGGGAATAATTCCCCGGCGCCAGCTTCTCGATGTACGCCATGCTGCCCGGCACATCCTCGAAGGAAATGCGGGAGGCATCGACTTTCGACAAGAACGCCGCCGCAGTGTCCACATCCTCGGCGTAACGGCTTGAAGGCGCGGACTCGCCAAGCCCAACCATGCCGTCGCGGTCGCACAACTCGACGAAGACGACGGGATAGACCTTCTTCCCGCCCGTGGCGGCGTTGCTCGCGATGGCCCACCGATGGGTGAGCGCGAGGTCAAATCGGCGAAAACTAAGCTTCATTTGGATTCCACTGGCATCGGCACTTGGGCCGGACTTTTCAAGTAGGCAAGCAGATCACGCACCTCGTCCTCGGTCAGCGCCTGCAACAATCCTTCGGGCATCATCGAGAGTTCGCTTTGCGACATGGACTTCACATCGCCGCGTGCGAGCACGATGGTTTCGTTGGCCGTCACCACCGTCACGGCGTTGTCATCCTGCTTTGTAACAATGCCGGTGATCGAGCGGTCATCCTTCGTTTCAACGTTCCAGGTGCGGTAGTCGTTCGGAATCACCGCGTTGGGATCAATCGCGTTTTGCAGCACATAATCGAGATCGGGGCGGTTCGATCCGGTGATGTCCGGCCCCACCTTGCCTCCCTCGCCGAACAGCGTATGGCACTGCTGGCAGACGCGGGTGAACACCCCGCGCCCGCGCCGCGTGTCGCCGTAGCCCTTGGCGGCCACAAGCTTCTTGAATCGCTCGATCTCCTTCAACTTGTCCGCCGCCGTTTCACGCGTGACGCCCCAGAGCTTCGCCACCTGCTCGTTCAACTGCGCGTCCTTGAGGCCCTGCAACTGCCGCACTGTTTCCGCAGTCAGTTCCTTCGCGGCGATCTTTTGCTCTCCAATTGCCGCCATCAGCGCCTTTGCGTAGCCCACGCGCGAGGCCAGCGTGGTCAGCGCGTCACGCTTCTCGCCCGCGCCCAGCGCCGGATACGCGTCGATGATCGCCGCGGGAGTCTTTGGATCATCGAACGCCGCCAGCGCCCGCAAAGCGTCGGCAGAAACACCGCCGTCCTTGATCAAGCCGTGCAAGGCCCCCGGGAGCTGCGGATCGCGCGCCTGGAGCAGCGAAGCCAGCGCGCTCTTGCGCTGGCCCGCGTCGGCCTTCGCATCCGCCAGCACCGCGCGCAAAGCCGCCAGTGCCTTCGCACTCCCGAACTGCACCGAGAGCGCCTGCGCCAACTCGCGCACCGGCGCGTTCTGGCTCTTCATCAACTTCTCCGCCACTGCATCCCAGCCATCCGGCATCTTCACGCCGCGCCGCCCCTTGAGGCCGTCGCTCATGCCCTTGAGCACATCGAGTTGAAACTGCGCGTCGTCGCTGCCCGCCAGCACCTGCGTCAAAGCCCCGAGGGCCGCTCCGGAATCGTCAGACTGCGCGGGCACGGCGGAGGCAAGGAACGTGAAGGCCAGGCAAACGAGCAGAAGGCGCGCGGATTTCATAAGCAGCGGAATCTCAACGGAGCGAACCGGGGCATTCAAGCGCAATGCTGATTCCACCGCAGTGTGGCGACGTTGAAGGCAAGCTCTCATTTCGCGTTCTTTCCCATCCATGCGCGCAGCAACTTCTCGCGGTCCGTCTGGACCGGACTTCGTTCATTGCTCGCCGGATCGGAGCCATGCTCAGCGCTCCAGCCGTGCCATTCGCGGAAAGCATGGTAGGTCCAGTCCCAGCCGAACTCCTCGAACAGCTCGATGCAGTCCCGCAAATAGCGTGCCGCGCCATCCTCCGGTGCCCAGCGTATGGCGCTGAACTCGCCGAGAAAGACGTGCGCATTGTGCCGCCTCTGAAAATCGACCACGGGCTGAAGCGTGCGGCGCAACGCCTCCTTGTCCCAGGCCTTTCCCTGAATCGTGCCCGGATAATGCACGCCCTTCGCGTGGCCATGCACGCCTTGGTGCGTGAACTGCCCCGGCTCGTACATGTGAACGCTGTAAACCACGCCGCTGACCGGCACTGGATCCAGATTGCGGATCGAACCCGGCCCGCCCCACGGCGAAGGCTCAATGATGATCGCGTGACGCGCGTCGATCTCGCGCACCGCACGGGCCGTGCGCGTGGCCAGCGCCTGCCAGTCCTCGCAACCTTCGCCCACATCATCATCGACCGGCTCGTTGGCGAGGTCGTAACCCCAGATCACCGCACTGTCGCGATAGCGCTTCGCCATGCGCTGCCAGATTTCGACAAACTTCACCTGTGCCGCGCGGTTCGTGAACAGGCCGGAATCGGAGCCCACGTAACCGCCCGCCGTCCCCGCGCCACCTGGCGGCGAATGCAAATCCAGCACCACCCGCACGCCGAGTTCAGCGCATAGCGGCAATGCAGCGTCCAGCTTCCGCAACTCGCCATCCAGCCATTCGTCGTAGTTCGTCAGCACCACGCCCCGGGCCGCCTTCCCGCTGCGGATCAACTGCCAGCGGATCACGTTCGCATTCCATTCCTTGCCCAGCACCCGAAGGCTCTCCGCCGTGATGTCGGGATGAATCATCGCGCCGCGCAGGCGTGGCAAGTCGTGCCCCTTGAACGGCGGTCCGGCTGGGGCGGCGACGGCATTCGCCGCGCGAGTCCCGCGCAACACCGTCATCTTCACATCATCGAACCGCGCCACCCCGTGGACTGATTCGAGGCCCAGGATCAACTCAGCCGAAGTGATGTTCTCCGGCACCGCGACGTTGAACTTAACCCGCTGCCAGTCGAACGAACCCGCGAGTTTGTTTTGTTGCAGCCACTGTGACCCTTCCGGGCCATTGAGATGCACCATCAACTTGATGCCGTTCCATGGCTTGGGCGGCGCGCTCACGTCCACCGCCCGCACCATGCCCTCGCAGCGCAACCGCGCTCCGCGAATCTTCTCCACCGGAATCACAACCCGCACCGAGACATTGCTCGTCACGCCCGGCGGCGCGGAAATTTCCAACGCCTGCCCGCCAGTGTTTCCCGGAGCCAACCGCGCCCGCGGATTCCCCACCGCCCCCCAACTCTTCAATACGTCCGCATCCTCGAAGTCCGCCGCGAACACAACCTCGCCGGGGCGTACGATCTCAACGGCCTGCGGCTGCGCGGCAACGGAAAACGTGGAGGCGAGAAGAACGGCAATGGGAAGGCGGAGCGACTTCATGGCGCCGTTGTAGGCGTTGCCAGGTGGAACGGCAATGTTTCGCAAGAGAACTCTCGAACGCCCCGGCCTGACGGACGATTCGCCCTCGCTCGGATGGCCACGGCAATTGCAGCCAGGAGAATCTGACAGCATGGCACCTGCAACCAATGAGCGTTGGGCGTGCGTGACGACGGGAAGCACTCCAGGCCACTCGGCGTTGGAGAGATCGCGAATTTCAGTATGAATTAACTCGCGGCGGCGGGCGGCACGAGAATGAGTAAAGGGTACGGTCGTCACTGCTGACACACACGCTTGGTTTCGGGCACGTCCACGCTCTGTGCCTGATGGGCAATCAATTTCATCTGGTGGTCGAAACGCCCACGGTGAAGCTTGTTGACGACATGAAGTGGTTTCTCGGGACGTTCACTGCGGGGTTCAACCGCCGGCACAACCTGTTCGGCCACTTGTTCAGCGGGCGCTGCAATGCGCTGTGGTACTATGTCTGGAGCCTTTACGCGGAATACCTGAAGCCGACAACGAGACGCTGGCCTGGATTGCGCAGCGGCTACAAATGGGCGTCTGGACGCACGTGTCGAATCTGCCGCGTCAAAGGTGAGGACCTCTCTATGGATCGAAGGGCAGGGTTTTGAGTCGTTGACCGATTTGGGAGCGTAAAGAGAGCTGCAGGAAATTGGCTCCCAGCGCGATCAGCGTAAGCTTTGTTCCCAGGGTTCGCCCGTCCCGTTGTGATTCGGCGGCGGTTTGAATTTCAGTCTTTGAACAAGAGGGGTGCGAATTCGCGCAGGCTACGACGCCAGGTCTGGAACTCGTGCGCGGTGTCCGGCGACACATACGCCGTGTTTTTGAGGCCGATGGAATTGAGTGCCTCGTGATTGGATTTGATGTTGCCGGGATTCTCTTTGCTGCCGCAACTCGCGAAAACAACCTTCACCTTTTCGCGGAAGCCCGGGGTGCTGGCCACGTCGTTCGTGTTGATCACGCCGCCGCTGAATAGACCGATGTGCGAAAACTTATCCAGGTTCTTCAAAGTGATGATCTTCGTCTCCATGCCGCCCATTGAGAGGCCGGCCATGCCGCGATTCGGTTGATCAGTCAGCGTGCGGAAGTTCGCATCGATGTACGGAATCAATTCGCCCACCAGCACTTTCTCGAACACGGCCGCTGCGCCGGTGAATGGATTCGCGCCGCCGCCAAACGGCCCGCGAGACGGACCGTTTGTGACCCTCGCGCTCGCGACCGCATTCGTGTTCGTGCCGCTGCCCAGACGGCGTGCGCCGGGACCGGGGCCTTCATTGGTGAGCCCGTAAGTCATCACGATGATGCAGGGCTTTGCTTTCCCCTCCGCAATCAGGTTGTCCATGATCAGGTTGGCGCGACCCTGGTTCCACCACGCGTGTTCGTTCTCGCCCCAGCCGTGTTGCAGATACAGCACGGGGTAACGCTTGTTCGTGTCCTTGTCGTAATCCGGCGGCGTGTAAACGTAGGCGACCCGGGCAATGACGGTGTTGGTCAGCTTGGAAGGAAACAGCACCTGCTGCACGCGGCCATGCGGCACGTCCTTGAGCGCGTAGAAATCCTGGTCGTGGGCGGGAATCTCAATGCCGCTCTCCCAACGCGTGGAGCCGTAGAAGTTCAGCGCGCCGGGATCGTTGAACGTACCTCCATCCACCGTGAGGTGATAGTAGTGAAAGCCTTCGTCCATCGGCTGCGACACGCCGGTCCAGAAACCGTCTTCGCCCTTGGTGAGTTTCGTGCGGCCCGCGCTCACGCTCTGGGCTTCCGGCGCCTTCACGCGAAACCGCGCACGCCGTTGCGAGTTGACCATCGGATATTGCTGGCCGGGTTGGTTGAGCGTTGAAGGCTTGAAGTCTTCAACAATCGTGTCGTTGGTCTGTGCAAGACACAGTTGCCCCGACAAAACAGAAGCAAACGCGAGCAGTGAGAGTTTTAGTTTCATGAGTTGTTCGTTCCTGAATGATCCGCTTTACGGAATTTTCTTCTTCTCCACTTTCCAACCTTCCCGTTTGGCAAGTTCACCGGGGTTGCCGACGAACATCTTTGCCGCCTCCTTGTCGCCGCGGAGCTGCCACTGGAGCCATGCGGTCGCGACTGTGGCGAATTCGCCGCCGTGGGGTTTGCCGTAGGTGCCGCCGTGGCCGACGTTCAGATTCGCGGCGAAGATCGGGACGTGATTGATGCGCTGGATGTCGTCCATTCCGTTCTTGTAGGCGATGTCTTTTTCGCCACCGAGAATGTAGATGGTCGGCGTGTGCAACTTGGCGAGGTGGTCCTTCGCCAGCTTCGGCATGCCGCCCATGCCCGCGCCGGGATTCGGCAAGATCCCACTGTTGCAGATCATGACGGTGGAGATGCGCGGATCGGGCGCCACTTCGAGCGCTTGCAGGCCACCGCACGACATTCCGGCGACGGCAATCTTGTTTGTGTCGAGTTTCTGAAAATACGGGCTCGCCTTGTCACTGTTCTGCGCGAGCGCCCAGTTGATGGCATCCACCAACAACGGCGACTTCGTTGGGCCTCGTACTCCACCGCGCTGTCCCTCGGCAGGCATGGGACCGATAGCCACGACCAGATATCCGTGCGACGCGACTTCGGAGAGAAAGTTTACATGCTCCCAAGGCGAATTCGCACAGGCGCCATTTCCCCAAACAACGATCGGCAACTTTGCTTTTGCTCCCAGCGCACCGAAATCCTTCGGCCGAAATACCGTGTGTGTTGCCAGCGACTCGTCGGACGCCATCAGTGCCTTGTAAGGCCCGGTTCCGCCGTCCTCGACAGTGCGGCTGGCCGTTTCCTTCGATGTGCGCGGCTCTTTCGCAACGGAACTCTCCTGAGCCGGTGCGAAGAGCGAAGTTGCACCGAGCGCAGCGATGATGAGGGGAGAGCGGAGAGAAATCATAAGTGGTTCGAGTAAGCGCGTGTGCAGTTCATTTGCTCGAAGCCACTGGCTCGGGTTGCGGCTTTCCTTGTGCATACAAGGTGCGAATCTCGCCTGCCCTTAGCGCGCGACCAAAGAGGCAAAATTCATCCATCGCCCCGCTGAAGTTGCGGATGGTCAGAGACTCGTCGCCTTTGAATCCGTTGGGATTCCAATTGCCCAATTCAGCCGCGCCGACGCGGAACGGCGGCTTAATTTTCAGAGGCGTTTCACTGACCGCACTGCCGTTCAGATAATGGGCAACTTGCCCACTGCCACCGTCCACCACTACAGCGACGTGTTGCCAGATGCCGAATTTGTCGAGCGTCATCACCGGAGGGCCGGAGACAATCTGCAACGGACTGCCCACCACTGTAACGGTTGGCGCACCATCGTTCAGGATCAGCCAGTGGAGCGTGCCCGGCTCGAAGGCGGCGGACATGAAGAGCGAGTTCACCCGACGATCCAAGCCCTGCACGCGAACCCAGGCGGCAAGGGTCAGCGATTGGTAATCGCCCGGCACGCTGAGACGTACCCGATCGCTCACACCGCGGAACTCCAGTGCAGACTTACCCGGCCATCTGCCCTCCACCCACTGCCCCCCAACGATTGCCGCATCCGAGACGAGATCACTGCGGCTCATGTTCCGAAGCCGCCAATCGGATGCAGCCGCATGTTCAAAATCCAAATGCACCAGGAGCGAGCGATCCGCGTTGAGCTTCTGGCTGGCCACGCGCCACTGTTCAAAGCGCAATGCTTCGGCCGCAGTGGACTTATCCTGAAGAGCGAAGAGGGACGCGAACATCGTTGAATCCGCCGCGAACAACCGTGTCGCGCCTGCCGCGCCGACAGAGGCCGCAGCGTTTTCCTGCAACGAATGCCTGGATCTGTTAGCCGTAGGCTGCACTTCCACACGGCCTTTGAAGACGTGCACCTCGGTAGGTCCTGGGTTCACATCGATTCCGAACACAGTGCCAAGGTCAGTCACGTTGGCTTGCGGTGTGTTGATGCGAAATCCACGAGCCTGAGGAGGAACTTCGGCGACGAGGCGTCCGCGCAAGCAGACCGCTTCGTCCGCTTGCACGAGCTGCAGTTCAGCCGGGCCCTCAATGACCAAACGTGTGCCGCTGTAGAAAACGAGTTGGGCCAGACCAGACTCCAGGCGCAACGTGCCCGGCGCGAGCGGTGCGCCGAGTTGAGGAACCAAGCCCCCAGAGTTCCACCGCGCATCCACCACTCGATGCAACATTGCCACGGACTTGCTCATGACCGCCTCCCGATTGTCTCGCTGCAACTCAAGCCAGCCCCAGCGAATGTTCAGCACAAACAAGACGCAGGCCGCAACCATGGTGATCCAACTCGCCATTAGTCGGCGCGAGTGGCTGGCGCTTCGGAGAGGAACGATCTTCGAAGAGGCTTCCCGAGGAGTGCTTGCCGACTGCGCAAAGTTAACCGCCTCAATTGAATCGACGAACAGCGCCGGCTCGGACGAAAGCCGCGCGTGCAATTCCACCCGGACGATGTATTCGTCCCGCGCCGCCGCGTTGTTGCGCAGCAGTTCGTTCAAGGCGCGCATCATTTCCTCTGAGCCTTCACCGTGGCACACCATGGCGACCGCTTCATCAAATTCGCGCGAAGGGAAAGACAACTTCATGGCGCGAGCCCTTCTGCTTTGGATGCTTGCTCGATGCAGCTTTGCAGCGCCTGGCGAACTCGCTGCAGCGTCTTGTAAGTCGCTGCAGCCGTGCGGCCGGCTTTCTGGGCCAGTACTCCGATTGCGTGTCGCCGATGGTAATACCCCTCCATTAGATCGCGCTGCTCCGGCGGCAACCTCTTCAAACACTGCTCAAGGTGCGAGAGGCGTGATTCCAATTCCGGCTTCAACTCCTCGCGGCGACGCTCCAACTCCTCCGCCAGACCATTTTCAAGCAACGCCCGCCAGCGCTGGCGGCGATCGATCCATTGTTTCGCCTTGTTCAACGCAAACCGGCACGCCCACGGCGTGAATGGCTGATTCGGATCGTAAGCATCGAATTTTTCCCACAGGGCCAGAGCGGTCTGCTGCACAATGTCCTCTGCGTCCGCCACATTGGGCACGAGCGCGGCCACGTAACGAAAAATCTCCCGCTCGCTGCGCAGGAACAGCGAGAGAAACCGCTGCTGCGCAGCGTCTTTATCGATCGGCTGCCGCTGTGAGTCTTTTGACATAGGTCAGGCTTTGACTCTACTTCCGGCTACCCACGGGTTTTGGACATACAATTTCAGATTTCTCAGATCCAACACCTGCCGGAAGGGAAACGCTGTGTTCTTAGGTGGATCTATTGTGTTGAGAAAGGGCAAGGCCGGATGCTGAGTACTTCCAGCATTGAACTCCAAAGACCGGCTCGACCCTCGATCTGCGCAGCTCCCGCTGGTGTGGATATTCAAGGTTTCGTGATCGACCGTCCCAAGTAAGGAGTGGTGTGGCCTTCACCATGCCGGAGTTCACGCGTCTCTCCTTGGCGCGTTTCGCGGACCAGCGTCGCAAACGGATCGCCTGAGAAACAGACTTCGGCAAAGAAGGCGAAGACGCTGGAATGGTCGTTCGCGAACATGGGAGCGAGCTTGCCAGCGGTGGTTGTGTAGCTGAAGCCACCCAGCACCTCACTACGGCCGCCGCCCCGCGTGTCGAGCAGAGTGCCGCCGCGCTCGGTCTTGTAACCGAGAATCCACACGTCGCTGGCATCATTCTCCAGGTGGGTGCCTTGGTTCTCGATGTTGAGTTGGCGTGCCCAGAGGCGCTGCTTCCGAAGCTTCAGATCGTCGGTGACCACGTCCTCGAAAAACAGCTCCGCGCCCGATGCGTTGGAAGTGAAGGTGAGGTTGCAGTCGGACACGCTCCGCATCGCGAACGTTCTGGCAGTGTCCACTTCCAGGCCGCCGTGAATGTTCGCAAAGTGCTCCAGCATCACCACCGGGGCATCACCGTCTCGCAAACGGAAGGCGGGCCGTAGTCCCTTGCCATAATTGATCATGCCGCCCAAGCCAACGACGCGCCTCACCTTGCCGCCAATCGTGACGGTTCGGCGGAAGTTGTAACTGCCGGGCAGGAAGACAGTAGTCGCCCCGGAATCCATGGCCTTCTGAATGGCCGCCGCCGAATCACCCTTGCCAGTTGGGTCAGCGCCGAACGAATCCACGTTGGCCCAAGTCTGCGGATCCTCCCAAGGCACTTCGGGGGGTTCCTTCACCGGCAGCCGCAACGAACGGGCCGGCGAAGGAAAGAGGCTGGTTGGCGCATGGCTCCAATACTCCGCGATGTCCGGGCCGAGCGTGCCGGGCTTGTCCTCGCCAGAGATACGAAGAGCCCTTGCAAAGTCGGGAGTGGTTATGTCCGCGAGGGCGCGTCCGTAGCCAGCCGTCTTGATGTCGCGCAGGAAGATGCGGCCGCCATTGAAGTTCACAATCGCGGGCGCCTTGGTGGCCTCGCCACGGCCCGTGAGCGTAGCGTCCAGCAATAGGAATGTTCCGTAACTGCTGACGGCAGGAACCGCGTTGTCGCTCGTCAACCCGCGAATGCTAATGGCCTGGCCTTCGTTATTGAATCCAACCCTGCGTTGGCCGCGCAGGGTAATGTGTTCGAAAGTCTGGCCGTTCACTGCTCTGGCGCAGGCGATTCCCGTCTGGAACCCAATGATCTCGCAGTTACGCACCAGCAGCGGCCCGTTCATGTCGCGATGCCCAAGGTCCAGACCGATGACACCGCTTCTTTCGCCGGCGAGAAAGCGACAGTCGCGAACCGCGCCGGAGTTGTTCGAATAGAATTGAAGGGCAATCGCGCCGGGATTCCGCTCGCCCACATCAAAGGTCAGATTCTCGACGTAGTTGTGAAACCAGTCCGCCGAGCCGAAACCGCCGCACCACATGATGGCTTCCGGCTTTGCCGCGTTGGTGAACGTGCCGTCCTTGAGCCGGAGGATGGTCGAGTCGCGCTGCTCGCCGCGCAGCATGGTCTTGCCCCAGTTGTCGCGGCCGTTCCATTTCTTTGGCCAAGTCAACGTCCGGCTGACGAGGTAGGTGCCCTTGGGAAAATAGAGCGCCTTGTGCCGGCCTACGTTCTCATTGAGAGCGCGTTGGAGCGCCTCGGTGTCGTCCGTCACACCATCGCCTTTAGCCGAGTATGGCGGCTGGGTCACAATCACGACAAACGGAGTCTGGGGATAAGCTTGAATGCCCGCCACTGAAACGGCCGCGACGGTAAAATAGACCGACGCTGCGGCAAGAATACCCAACAACAGCGGCAAGATTTTCAATTGGATGACCTTCATTGATTCTCGAAAGTGTAATGCCCTTCTTTGAACGCGCCACTGAACTCTCAACCGCCAGCCTAGACGCACATTTCAACCTGCTTCCTTCTGAGGCGGACAAGGCCGCGTCATGGTTGAAGCGATTTTCGCTTTGGTTCGCCTTTGCGTGCCGCAAACGACGAGGCAAAGCGCCACCCGATTTACTGCCTTGCTTCTGACGAAAAATGCAAACTCCTCAGTTGCTCCGGTGTTCTCCGGCACCCCGGCAATACGAGACGATCTCCCGCCGGCTACGGACGTGGAGCTTCTCGTAGATGCGCCGGACGTAGGTCCCCACCGTGTTGGTCGTGATGCCCAGTTCAGCGGCGATTTCCTTATAGCTCAGCCCGTCCACAAGAAACTTGAGGACCTGCTGTTCCCGTGGCCCCAAGCCGGTGTCTTCCACGGCGGCGCCGGATGCCGGTTTTGCAGGTCCACGCCGGAAGAAATCGACCACTTCGCGTGCAATGCCCGGACTCATGGGCACACCTCCGGCTCGAATTTCGCGAATCGCTTCGATCAGTTTCTTGGGCATGACCGGCTTCACCAGATAGCCATGAGCGCCGGCGGCCAGCGCCTGGAAGATGGTCTCGGGATCCTGAAATACCGTCAGCATGATGATCTCGGCACCGGGCAATTGCGGGGCGATTCGAGCGACGCATTCCACGCCGCAGAGGTCCGGCAGGTTGATGTCCATCAGGATCACGTCGGGGGCGAGCGACGGCAGTTTGGCCAACGCGCTTGCGCCGTCCGCAAACGCCCCGACGCATTCGCAGTCCTTGGCAGTGGCGAGCACCTCGGTCACCACTTTCCGGATGCGCACGTCATCCTCGACGATGGCCACTTTGATCATGGGGAGTTCCTTGTCGGCGCTGGGCTTTCCTTCGGCAACGGCGCGATGAACTCGACGCGGGTGCCGCCAGGGCGGCTGACGATTTGGAAACTGCCGCCGATGTCTTCCAGGCGGCGGCGCATGTTGGTCAGACCTTCATGTGTGCCCTCGGCTGTGGTCTGCTCGGGCGCGAAGCCGCAGCCGTTGTCTTCGACGGCGATGCGCAGGCGGGAGTTTTCGACACGCACTTCCAGGCGGATCAAATCGGCCCGGGCGTGCCTGACCACGTTGTTTAGCGCCTCGCGCACCGCGAGGAACAGATAGTGCCGGGCTTTGCCAGCCAGAGCCGTCGAAGGCATGTCTTCGGGGATGTCGAAGCGCACTCTCAGTCCAGCGGCATCGAGGAATTGCGCGGTGCATTGGGTCAAGTAGTTCACGAACCGCTTCACGGTGTCGTTGGCAGGATTGATGGCCCAGACAATCTCGTCCACGCTGCGCGCCAATTCCGTGGCCGATTGGCGGATTTGCTCCACGCGCTGCCGGGTGTCGCCCGTCGGGCC
This sequence comes from uncultured Bifidobacteriaceae bacterium, assembly GCA_964420805.1. Classification (GTDB taxonomy): domain Bacteria; phylum Verrucomicrobiota; class Verrucomicrobiia; order Limisphaerales; family SIBH01; genus JANNGC01. The sequence goes on along the minus strand of CAYQWK010000015.1, from coordinate 5,728 downwards.
TTGCGCGAGGTCGTTGTGGACCCAGTCGCTTTGCATGGCAATCTCCGTCAATCCCGCGCCGATGTTGTCGTGCAAGTCGCGGGCAATGCGGGCGCGCTCGCGTTCCATGGCTTGCTCTTGCTCCAGCGCCGCAACCTGCCGCTGCATCCTTCGTTGAACGGCGATGCGCCCGATCCAGGCAGCCGCTGCGGCGGCCAACGCTCCCGTCACCAGCCAAAACTCCCAGCGCTGATACAGGGGAGCCACTACGACCAAAGGCAACGACACCTCCTGCCCGGTCAACTCGCCATTGGCTTTGGCTGCCGCCACGCGAAACCAGTAGCGCCCCGGTTTCAGACGCGAGTATTCCGCCTGCCCAGCGCCACTGCCGCCGATGCTGTGCGCCGTCTGCCATTCCAGCGTCACCCGATTGCTCGGAGCCACGGGAATGAAGGCGCTCAACGCCCAGTTGCCAAAGAAGACCGGGCTGTCGTCCTGGATGGCCAGGATGGGGTGCGGCACAGGCGTGGGCCGCTTCAGCAGGACGGACAATTCCGCGCGCGAGCCTTCGCGCACCCAATTTGCCGGTGAACCGAGCGGATGCGTCAGCTCCGTCCCAAGCGTGACGCTCAGGTCATGCACTTTGGGCGGTTTGCCCGGCGCCGGTTCCACACGAATACGGACCCCGTCCACCCCAAACACGCCGATGCCTTCATTGCCGCCGTGGGAGATGAGGGAAAGCCTCGCTGAAGCCGTTCGTGCGGGCGCGATGGCGTGTTCACGGCGGTCCTGAAAATCCGATGTCTCAATGCTCCCTCGCCAGCCCGGGGTCTCGCCCTGCATGTAGAATTCACTGCTGCCGACCACCTGGCCGCTTCGATCCCGGAAGTAGATGATCGCCCGCATCTTCACCGGCAGGTCGCGCCACGTGTCATCGTAGCCTTCAAGTTTGTAGCGCAGGCGCGTCGTAGGCTTGCCGCTGCTGTCCGCCTCGGTGAAGTGAAGACGCATGGTCCGCACCGTGGAAGCGATGCGCATCGGCGCGGGACTCCGCGAATCCTCCACCGACACGTCGCGCACTTGGCCGTCCATCTCGATCTGCGTGATCTGGATGCCAGCCCAGGCGTTCAGGCCGAGCAAAGAAAGCCCGCAGGCCAGCAGGCCGGAATTCATCGTTGTTCTGAACGGTGTGTTTCGCATCACGGCGCATCGTTCGCGGCCCGGAGGATACGAATCCATATCGACACCGACAACGTTCGACGTGCCACGGAGATGTCACTATTTCTGTGACATGACGCCGCCGGCAATTCCGCCAGACTGCTTTTCGACATGAGAACATTATTTGCAGTGTTGGTTTGCATGGCCTCCCTCTCGGTACAGGCCCTGGACTATCCCTACGCCGCCTACAACGACGGCAAGATGGACCCGCAGAAGACTGGCTGGCCGCTGACAGAGGAGGAGCGAAAGTTCGTCCTGCTGCCGGAATACGAGCGCCGTCCGGGCCGCGAGGCCAATCAGCACAAGCCCACGATGTGGCCCGTCACGCCAGCGGCCGGATTTTGGGGCGGCACAAGCTGGCTGGATACCCACGCCGGTCTGGTCAAGGTCGCCCAAGCCAGCAAAGGCCCCATTGATGTATTGCTCGTCGGCGACAGCATCACGATGCAGTGGGGCGCGGCTTGGCCGAAGCATTTCCCGACGCTGAAGACCGTCAACATCGGCATCGGCGGCGACAAGACGCAGAATGTCCTCTGGCGCCTCGACCACGGCGGCGATGGCCTGGAACCGCGCCTGTGTGTGCTCCTCATTGGCAACAACAACATGTTCTTTACGCCGGAGACGGGCATTGAACCCGTCGCGCAAGGCATCAAGGTTTGCGCGGACAACCTGCGCGAGAAATTTCCCAAGGCGCCCGTCATCGTGGTGAAAGTGTTCCCGGCGCACGCCCCGGGCAACCGTTTCTACGAGGACATCAAGAAGGTGAACGCTGCGCTGGACACCTTGAACCTGGAAGCCGACTCCAAGGTCCGGGTGCTGGCCATTTGGGGCGACATGGTGAATGCCGACGGCACGCTGAAGAAGGACTTGTTCACGCCCGACAACATCCACCTCACGCAGGACGGCGGCTACAAGCTCTACGCGGAAAAGCTGAAGCCCTTGGTGGAAGCCTTCCTGGCCGGAAAAGAAGTGCCCAAGTCAGCGCCCAGGACGTATCCGGCTTCGGCTCCGGCGCTCAGCCCAAGCCACGCCCCGGACGCAGAACCAGCGCAGGCTCCCAAAGTAGCACCAGAAACCCCTGGCTCCAGCCTCCAGTCTCCGGCTTCCCGTTTGACCTATCCTTACGCACCTTACAACGAGGGCAGGATGGACCCACAACTGACCGGCTGGCCGCTGACGGATGCGGAACACGCGTGGGTGAACAAAGGCGAATACACCCGCAAGCCGGGCCACGAGGTCCAGAAACATCTGCCCGAAATGTGGTTCGTCACCCCAACCGCTGCGCATTGGGGCAAGGATGGCGAAGAGAATGTCTGGGTCGCCCATCATGCCAGGTGCATCGAAAAGGTGCGTGCGATGAAGGTTGGCGTTGATATCGCATTGCTCGGCGACAGCATCACGCAAGGCTGGGGCGGCGGCTGGGATGGCGCGCCGTTCAACGCCGCGTGGCAGAAACACTTCGGCGGGATGCGGACGGTGAACCTCGGCATCGGCGGCGACCGCATCGAAAGCATCCTTTGGCGATTGGACCACGGCGCGCTCGATGGCGCGTCGCCTAAATTCACAATACTCATGATCGGTGTGAACAACGCCCCGCTGGTCTTCGCCAATGGCGCCCCCGCCGCCTCCGCCGCACACGGCATCAAGCTCTGCATTGAGAATCTCCGGCTGCGCTGTCCCAAGTCGCAAATCGTCCTGATCAAGATTCTGCCCGCGTTTGACCCGAGCAAGGAAGTCGGCGCGAAGGTGCGGGAGATCAACGCCGCGCTGGACGCCCTGAAGTTCGACCGCGACCCGCAGGTTCACATCCTTGATCTGTGGAGTGAGTTTACGAACACCGACGGCACGCTAAAGGCCACACTGTATTCCGATGGCCACCTGCACCTTGGATCTTCTGGTTACGAACTCATCGCTGCGAAGCTGAAGCCGGTGGTGGAAAGACTCGTTACACCGGACATCCCAAATCCCAAGTAAAGAGACTCATCATCCATTCCGGTTGCACCCTCTGAACGTCATCGACAACTCCGAACACTAACCGCTGGTGCAGCGTCTGCATCCCATGCTCGAAAGCGAATCCGTTTTCCTGGCAACATCACCACGAAAGCAGATCCCGACTGATGGAACATGAAACACACGTTCATCTGCGTGGTGTTGTTTTCCTGGTTGCTGGCCGCCGGAGCGCCTCCGGAGGGCAACCCAAACATCCCGCTCAAAGCGGCGGACGCTGAAGCGTCCCGCGCGCTTGTCGGCGCGATTCGCTGGGACGCGTGGTGCGGCGGTCCCGTTACGGAACAGGTTCAGCAAACGCTCGGACCGGCGAAGTACCACCACCGGCTGCCGTGGTTTGCGGAGGTCAAAGGCGACAACCAGGTGCGTATTGACGGGCGTGCGCCTGGGATCATGGAGCGGGAAATCGCTTTTGCTGCGGACGCCGGTTTGGACTTCTGGGCGTTTCTGCTCTATGCCGAGGGCGACTCCATGAGCCATGCCCTCCAGCAATACCTGGAGTCTCCGCAACGCGACCGCATCAATTTCTGCGTCATTCTCCATAACGGCTTCGGGGTTGCTGACGCGGCCTGGCCGAAGGCGCTCGCGCGGCTCGTGGCGTTGCTGAGGGAACCCGGCTATCAAAGGGTGCACGGCGGGCGGCCGTTGGTGTTCGAGTTTCAAGCGCGTGTGGCTGGCAAGTTTCCCCGCGAACGACTGGCGGAGTTCCGTCGCGCGGCGCAGCAGGCTGGCCTGAATCCTTACTGTGTTTTCATGGGCTGGAACCCGCCAAGTGACTTCGCACGCGCCTCCACGAATGGGTTCGATGCCGTCTCGGCCTATGCGTTTGGCAGCGACGTCCCGACCTTTGCCCGACTCGCCCGGCAGGTGGAAGACGGATACTGGAAGAAAGCCGCTGAAGCCAGAGTGCCCTACATTCCGCTGGTCACCACCGGATGGGACAAACAACCGCGAAAGGACCATCCGGTTTCCTGGGAGAAAGACCAGGCGTATCATCGCCAGGCGGTCTTCCCGGCGCAGGGCGCGCCCGAGGAGATCGCAGCCCACCTGAAACGCGCGCTCGGTTTTGTCCACGTGCACCCCGATCTCTGCGCCGCAAGGACGGTGATTGTCTATGCCTGGAACGAGCACGACGAGGGTGGCTGGCTCTCGCCAACGTGGACTCCGAGTGGCCAGCCCAACACGGCGCGACTCGATGCCCTTCGGCCAGTGCTCCGATCGCCGCCAGCCAAACCCGTGGCAGGCCAGCAGTCAATCGACCAGGCCAAAGGTACCCAGAATCACGGCATACCATGAAATCCTTAAGTCACGTCAGTTGTGTTCGGTGCCATTCCCGACTGCCGATTCAAATATCCGATCAATGGCCTGTAGCGCGGCGCGCCCGCGTTCACTGTGTTCACCATCGGCGCATCTTGCAGCCGATGCTGCCCGGCAATGCGCGGGCCACAAACGTCTTCGACCACGGCTGTGTTGCCCTGCTCGTTGACAATGAACACGCTCTGCCGTCCGTTCTGGAACATGTGAAAGCGAGGAAATCATGAAAGGTATCACCATTCTCACCGCCCTGTTGCTTGCGCCTCTGACGGCGCTCCACGCCGCCGATCCCATCCGCGTCCTCGTCTGGGACGAGCAGCAGCCGCAGCAAAAAGCCGCGTATGGCGAGAAGTTCCTCGGGGAGACCATCGCCGCGCATTTGAAGAAGCTGCCCGGCCTTCGCGTGAAATCCGCGAAGCTCGACGATCCCGACCAAGGGCTTGGTGATGCCACGCTTGATGCCACCGACGTGCTCATCTTCTGGTGTCACCGCCGCGTGAAGGACCAGGACGACGCGCGCATGGAGGCGGTGGTGAAGTGCGTGAAAGAAGGGAAGCTCGCCTTCATCGGCCTGCACTCCGCGCATTGGGCCAAGCCCTTCGTGCGGCTCATGCAGGAGCGGGCCAAGGCGGATGCCGCGAAGGCATTGCCCGAGATTGAGCGTGCCACAGCGAAGTGGGAGTTACTCAATGAGATGCCGTATTACAAATCCGTCGGACGCACAGCCCGCATCACGCCCTTCGTCGAGAAGGGCGATGGCAGCGTGTGGAAGCTCACGCTGCCCGCCTGCGTCTTCCCCGCGTATCGCAACGACGGCATGCCCTCGCACGTCACCACGCTTCTGCCCCGGCATCCTATCGCGAAAGGGTTGCCCGCGCACTGGGAGATCCCGCAGACCGAGATGTATAGCGAGCCATTTCATGTTCCCGCGCCGGATGAAGTCGTATTTGAGGAGAAGTGGGACAAAGGCGAGCACTTCCGCAGTGGCAGCGTATGGCAGGTCGGCAAAGGCCGCGTCTTCTACTTCCGCCCCGGCCACGAAACGTATCCCATCTTCCAACAAACCGAACCGCTGCGGGTGATCGAGAACGCAGTGCGGTGGATGGCGAGCAAGAGCACGCCATGAATCACCTTCACGTTCTCACCGCCCTGCTGCTCGCGCCACTGGCCGCAGCGCGCGCCAAGCAGAAGAGCGCCGTCTGCCGAGTCC
>CAYQWK010000014.1:0-33120 GCA_964420805.1 uncultured Bifidobacteriaceae bacterium | reverse complement strand
GCAACGCCACCGCCACCGATCCCGCGCCCGCCACCAACCGCTTCTACCGCGTGGTCCGCCTGCCGTAGGGGCGTCCCGGCAGGTGTCTGGTTCTCCGCGGAAATTCGCGACGCTGACGCGGCGTTTCCGCGCGCTGCTTGCGCCGCAGGCTGACGCTCTCTAACGTCCCGCGATGCCAACGTTGTTGGACAAGATCGAAGCCAGCGCCGCCGCACGTCTGCCGTTGCCTCCGGGCCGCAAGCCGACGGAGGAACTCGCCCGTTACCGGGTCTTCCTCAAGGTCGAGACGCACCGGTTGAAGATCCAGCATCGCGGCGGCGCGGATGGCCGCGTGATCTGCCGCGCCCGCGCACGGATTCTGGATTTGCTCTTGCGGAACATCTTCGAAAGCGTGCGCAAAAGTGACCCGGCGCTTTCCGAGAAATCCCTGCCGCCCCTGGCCCTGGTCGCCATCGGAGGGTACGGCCGCGGCGAACTGAATCCGCACAGCGACATCGACATCATGTTCCTGCACACCGGGGAGCTGGTTTCAGGCGGCAAACCGAAGCCGGCATTGAGCGCCATTGTGGACGGGTTGTTGTATCCGCTCTGGGACATCGGGTTGAAGGTCGGGCATTCGGTGAGGAGCATCGCGGACTGTGTTCACATGGCGAACACGGACATGCAGTCCAAGACCGCATTGATCGAAGCGCGGCTGATCATGGGGAACCGGGAGTTGTTCAAGATTTTCGAGAAACAGCTCGTGGAGAAATGCGTGGCGGGCAGCGAGACGGAGTACATCGAATTGCGCGTGAAGGACCAGGCGACGCGCCACGCCAAGTTCGGCAACTCGGCAACGATGCAGGAGCCGAACATCAAGAACGGGTGCGGTGGGTTGCGCGATTACCAGAACCTGCACTGGATGGCGTTCGTGAAGTATCGCACGCGCACGACCAAGGAGCTTCAGGACCGGGAGCTGATCAGCCCCGCCGAGGGCCGGCAGATCGATGCGGCCTACGATTTTCTCCTGCGCACCCGCAACGAGTTGCACTACGCCGAGGGGCGGGCGGTGGATGTCCTGACCAAGAGCGTGCAGCCGACCGTGGCCCACGGCCTCGGTTACACGGAGCGTTCGCCCAGCAAGCGCATCGAGAAGTTCATGCGGGATTATTACACGCACTCGCGGAACATCTACCTGGTCACGCGCTCGGTGGAGCAACGGCTGGCACTGCTTCCGCAGCCCAAGCTGTTGCCCGACTTCCGCCGGATGTTGCTGGATCGTTTCGGGAAGAAGGAGCAGGTGCTCGACGGTTTCAAGATTCTGCCGGGTGAAATCCAGGCAGTGAACAACCGCGTCTTTGCCGACCAGCCACGGCGTCTGATGCGGGTTTTTCTCCACGCCCAGCAACGCGGTCTCAAGCTCAATCCCGACCTCGCGCAGCTCATTCGCCGCGGGCTTTCACTGGTGGACCGGTCCTTCCTGAGCGACGAGCACGTGCGCCAGACCTTCCTCGAAATCCTGAACCAGCGCGGCAACGTGGCCCCGGTGCTGCGGGCCATGCACGAGGTCGGGTTGCTGGGCAAGTATGTGCCTGAGTTCGGCCGGCTCACCTGCCTAGTGCAGCACGAGTTTTATCACCAATACACGGCTGACGAACACACGCTGGTCTGCCTCGAACAACTCGACAAGGTCTGGGACGCACAACAACCGCCGCACGCGAATTACGCCGAGATGTTCCGCGACGTGGAGCGCCCGTCGGTCCTTTACCTCGCGCTGCTGTTGCACGACGCCGGCAAGGCGGCTCATTCCGGCAACCATTGCGACCTGGGCGGACGCATCGCCGCCAATGTCGCGCGGCGGCTCGAACTCGACGGCGCAACGACGCATTCGCTGCGGCTGGTCATCGAGCAGCACTTGCTGATGGCAGTGACCTCGCAGCGGCGTGACCTGGAGGATCCCGCGGTGATACGTCATTTCGCCGGGATCATCCAGACGCCGGCCAATCTGCGGATGCTGACCCTGCACACACTGGCCGATTCGCTCGGCACCAGCAGCGGGCTTTGGAACGGGTTCAAAGACAGCCTGCTGCTCACGCTTTACCGCAAGGCGATGGAGTTGCTCATTGGCGGCACCGCGTTCCTGCGCGCGGAACGCCGCGAGCGCGAGTTGCTGCGTGACGAGGTGGAGAAAACTGTGCCCGGCACCTTCGGCGGGGACGAGGTCGAGGCGCATTTCCAGCACTTGCCGGCGCGCTATTTCCAGATCCACGGCGCGAAGGAGGTCGCTGGCGATCTCGCGCTGGCGCATCGCTTCATGCACCATCAGTTGACCGAGGAGGAGAAGGCGCTCCAGCCCGTGCTCGCATGGCACAACGAGCCGGACCGCGGTTACACGGTGCTGAAGCTCTGCACCTGGGACCGCGTGGGCTTGTTCGGAAAAATCACCGGCTCCCTGAGCGCGTCGGGGATCAACATCTTGAGTTCGCAGAGTTTCACCCGCGCGGATGGCGTGGCCATCGACACCTTCTTCGTCACCGAGGCGCAATCCGGCTCGATGGTGGCCCGCGAGCAGCGCGAGCGGTTCGAGGAGCTCGTTGGCAAGGCGCTCACCGACCATTCGATCAACCTCACCGCGCTCATCGCGAAGCAGAAATTTGCCCGGCCGGTTTTCCAGTCGGTGGAGGGCGAACGTATCCCGACGCACATCGCCTTCGACAACGACAGTTCCGAGACCCGCACCATCGTCGAGGTCGAGACCGAGGACCGCATCGGCCTGCTCTACAGCATTTCGCAGGTGTTTGTGGAACTGGGCATCGACATCGCGGTGGCGAAGATCCTGACCGAGAAGGGCGCGGCCATTGACACGTTCTATGTGTCCACCGCCACCGGGGAAAAGATCACCGCGCCAGATCAACTGCGCGAACTCAAGCGCCGGCTCCAGGAAGCCATTGCCGCACTCGATGGTCCGACTGCCCGTGGTGCCGGGCGGTGAAGTTCATCGCCGGGTGCCCGCGCTGCGCCGCCCCGCGCGCGACCGGCTTGGGCGGTGGCCGGCCTCGCATCCGCACGCGCAACCGCATCCGCCGAGTTCACCGTAGAATTCCAGCAACGCGTCGATGCACAGGGCTGACTTTGATGTGGACGTTTCGTGTGCCGGTTTGACCTTCCCGGTCATGTCCACCTTCGCAATCGCTGGCTTGTCTTTGCCCATCGCCTGCACTCTTTCAGTAACGGCAGGCAACGGGGTTGATGAAAGTCAACCAACGGAAAATGGTCCGGAATGAGAAATGAAACGGGCGCAGCTTGCGCCGCGCCCGTCTGCGTTCCCTTCGTGCCTGTCCTGTTTCGCGCTATTCCATCTTCAACCGGTAGAACCGGTTCGTGCCCGGCGCATTCGTGTCTTGCAGGCTCACCGTGCCGCCGTCTCCGGCGACCACCGGGCCATCCGTCCAGTTGGTGTCAGTGAGCGAGTTCTTGAACTGGAGGCGGTAGTTCACGCCCGGCTGTGATTGGAACTGCATCGCGGCCTGGCCGCCAGTCACGTTCAGGTTTCCGACCGCCGGCTGAGGTGGCGCGATCATCAGGCGGTAGTCCTCCACTTCGCCGTCCATCGCATAACCGGTCGGTGCAAGTCCCGCCACCGTGCTCAGGCGCACGCGGGCGAAGGTGGGACCGGCCACCAGACCGCCGGGAACCGAAAAGTTCAGCGCGTTCGGCCCGGCCACGACCGGCGCATTGACGAGGATTTGCTCGGGCGCATCCCAGATGCCGTTGTGATCGAAGTCGATCCACGCATTGATCAGGCCCGCGCCGGCCGAGACGATGTTCGCCGTGGCCATCGTGCCCGGAATCAACGGAGTGAATGCGACTCCGTCCTCGTCATTTGCGCCGGCGAGATTGTCGCCGGTGGCAAAGGGGTTCGGCTGGCCGTTCAATTCGCGGTCCCACAGCAGTCCGAGACGGAGGTTCGACACGTCATGCCGCGCGCCGTTGCTGGCGCGCAACGTCGGGTAGGTCGGATCAGGTGCGTCGCCAAAATCGAGGCGGCGCTGCACCGGCACAACGATTACAAGCAGGTTGTTGTCGAGATTCGGATCCTGATTATCCGAGGAAACCTTCACGCGGTTTGTCGTCGAGACTGACTCCACATCGCCCGCGGACTTAAAGGCGAGGAAACGACCGGTTACTGACACTTCCACGCCCGCGCCCGGTGCAAGAGATTCGATGTTGATGGCGACTCCGTTGGAATCGACGGAAGAACTGCCGTGGCTGGCTGCGACACCCGTCACTTCGAAATTCTCGGGCGTGAATGAAACTGCCACCCGATTCGCCGTACCGAAGCCCGGCCTGTTGGTGATGCTGAAGTGGAAGGTGAATTCCTCCCCCTCCGAGGTCGTGGTCGAGTTCCCGGAATCGCCCGCTTCCGTATCCGCTGTTTCGCGGATCACCATCGCCATGTCCTGCACTTCGCCGTCCGGTGCGAGGCCGGTGGGCAATAAGCCGCCGGCGCTGCTGATACGGAATCGAGCGAAACAATTACCAGCGGTTGCGTTGGTGGGAATCGGGATCTGAAGGGCCCAAAGACCGGCCGATACCGAAATGGAATTCCATACCTTCTCGGAGGAATCCCACACGCCGTTGCGGTCGAAGTCGATCCACGCGTCCACCTTCCCGGCGGCGGAGGCCATGCCGTCGATCCACGTCTCGTTGCCGATGTGGAAAACGACCAGCGTGTTCTCGTCATCGCGCCCGTTGTTGTCGTCGCCCTGAGCACCTGCGTCGGGCTGGCCGTCCAGCTCGAAGTCGAGGTTCGTCGAGGCGTCCCAGCTCGGGTTGTAATGGAAAGTGACCCTGCTGCGCAAATGCCGCGCGCCATCGTCGGCCAGCAGCGTGGGATAGGGTGCGGGCGCATCGCCGAAGTCCATTTCCACCGGTTGATCGCCGCCGTGGAACTCGAAGCGGTTGGTCACCGGCGTGTCGCAGAGGATCAGGTCGAGTTGCGGAGGCAGGTTGGTGGGACCGGGGAACAGCGGCGTGACAATCACGTCGTAGTACCCGTTGGCGAGCTTGTCGAACTCGACATGCGCGTTGGTGGTGACGGTGGTGGCCATCACGTCATTGGTGAACCCTTCGGCCGTTTCGCGCCGGCGCGCCATCGTGACCTCGAACGGTTTTCCCGACGCCGGCAGGTCATTGAGGGTGATCTCGACCACCTTGCGCCCGCGCTGGCTGGTGTGCCAGTCCATGTAAATGTGCCGGTCGGCACCGGACCGTTTGTTCAGCAGGTAATGCTCTCCGCTGCCCGCCGAGGGTTGGAGTTGCAGCGTCCAAAGACCGGGCATTGGCGCGGCAATGGAGAACTCGTCCGCCGGCGAAATCGGAAATGAACCCGCGCTGTAGAGAGCGCCGCTCGGGTCGATCAACCGGAAATCCATCGCGCCCGCCGGGGCCACGATGCCGTTGGTGTTGATGTCGATGACGAGCGTCTCGGCGGGCCGCACAACGAAGCGATACGCGGCGTTGTCGTCTTCCAGGCTCTCGAAGCTCTCGCTGTCAATGGCCAGCCATCGCGCGCCGCAGAACTTCAGCCAGTAATGCGTTTGCGTCAGCGGCGTGCCGCCCACGCGGACCTCGACGCGCAGTTTCTTGCCGGGCGCGAACGGCCCGAGCGCGATGTTTTCGTTGGTTTCCCATCCAATGCCGTGCAGCGCGGCCTCGGCGGCGGTGTAGCTCACTGTCACGGAGCCGAGCAGCGCGCCGCCGTCGTAGATGTCGGCGATCGTCACCTGCGGATCGTTCGTGTTCACCGTGCGCGCGGTCACGCGCAGGTCGAGCATTCCGCCGTCGCATTGCACGAACCAGCGTTGGATCTGGTTGGAGATGTAATTGCCCGTCACCGGCCCGCAGATGCACGGCGCGAAATTGTGCGGCGGCGGGTTGGTTGGGTAATCCGGGTCGCCTGGCTGCACGACCTCGAACGTCACGCTGGATGAAGCGGACGGCGCGTTCGAGGCGGTGATGATGGCGGTGTTCGTCCAAAAGCCGGTGTTCCAGCCAAAGCCCTGGAAGTAGATGACGCCGAACTGGCCGGGGTTAAGGTTGCCGACGTCGAAGGCGTAGGTGCTGCCCGCGACCGTGTAAGGACAGGCGGGAACAGGATTCACCACAAAGAAGGAATACCCGGCGGGCAGCGTGTCGCTCACCACGCAGTTGCTGGCCACGCCCGGGCCGAGGTTCGTATAGGTCAGCGTGAAGGTCATGGCGTCGTAGATTTCGATGACATTCGACGGCCCCACCTGCTTGGTAATGACGATCACCGGCGTTTGAGGCTGGCTGGCACCTACTTCCAAACGGTAATCCTCCACCTCGCCGTCGTTGGCCGCACCCATCGGGCTCAGCCCGCCGGCGGTACTCAGGCGGAAGCGCGAGTAAGTGTTTCCCGCCAACGCGGTCGGAGGAACCGGGATTGAGAGCGCGTTATTGCCATTCAACACCGGCAGGGACGTGAAGGCCTGTTCCACCGGCTCCCATACGCCGTTCTGGTTCCAGTCCACCCACGCATCCAGCAAGCCGTTGCCGGTCACGAGCACGTTCAAGTTCGCTGTTCCACCGGCAACAATCGGATTCAGGAACATCACACCGTTCTCGTCGTCCGGACCGCCGTTCAAATCGTCGCCATCGGCGGCGGGCGAAGGCTGGCCTTCCGCTTCCTGGTCGGCGCTCAAGCCCAGATACAACTGCCCGGCGATCTTGTGCCGCGCGCCATTCTGCGCGAGCAGGGTCGGGTAATTCGTCGGCGCGTCGCCATAGTCGAAGAGTTGTGGTGGCGCCTGTTCGATTTCCGATGCGTAATCTTCCACCTCGCCGTCCACGGCGGGGCCGGTCGGCGTCAATCCCCCCGCCGTGCTGTAGCGGAAACGCGCGAAAGTCATTCCCATGACCGCGCCGCCAGGTACTGCAAAGGTCAAAGCATTCGCGCCGGGCGCCACGACCTGGCTGGCGAAGATCTGGTCTGCGGGTTCCCAAGTGCCGTTGCGGTTAAAGTCGATCCATGCGTCGATCCTGCCGTTGTGCGACGCGGTGATGGTCACGCCAGCCACGCCACCGGGCGTGACCGGGGTTGTGAACACCACGCCATCCTCGTCATCGGGACCGCCGTTGATGTCGTCACCAGCGGCGGAGGCGTTGGGAAGCCCGTCCGGCTCGCTGTCAATGTTTGCTCCCAGGCGCATGAAACCGGCCAGCGTGGAGAACGGCGTGTGCCGCGCGCCATTCTGCGCGAGCAGCGTCGGATAATTCGTCGGCGCGTCGCCATAGTCGAAGAGCTGCGGTTGGGGTTGCTCGATGTTCACCAAGTAGTCCTCCACCTCGCCGTCATTCGCCAGACCCATCGGCGTGAGGCCACCCGACGTGCTCAGACGGAAGCGGGCGTAGGTGTTGCCGAGTTGGGCACCTCCGGGCACCGGGAACGACAGCGCGTTATTTCCATTCACGACCGGGGCCGAGTTGAAAATCTGATCGGCCGGTTCCCAGACGCCGTTGCCGTTGAAATCCACCCACGCATCGAGCTTCCCGTTCGCGCCGGTGACAAAGACGTTGATGTTCGCCGTGCCGCCGCGCGTGACCGGGTTTAGGAAGGTGACTCCGTTCTCGTCGTCGGTCGGCCCGGCCAGATCGTCACCATCCGCAGCCGCGCCCGGTTGACCTTCGCCTTCTTCATCCACGCTCAAACCGAGGAAGAACTGTCCCACGACCTTGTGCCGTGCCCCGTTGTCCGCGAAGAGCGTCGGGTAATTCGTGGGCGCGTCGCCGAAATCGAGATGCTCACGCTCCGGCGGCAGCGGCGTCACGTCGGCCCAGGTGGTGCCGACGCGAAGTTCGTCCACGCGCATCCACGGCGAGCCGTAATTGCGGAGAATCGAGATGCCCTGGAGATCCTCCCGGTCGAGGCCGTTGGTGATCGACAGAGTCGGAACGGGCGCAGTCGCGGCGCTAAACGTGGCCGGGGAAGGTTGAACCCACAGCCGCACGACGTCGTTACTATTGGCGCCCCCGTGGAAAGTGTAGGAAACCACCGCCAGCACCGTGTCGTTCGAGGTGAATGTGGTTGTGTCCCACGTTAAGGTGGAACTGCTCCAATTGGTCTTGAACGCGCCGACCTGATACGTCCCGTTCGATCCGCCCACCAGCAGGCCGGCGGCTCTCATCGCGCTGTCGAGGTTCGTGAAATTCGTCCCCGGCGACAGCGCCGCCACGACCGAGAGGCCGTGCTGAAATGTGGGATCATCCACCCTTAGCAACAGCGAGTAATACACGGTGCCATTGGTGAAAGTTGTGCCGAGCGGCAGCGTTGCCTCGTGTCCATAATCGTACAGCCGGATGCAATTGCCGGCCGACGCGCGCAAGCCGGGCACGCCGAGGCTTCCGGTTTCCACGACCGTGTTCGATGTGACTTGAGTGTGGGTTCCCTCGATCCACGCCAAGCCCGAGCCGGCGTTGGTCTGGCCGTAAAGATCAACGCCATTGGTGTAAGCGAAAGGCTCCCACACCAGGGATGCGGCCATGGCGCCGGCCGACGCCAGCCAGAGCAACAACAAAGATAGCAGGGAATGGAGACGTGAAGTGTTCATAAGTTTGGGCAACAGGGCATTGGTTTCATTTCTCATAAGCATTGCCCGCGTTCCAAAGCCGCTCTCAAGCCACCGAGTGTGAAGGGAAGGTAAAAGACCGTGCGATTTGTTAAGGCCGCGTAAAGCCTGAGACGGCAGGATGGAGTTCCAAGGGCGCATCTCAGTTTCTTTCACGATGCATACTTCTAATTCGTGGGGCTGGTCGCGCCGCGTCCAGCGGCGCAACGGGCGGCCTTACGCCCATCTCTCTGTCAGCCAAGCGCGGACGGAGTTGTCGCCCGTCCTCCGTAGCCAGAACTGCGGAGGGTGGACAGAGAAACAACCACTCCCTGCAAAAAGGTGCGATTCGCCCGCAGATTCCATGATCTGATTCTTGGTTCTTTCCACCCCGGTTTTGCGCCGCTAATCTGCGGCCCATCCCATGAACGCCACACCATTCGTGCAGGGGAACACTGCCATGAGAATCCTTCTCGCGCTGGGCGTTCTGGCCTGTGGATTTGCCGCCCGCGCCCAGAAGCCCGCCCAGGCCACCGTCATCGAAATGGAAGGAACGGTGCAAACCGCACCCGCCCGGACCACAGATTGGCGCGCCGCGAAAACCAACGACGCACTCGCCGCCCTCGACCGCATCCGCACGCGCGAACAAAGCCGCGCCGCCTTGCGCCTCATCGACCGCAGCCTTTTCCGTCTCGGCGAACTGAGCGAACTCACCGTCGAGCCGATGGCGGATGAAAAGTCGCCGGCGAATGTGGGGCTCGTGCGCGGGGTGTTGTTCTTCCTCCATCGCGGCCGCCCGAAGGATGTCGAGCTTCGCACGCGAACGGTCTCGGCGGCCATTCGCGGCACCGAGTTTCATGTCGAAGTGGCAGACAACGGGCGCACCGTCCTGACGCTCTTTGATGGCGAGGTGGAACTCGCGAACCCGCAGGGAACCCTGCGCCTCGTCAGTGGCGAGCAAGGCACCGTCGATCCCGGCCAGCCGCCGGTGAAGACGGCGATGCTCGTGCCCAGGCACGATCTCATCCAATGGTGCCTTTATTATCCCGGCGTGCTTGATGTGGATGAACTCAGCCTCGTGCCTGCCGAAACCGCCGCGCTGCAGGCGTCGTTGGCGGCGTATCGCGCCGGGGATTTACTTCAGGCTCTCGCGCTCGTGCCGGCGGGCTTCGCGCCGGCTTCGGGTTCCGCCCGCGTTTATCTCGCCGCCGTGTCGCTCGCGGCGGGCAAGGTCGATGCCGCTGCACCGTTGCTCGACGGCGTGCCCGCCGCGAACGTCGCGCCCGCCGGCAAGCCTTCCCCGGCCATCCTCGCCGCCGCGTTGCGGCAGATGATCGCGGTGGTGAAGAACGCGCCGAAGCCCGAGGCCGCCTCGTTGGGCGCCACGAATTGCGCCACGCTGCTGCTCGCGGAATCGTACGCGCGGCAGACCCGCGCCGATCTGGCGGCGGCGCTGGTGGCCGCGCGGGAAGCGGCGCGGCTCTCGCCGGAGTTCGCCTTTGCCTGGGAACGAGTGGCAGAACTGGAATTCAGCTTCGGCCGACGCGATGCGGCGATGACGGCGCTGCACCGGAGCCTGGCGCTCGCGCCGCGCAACGCGCAGGCCGTGGCATTGCGGGGATACCTGCTGGCGGCGGCGGACCGCATCGACGCAGCGCGGGCGGCCTTCGAGCAGGCCATCGCGCTCGATGGCGCGCTGGGCAACGCATGGCTCGGGCGCGGGCTTTGCCGCATCCGCCGCGGCGACCTCGATGGCGGGCGCGAGGACATGCAGGTGGCGGCGACATTGGAGCCGCAACGTGCGCTGTTGCGCAGCTATCTCGGCAAGGCCTTCCACGAGCTCGGCGAGCAAAGCCGTGCCGCCGCCGAGTTCCGGCTGGCCCGCGAGAACGATCCGCGCGACCCAACGGCGTTTCTTTATGAGGCGCTGTTGTTGCAGGAGGAGAACCGGATCAACGAGGCCATCGCCGCGCTGGAACGTTCGCAAGAGCTGAACGACAACCGCCGCGTCTTCCGCTCGCGCCTGTTGCTCGACCAGGACCAGGCCGTGCGCGGCGCGAACCTCGCCACCATTTACCGCGACGCGGGCATGGAAGAATGGAGCGTGCGCGAGGCGGCCAAGGCGGTGGGCCTGGATTACGCGAACTGGTCGGCGCATTTGTTCCTCGCGGACAGCTATAACGCGCGGCGGGACATGCGCAGCGTAAATCTGCGCTACGAGACGCCGTGGTTGAGCGAGTACTTGATCGCAAACCTGCTCGCCCCCGCTGGAGCGGGTGTGTTGTCGCCCAGCGTTTCTGCGCAGGAGTACGCGCGCCTATTCGAGCGCAACCATGCGGGACTGGTGAACAGCACGGAATATCTCGGGCGCGGGGCGTGGTCGCAATCCGCCGCGCAATTCGGCGTGCTCGACCGCACGAGCTACGTGATCGAGGGCGCGTATCTCAACGACCCCGGCGAGCACGTCAATGGGCGCGTCGAGCAAAGCGCGTTCTCGTTTCAAGCGAAGCAGCAGATTACTCCGGAGGACGGCTTGTTCTTCCAGGTCGCACTGGCGCGGACGAAGGGCGGTGACCTGAACGAGCGTTACAACCCGGACGGGGCGAACCCGGAGCTGGAGTTTCGCGACGAACAGAAACCGTTGTTGATGATGGGTTGGCATCACGAGTGGGGGCCGGGCCAGCACACGCTGGTTCTGGCCAGCCGGCTGGAAGGCAGGCTGCGGGTCGATGATCCGTACAGCCTGAGCTTCAACACGTTCCGGGTGAATGGGCTGGACCGGCTGATGGTTCCGCAGGTGTACGATCAGCTCTACGGCAGCCGGTTGGAGATTTTCTCCGGCGAAGTCCAGCACATCGTCGCGCACGGAGACCACACGCTGGTTCTTGGCGCTCGTGCGCAGGGCGGTGGTTTCGACACGCGCAACCGGCACGTGCCGATGGACGCGGAGGCAACGACGTATTGGCGGTCCTTCGCGTACGAAACGAACCTGGTGCAGCGGCATGACGAACCGTTCCGCCGTTACACCGGTTACACCTACGACACCTGGCAGGTGCTGGCACCGCTTCGCCTGGTGGGCGGCGTGGCTTACGATTACGTGGAGGCCCCGGCCAATCATCGGTGGGCGCCGATCAGCGGCGGAACAACGACAACGCAGGGCGTCACGCCGAAGGCGGGCCTGGTGTGGGACGTGTCGGATGGCTCGACGGTGCGGTTCGCCTATACGCGTTCGTTGAGCGGGACGAGCTTCGACCAGAGTTTCCGGCTGGAGCCGACCGAGGTGGCTGGGTTCAACCAGGCCTTTCGCAGTGTGATTCCCGAGACGTTGGTGGGCGCGCTCTCTGGCGCGGTGCTCGACACGTTCGATCTGGGATGGGAGCACCGTTTTCCCACCCGCACCTACGTCGGCGTGACGTTGGAGATGTTGCAGTCCTCGGACGAGCGCTGGCGCGGCGCGTATGTGCAGACGAATGCCGGACTGCCCGCGGCAGGCCGGGTGCGCGAACAACTGGATTACGAGGAAAAGTCATTGCGCGCCGCCGTGGACCAGTTGATCGGCGAGAACTGGTCGCTCGGCGCGCGGTATGAATGGAGCCGGGCGGAACTCGAATCGACCTGGCTTTCGGCGCGTCGCCGCGTGGTCATGGGCTTCGACTTCAACACCGGGCTGCCGGTGTACTCGCCGAACCAATCCAGGATCGAAGGTGACTTGCACCAGGTGAGGCTCCATTTGTTGTTCCACCACGCAACGGGGTTCTTCGCGGGCACGGAGGGTGTGTGGTTGGGCCAGAGTGCGGAACAGAATGGCGCGGCGCTGCCATCGGCCGGCTTCTGGCAGTGGAATCTCGCCGCCGGCTGGCGTTCTCCGCGGCGGCGCGTCGAATGCACGGTGGGGCTGCTCAACGTGCTCGAGGAATGGGAGGGGACGCACCCGATCAATCTGCATTCGTCGCCGCTGCGTGCCCGCACATTTGCGAGCCAGTTGCGGTTCCGGTTTTGAGAGCGACTACGGCGAGTAGGTGAAGTTCACGATGACGGATGTCGCAGCGGTGCCGGTACAGCTTCCGTAGTTCCCGGTAAGCGGGGTGTAGAAGATGGTCACAAGGATGTAGGCGTCTTGCGCGTCGTAGGCGCCGAAGTTGAAGCTGCCTTGGGACAGTCTTGAGCAGACATCGGAGGTGGCCGGGTCGGTGCAACCAGGGCTGAGGATGGGACCGAGGGATGTCGTGGCCAGGACGAATTTCAGCGCGGTGTTCAATCGCGCGTTGGCGGAGTGAATAGTGTCCACGTTCAGCGTGGTGGAATTCGCTCCCGGTATCGCCTGACCCGTGGTCGGAAAGGGCGTGGGATAGTCCGCGCCAGTCACGCCCGTCGGGCTTGGATTAAGGCGGGAACCAAAGCAGAGAACCAGCTTCTTGGGGAAGGTGAGATTACTGCATTTCGGCTTGGTGGCCGGCGTGAGGAACTCGGTGGTCGCTATGGAAATGTTACCGTTGCCGAGCACAATGATTCCCGCCGGAGACGACGTGACGCTGCCGCCGGAGCCGGAGACGACCGATCGGTACGGCGGATTGCTGGCGAGTTGGATGTTGGTCACGACGAGCGACGAATTAGTGGCGCCCGCAAGCGCGTTGGAACCGGCGAACCATTGGTAGGCCAGCGCGTTCGTGCCGCAGGCGGTGGCGACGACAGTGAACGTCGCGTTGCTGCCTTCCCACACGGTCTGCGTCACCGGCTGTTGCACGATCTGCGGAACGCAAACGCTGGAGGGTGTGAGAGTCCAGTTCAGTGCGAGCGCGGCACCGGGGCCTTTGCCATCGACCGCGATCTGGTATTCGGTTCCCGCGGCGGCGTTGAACTGAATCTCTCCGAGCGGTTGCTCGACCGTCGGGCCGACAGACGCCTGGAGCGCCAACGCTCCGATGCTCGCGCCCGTGTAAGCGGCGAGGGCGGTGCGCATGGCCGAACCGCGCGTGTCGAATCGCGCGACGCCGTCGGCCGGCGCGGTCCAGCCCAGCCAGACGGTCCGGCCATAACTGCGGGCCGGGTTAAGCGGTTCGCCCGGTTCGAGGGTGGCCAGTGCGTTGTTGCCGTTGATCTGGCCAGAGAGGCCGTTGGTGACGAAACGAGCGGCGAACTGGTCAGCCAGCCAGGCATCGTCGCCGCCGATCTTCACGTCCATCGGACACGACAACACGCAGCCGCACGCGCCGATGATGAACACGTCGTAGGCGCCGCCATCCGCGCGCGCGGTGGCCGGCAGGTTCAGGACCGGGCCGATGGCACCGTCGATGGGCACCTCATTCTTGCGCCACTGGTAGGTCATCGGCCCGGCGCCAGCGGCGACCACGGACAATTGCACGTTCGCCCCCGCAGCGACGTTCGTCGCGAAATTCTGGGCCAGCACCACCGGTGTCTGGCAGGGCAGGCATGAAGGCGCGAGGGACAGGCGGTAGAACTCGCGGGCCGCGCCGTTGGTCCGGAACAGTTGATGCCAGCCCGAGGCCGCGCCGGGAATGGTGGCGATGGTGGACCACGAGGCAGATGGCACATTCGTCGCCGCCTGAACGCGGAACGTGCCGGGGCGCAACCCGAATCCGAGTGATACCGCATTGTTGGCTGCCGCAGTCTGCAAGGTGAGCGGCGGCATCCCGTTGGTGCAGCTCGCGATGCCCAGCAATTCGAGGTCGAACGAAAGGTCAGTCGAATTCGTGTCGCTTTGGTGGACTTCGACGGCCAGCCAGTTGTCCTCGTCCCGCAACATCGCCGGACTAAGGATGAACGTGACGAAGTTCGTGCCGTCAAACGGCGTAGCCACCAGCGCCGCAGTCGAGTAACCGGGCACGCCCGCCGGAAGGTTGGTGCGCGCGAGTTCGGTTCCGTTCAAATACACCGCCGCGCCGTCATCGTAACGCAGGCGCAAGATCAAACCCGAGTACGCTGCCCGGTCGTCCACGATGAAATGGTGCCGAAAATAAGCCGTCATCAACCGCACACCATTCGTATCCGTAGTGCTCAACACCGTGCGCTCGTCGCCGTCGCCATAACCAAGCTCCCCCGCCCCGCAATCCCATCCCGAATCATCGTAAGTCGGCGTCGCCCAGCCGGCGGGCTGAAAGCCGCGGTCCCAGAATTTCCAGCAGACCCCGCGCGGGACGAGCGTGGACGGCCCGCCGGGATTGGCCGGCACGGCGAGCAGGGAGGCGGAGGACGTGATGCTCAAGCCCGCGTGATCCACGGCCACAGCCCAGATTGCGTAGGTTCCCGCCACCGGGTTGCGCAGCATGAGTTGATACGGCGCGACGCCAGAGGCGGAATAGAGTCCGCCGTTGACCCAGAACTCGACGCGAGCCGTTCCGGCAGGACTGGAGGCGTTGGCGTTGAGAACTATGTTGCTGCCCGCCACGAGATTCGAGCTGGCAGGGATATTCGTGAGCACCACCACCAGCGGAGGCAGGGCTAGATTCGTATTCGCCAGCAGTTCGAGATCGAACGCAAGGTCCGGGCTGTAGGGCGACGCTTGATGAATTTCCACCGCGAGTTGATTAACACCCTCCATCAGCAGCGCCGGGACGATGGTATGCGTCACGAACGCACCTTCATCCGGTGGGCCGAGCGCCGCCAACGCGGCCGTGTCGTCGTTGATCGCGCCGGCAGGCATGTTGTTGCGAAAAATCTCCACGCCGTTCAAGCGGCCAACCGCGCCGTCGTCGCGGATGAAGCGCGCGAAGAGGTTGGTGATCGAGGCCGCGTTGCTCACGGTGAACGCCTGGCGGAAATAGAAGGTGGTGTAGCCATTCGACGCCACGCCGATGGTGGTTGCTTCACCGGAGCCGAAGCCGAGCCTCGCCACGCCGTTCGACCAGCCGGAATCGTCGTATGAATCGTCGGTCCAGGTCGCGCCCGGATCGACGCCGCCTCCGAAGTAGCGCCAGACCGAGCCGGTGGAGACGAGTGTGGCTCCTGCGGCGGACCAGATGGAAAACAGAAGTAGTGTCGCGGCCAGGAGGACGGGCGCTCTTCGGTCAACAAGCATGTTCGTAGTCATGGTGTGTGAATGGCGCGGTGCTGTTCTCTGGTCTCGGGCTTGATGCGCAGGCTACCGGCAATCGGTTCCGGCGCGAGCCAAATCCCGCGGCGATTCCTACGGCGGGGCCTCTGAATGGATGGCGGCCATGCTGGTCCGGCCCCGCTGGACGCGCCGTCGCACGGCGATTTGGAAATGGCACGCTCGCTGAAAGTTGACCGTCAAGGTCCAGCGACCGGGAGAACGTGTTTGCGGTTTCATGGTTCATGTGTTGATCGTGTGGGAACGTGCTGTGATTCAGGGCGGGCGCGGCCAGGTTCCCAACCATCTCCAGCCGCGCCCGGTTCCGCCCACTCAGGCGGAACAAAATTTTCTGTGTTACCGGGCTTTCAGGAACCAGCCGGCAGATGCGAAACGGGCACCGACGGACACACAGAATCTTCGTCTCTTCCCGTCCTCCGCCCACACGGGCGGAGAAGCCATCCAACCGGCTTCTGGTTCCACTGATTACTTGGGGAACAGCGGCGAAAGGTGGCAGGGAAATTTTGCGTGGGCGGATTTTAATCATCAGAATTTCACCTTGCCTGCCGGGCTCCTGCGTCTAACGTGCGCTCATGATGCCAAGGTTTTTCCACGCTGTGTTGTCCGCCAGCCTGCTTGTGTCCGCCAGCATCCCCTTTAACACATTTGCCGGGAACGTTGAGGCGGCGGAAGCGATGCGCCGGATGGAGCATTTGATGGATTCCATCCGGAGCTTCGAAGCGGGTGGTTTCTCGGACTTGTCGAAACGATCCCTCAAGGAGGCGGATGGACTTAGTGCCGCCTTAGTCGAACTCAGTCCAACGAACCATCTTGCTTGGTTGCATCGCGCGACGGTGTTGCAAATGAACGGAAGGTTGTCCGCCGCCCTTGAGGCGGTGTCCATGGCGATCAAGATCGAGCCAACCAGCCCGTATTTGTTCCGGCAGAAGGCACAGATTCTCGCCGCGCAGGATAGACTCTCGGAGGCGCTGGCTGCCGCCGAGCAAGGCGTCAACATTACACCCGCCGACGGCTATTCGGTGAAGAGAACCATGTTGGAGAAGTGCCGCATCTTGCTGTTGATGAACCGTTATACCGAGGCTGGTGTCGTGAATTGCAATGCTCTCGGTTTTCCACTGCGAGACGCGCGCAACCAGCCGAACCTCATCGACCTCTCGCCCTTCTACAACGGTGCGCTCGGCGGTTGGACGCCCGGCATGAAGCGCAAGCCGAATAGCGACGGCGGCCTCATGGGCCTCAAGCCCGGACTGCACACTTTCAACGATGTGCCCTTCGATGTGCGCGGCGTGGTGCAGTTGAATGGCACTCGCATTCACGAATGGACGGAGGATTTCCCGGAGAAGGTCACGGGCATCCGCGTGGATCAGAAGCTCCGCCGGCTGAATTTCCTGCACGGTTCTGACGCCGTGGGCGCGGACACGGAAGTCATTGGACGGTACATCGTGCGGTTTGAGAACGGCAGCGCTGCGGAGATACCGATCCGCTACGGGGAGGACGTGCGCGATCTCTACGTGCGCAATGATCCAATTCCGGCGACGCGCGCGGCGGTCGCGTGGTCGGGGCAAAACCGCCGGGCAGCGGTGCGGCTGTTCCAGACCTCATGGAAGAATTCCAAACCCGAACTGGTTGTGCGCAGCATGGATTTCATTTCCACGATGGGCTGGTGCGCGCCCGTTTTGGTGGCGGTGACGGCGGAGTAAGATGAACGACGATGCTTTCCTTCATTCCAAGTTTGTTCGTGTCCGTTGCCCTTGCTTCAGCCGCCGGCATCGCTGATCGCCATCCCGGCGACCGGGGCATCGCGTCCGATCCAGCCGTGTTGTTTGCCGATGACTTCGAGGCCGGCCAGCTCAGGAAATGGAACGAGACGCGCGGTGGGATGGTGGCGACGAATGACCTGCCACACGCCGGCAGCTTCTGCGCCCGCTCGGATATGCGACGCGGCAGGAACGAGGGCGGCCACGCCATCAAATGGTTTCTGCCGGGCGCGGACCGGGTGCATGCGCGGTGCTACGTGCGGTTCTCGACGAACTACGGCTACGTCCACCATTTCCTGACCTTGCTGGCCAGCCCGCCGAACGACCGCTGGCGGCCTTTTGGCAAGGCGGGCGTGAAGTGCGACGGCACCTATTTCAACACCGGCATGGAGCCGTGGTTCGCGTGGGGCAAGAACCCGCCGCCGGGCGAGTTGAACCTGTACACCTATTTCATGGACATGAAGCCGGACCCGAAGATGAACAAGTATTGGGGCAACGGTTTCTTTCCACCGGGTCCGGGCGAAGGACGCGCGGCCTCAACCAATCGCGTGGTGCCTGCGCTTGGAAAATGGCAGTG
Organism: uncultured Bifidobacteriaceae bacterium; assembly: GCA_964420805.1. Lineage (GTDB taxonomy): Bacteria > Verrucomicrobiota > Verrucomicrobiia > Limisphaerales > SIBH01 > JANNGC01. Next base: position 15,111 of record CAYQWK010000014.1, on the reverse strand, counting down.
CTGGGAGTTCATGGTGCAGGCCAATTCCGCTCCGGACCGCGCCGACGGCAAACAGGCCATGTGGCTGGATGGCAAACTGGCAGGTGAATGGACGGGCATCCGTTGGCGCTCGCGCGAGGACGTGAAGGTGAACGCCTTCTGGCTCCAGCATTACGGCGCGGACAGCGGCGACCCGACGAAGCAATTCTGGCGCGACGAGCAGACGGTGTGGTTCGACGACGTGGTGATCGCGCGGGAATACATCGGGCCGATGGTTCCCGTGAACTAGGAGCCTGTCGCACTTGGGCCAAGTCTGGCAGGCTCTTAGCGTACTGTTTCGTAGTTCGGTTTGAACCGGATTCCGAAGCAGGCTCAATATTTCGCGCCGGCTTTTCCGGCGGCGATTCCCAACGCGGAAGTGAATTCCCTGGCCTTGGCCATCATGAAGCCAGCGTCACTAGCGAGGGCGATGAATTGGAAACCTTCCCTGGCGCGCCGTTGCGCCTGCGCAACTTCGGCCACGTGAATGCCCGGCGCGAGACCATGCTTTCCGGCAGTGGCGCGAATATGCGCGACCGCGTCGATGAATTGCTGGTGGTCGCTCTCGAAAGCGGGCGGCAGGCCCATCGAGGCGTGCAGATCGTTCGGGCCGATGAAGGCGGCATCGATGCCGGGAACGGAAAAGATCTCGTCGGCCCGCTCCACCGCGTCCACATGCTCGGCGATGATGACGACGAGAATCTCGTCGTTTGCCCGCGCGTAATAGGTTGCGGCGTCCGTGTCGAAACTCGCCGCGTGCAGATTCCCGCCGATGGAACGCCGGCCCACCGGCCGGTAGCGCGCCGCCTCGACCACGGCCTCGGCCTCGGCGCGGGAATTGACCATCGGCACCACCACGCCCCAAGCGCCGATGTCGAGCGCGCGCTTGATGTTCTCGACGGAGTTCACCGGCACCCGCACCAACGGCGCGACACCCGCGTTGGCCAGCGCGGCGATGCAAGCGCCGGCGGATTCGAGGCTGGTGGGCGAATGTTCCAGCTCGATCGTGAGCCAGTCGAAGCCCAGGCGCCCCATCAATTGCGCCGGGAAAATCCCCGGTAAGGAGAGCCACGAACCGAAGGATGGTTCACCGCGGCGGAGTTTCTGACGGACGTGGTTTAGTTTCATGCGCGGTCCAGTTGTGCCGGGAACAACGCCGCCCGTCCAGAGCGCGCGAAGCACCACCGGCCTGGAACTTATCCCCCGCCCGCAGCGAGCCGCTTCACGGTCAGTCGCGCCACGCGCGGTCCGTCCATTTGTTCCACGCGCAATTCGGCGCCTTCGAGCTTCACCGCATCGTCGATCTTCGGGAAGCCGCCCAACTGGTGCGTCATCCAGCCGCTCGCGGTGGTCACGCCCTCCTCGGCCAGCGCCTCGCCGACCAACTCGGCCAGGTCGTGCAACGGCAGCGCGCCGTCCACCGACCACGTTCCCACGCCGGCGGGTGTGATCAATGGCTTCTCCTGGTCGAACTCATCCTGGATTTCGCCGACCAATTCCTCCACCACGTCTTCAAGGGTAACGATGCCGGTGGTGCCGCCGTACTCGTCCACCACGAAGGCGAAATGCACGCGGCGTTGCAGGAAGAACTCAAGCAACCGCTCCAGCCGCGCCGTCTCCGGCACAAACACGATCTTGCGCGCCAGCGGCGCCAGGTCCGCCGCGCGCTTCGCGGCATGGCGCTGCGCGTATAGGTCCTTCACATGCACCACGCCGCGGGTGTCATCCAGGTCGCCGTCCACGAGCAAAGGGAACCGCGAGAACCGCGTCCGCTCGGCGATTTCGAGGCATTGCTCGATGGTGGCCTCCGTGTTCAACCCCACGATTTCCTGCCGCGGCCGCATCACTTCGCGCGCCACGCGACGCCGGAGGTCAAGCGCGTTCAAGACAATGTCGCGGCCGAGGGCCGTCGCGCCGGAATGCTGCTGCGCGGTCGCGAACAACAGGCGCAGTTCATCCTCGGAATGCGCCTCATGTTCGCTGCCCGCCTCGATGCCAATCTGGGCCAGCATCCAGAGCGACGCGCGATTCAGCACCCAGATGAAGGGGTAGGCGATGCGGCAAAAAATATCGAGCGGCCACGCGACCCACCGCGCGGTCGGCAGCGGCTTCTGGATGGCCAGCCACTTTGGCGCCTGCTCGCCGGCGGTGATGTGCAGGAACGTGATGGCGGCGAATCCAACGATCACGGCGATGGTGTGCCGCGCCGTCTCGGATTCGAGGTTCAGCCAGTCGAACAACGGCTTGAGCATCGCGCCGAAAACCGGCTCGCCAATCCAGCCCAGTGCCAGGCTCGTGAGTGTGATGCCGACCTGCGCCGCGCTCAACGAACGGTCCAGGTTCTTCAATACCCGCGCCACGACCTTGGCCCGGCGCCGGCCGCGCGCGATCAACGGCGAGAGCTGCGTGTCCCGCACCTTCACAAGCGCGAATTCCGCCGCCACGAAGAATCCGTTCAAGCCCACCAGCACCGCCACTGCGAGCAAGCGCCAGAAGATCCCCATGAACTCGTCCATGCTCATTACAAACGCACCTGCCCGAAGATCGCCTTCAAAATGTCCTGCAAGCTCACCACACCCAGTTCGCGCCGCTCGGCGGACAGCACGATGGCCAACCGCTGGCCCGTGCGCTGCAAATGCCGCATGGCCTCCTCCAGCCGCATGTCCGCGTCGAGGAACGCCGCCGGTTGCGCGTAGTCCGACACGCTCCGCCCTTCCTCGATCTGCCGTTCGTTCGAGTAAAGCATCGACCACAGGCTGAACAATCCCGCCACCCGCCGCGCCGAACCTTCGCCGCTCCAGACCGGCAGCCGGCTGAGGCCGCGCTCACGGCACAAGGCCACGGCATCACGCACTGTCGCCTCCGCGTTGATCGACACCACCTTCGCCATGGGCGTCATCACGTGTCCGACCCGAAGTGAGTTCAGTTCCAGCACCCGTTCGATCATCCCCTGTTCCTCCGAGGAAAAGCTCCGGGCCGATTCCTGCATCAGCCGCCGCAACTCGTCGCGGTTGCCGAACAAATTGCCGGTGAAGGCGCTGCCGCCCGACCAGCGCATCAACCCGGCCGCCATCCACCGCGCCGGAACGACCAACGGCCGCAGCAGCCAATGCACGACCTTGAACGGGCTGGCAAGGGCCAGGCAAAGCCGGTTCGGGTAAAGCCGGAAGATCATCTTCGGCAACAAGTCGCACGAGACGCAGAGCAGCACCCACCCGAACGCAAAAGCCACGGCAAACCAGGCCGGGTGCGCCCGCAGCCAGTCCCGCGCGGCCAGCACCGCCAGCGCGGCAACGACAAAATTTGCGGTCGTGTTGCCCACGAAGATGGTCCAGAGGAACTCCTCCGGCCGCGCCAGGAACCCGTGCAACGCCCGCGCGCTCGTGTTGCCCTGCCGCATCAGCCGCCGCACCCGCAACCGGCTAAGCGCGAACACGCCCGCCTCCATGCCCGAGAACAGGAAGGACAGCGCCATGCAAACCGCGCCGCAAACGAGGTATATTGTCATCCCCGGCCTCCCGTCTTCTCGACCAACAACTCGCGCACCACACGTTCCTCTGCCAGTTGCGCTGTCAGCTTCAGCCCGCGGAAAGCTGCTGATTCGCCGGCGGCCGGGACCGTCTCCAGCAGGCGCACGAGCAGGCCGCCCATGGTCTCGACATCCGCCTCGCCGATCTCGGGATACTCGCGGCGGAAATCCGCCACGTTCATCGCGCCGCTCACGCGCCAGCGGCCCTCGGCCAGCTTTTCCATGATAAACCGCGGTCCCTCGACCTCGCCGCGAATTTCACCAACCACCTCTTCGAGAATGTCCTCCATGGTCACCACGCCGGCGGTCCCGCCGAACTCGTTGACCACGATGGCGATCCCGCGCTGCTGCCGTTGCAGCGCCACGAAAAGCTTCAACAAGTTCATCGAAGCCGGAACGAACGACGGGAACTCGACCACCTCCGAGAGGTCTGCCTTTGGGTCGAGCAGCAACAGCTTCGTGTCGAGCACGCCCACGATCGTGTCCGGCGTGCCGTCGAACATCGGCAGCCGCCGGTGCTTCAAGCGCCGCGCCTCGGCGACCATTTCCGCGGTCGAGAGATCGTCGCGGATGCAGGACATTTTCGAGCGCGGCGTCAGCACGTCCGCGGCCGTCTTCTGCTCCAGCCCGAGGATCGCGGCAATGATCTCTTTCTCGCGCTGCGCCAGCGCACCCTGCTGGTGCGCGAGGTCAAGCAACTCGCGATAATCCTCGTCCGTGGTCGAGGCCATCGGCTTTACCACGCGCATCAAGGCGCGTTGCAACACAAGTTCGTGCAGCCATTGCGCCAGTCGTTGCAACGGCACGGAAACGCCGTGCAGCCACGCCATCGGACGCGCCACGCGCAGCGACCATTTCTCCGGCGCGCGCACCGCCAGCGTTTTGGGAAGGACCTCGCAGCCCAGCAACACGAGCAGGAACAGACCCGCCAGCACCGGCACCGCCGCCCAACCGCGCCAGATTGCCAGTCCCAGGCCCACGCCCACGATCGAGGCGTTCGCAAGCGTATTACCCATCACAATCGTCGCCAGCACCCCGGACGGGTTCTGCAACAATCGAACGACAAGGTCGCCCCGGACGGGATGTTTCTCCGCAAGCTGGTCCACCTGCCATTTGCCAAGCGCGAACAAGGCTGACTCCGCCACCGCAAAAAAGAAGCTCGCGCCGGACGCAACCAGCACGATGCCCAATATCCAAAGCGGCGTGAAACTCACGGCCCGAAGCTATTTCACCGGCCCGCGGCGCGGGAAGGCGGAAAAGGCCGCGCATTCCGATGTTGCCGGTGGCGGTTGTTGCGCTGCGGCAACTTCCGCCGAATTCACTTCTAATCGCACCCGGCGGCGGAACGTGATTTGCAGGGTGCGGCTCAGGTTGTTAGCGTTGCACCCATGAAACATCTCCTGCCGCTCGTCGCCTTGGTTCTTGCGCTGGCCACCCATGCCGCCGAGGTCAAACGCACCGAGGATGTCATCTATGCCCGCAAGTTCGGCACGGCGCTCACGTTCGACGTTTTCCAGCCGGAGACTCCCAACGGCGCGGCCGTCATCTACATGGTCAGCGGCGGATGGTATTCCTCGCACGACGCCATCAACCGCCGGAGTTATCAGCCCTTCCTCGACCGCGGCTACACAGTCTTCGCAGTCGTGCATGGTTCGCAGCCGCGTTTCATCATTCCGGAGGCTATGGCGGATGTGCATCGCGCGGTGCGTTACATCCGGCATCACGCGGCGCGCTGGGGCGTGGACACCAACAAGTTCGCCGTGAGCGGGGCCAGCGCGGGCGGGCATTTGTCGCTGGTCCTCGGCACGCAGGGCGGACCGGGCAAACCGGACGCCAAGGATCCCGTGGACCGCGCGAGCAGCGCGGTGCAAGCCGTCGCCTGTTTCTTCCCGCCCACGGATTTTCGCAATTGGGCGCGGCCCGGCGACGACGCCGTGGGGGTGGGCACGCTCAAGAGTTTTCAGCCCGCCTTTGGGCCGCGCACAACGAACGACGAAAGCCGTGCCAGCTACAATCGCGAGATCGCGCCGTTTCACCACCTGCGGTCGAACATGCCGCCCACGCTCATCACTCATGGCGACGCGGACAAGCTCGTTCCCATTTACCAGGCGGAAACCTTCGTGAAGCACGCCCAGGAACTGGGCAACACCGCCCGCCTGATCGTGAAGCCCGGCAAGGAACACGGCTGGGGCGGCATGGACAAGGACATCGAAGTTTTTGCGCAGTGGTTTGACGAGCATTTGCTCGGGAAGAAGTGATGGGGCCGATGCCGCCACTGCCGAATGACGAATGACAAGTCATGCCAGAATCCTGCCACCAAAGCTCTGCCCCAACCTGACGCGCCCGCTGATCGTTCTTCATTCGCCATCAGGCATTCAACTTTAGACATTCGTCAGCCGCCATGTGGTTCACATTTCGCGAAATCGTCGCGGTCCCCTTCCACAACACCGAATTGATTTGGGGTATCGTGCCGCTCTACTTCGGTTGGATTTTGAATGAGCTGACCTCGGCCAAGGCGAATTTCCGTACAGCCATCCAGACCGGGTTCACCTTCACATGGGCGGCGGCACAATGGCTTTTTCAGTATGGGCATCGGCGACCCGCGCACGCGCCGGTCATTTCCGTGGACGCGCTGCTGGCACTGAACATGATCGTGACGCTCGCGGTGCTGGCGGTCGGCCTGCTCGCGTTGTGGAGCGGGTTGCGCCGGAAATTCCCGAAGGGCGCGAGATTTCTCGGGCACAGCCGGTTCGCGGCATACTTCACCATCGCGATGTTTCCGATGCAGGCCCATTACCTGCCGTGGACACTGGATCGATTGGTGGCGGTGCTGGTGTTCGCCGTGCCGGTCTGGCTGGTGGTTCACTTTGGTTTCGTGCCCTTGAGGCGTTGAGAACCGAGAAGAGGCAAGGCAGGTCCCAGGTCCTGGCCGGTGACGGTTGTCGCGCTGCGACAAACCTGGCCGCGCAGAGCGGACGCAAACAAGGGCGTGAGACCATCGTTGCGCCGCTGAACGCGGCGCCACACTCGTCGCAGCGCGCCGAATTCCACTACTCAGAAATGCGCCCTGGCCGACCAACCGGTGCGTAGCTCAACTCGCGGCTTCCAAACTTCATTCTGCGCGGCAAGATTCCGCCAAGAACACCATGAACAAACACCTCATTGCCTTATCCGCCGGCTTGCTGCTGGCCGCCGCACCCGCGCTTCGCGCCGAACTCAAGTGGACCACCGATTACAAAGCCGCGCTCACGAATGCCGAGGCCACCGGCAAGGGCGTGTTCCTGAATTTCACCGGTTCGGACTGGTGCGGCTGGTGTTTCAAGCTCAAGGCCGAGGTGTTCGACAAGCCGGAGTTCGCGGCTTTTGCCGAAGCGAACCTCGTGCTGGTCGAAGTCGATTTCCCGCGGCGCAAGGCGCAATCCGACGAGTTGAAGAAGCAAAACCAGTTGTTGCAGGCACAATGCCGCATTGAGGGCTATCCCACACTGGTGCTGATGAACGGCAAGGGACAACAGATCGGCACCTACGGTTACATGCCCGGCGGTCCCGGCGTGCTCATCGGCCAGATCAAACAGTCGCCGGGCATCACCTGGAAATCCGCCGAGGCCCCGCCCGCCGCGAAAGCGGAGAAGATCGACAAGGCGGCCGATCCGTTTGCCGGCATGCCCACGGGAGTGAAATATTACGATGAGTTGAAGCTCACCGGAATCTCCGGCTCCGAGTCCCGCCGCTTCGCCATCGTGAACAACCAGACCTTCACGGCCGGCGAGTCCGCAAGCGTGAAGCTCAAGGGCGGCACGGTGAAAGTTCTCTGCAAGGAAATCCGCGCACACAGCGTCGTCGTGCAAATCGACGGTACGGCGGAACCCAAGGAACTGTTCCTCGGGCGGTGAGCGGGCCGCAACCGGCGGACGGCGTTGTCAGCGGGCTTTGTTTGCCCTGATCCAACCTTCCGGCGGATCAAGGGGCGAACTGGACATGCCCTACTTCGTTCGAGCCAGAAAATGCGCCGCTGCCGAAACCCTGCCGCTGGAGAACGACTCCCTGGAACTTGATCGAACGCGTTGTTCCGGCTGGCTTGACCGTTCCGGCGAACAGTCCCGTGGCTGGAGCAACGGCCATGGTGACCGTGTCCGGGCCCGAACCAGTCACCCGGCCGTTCGCGGAGAGAACCAGCGAGTTCGTCACCGGCCCGGCGAGATTCCCTCCCACCATTGAGAGCGTCGCCGCATTCGTTTCAAACCATGTGCCCGGGCCCACCGGCGTGAATGTCGATCCCATAACCGGCGAGACTAGATGGAATCCGGCCGGGTAGGTCTTCGGCACCGGGCCAGTCGGGCGAATCCAGTGAAGCGTGCCGTCGAGATCAACCAATGCGGAAGGCTTCACGCGCAGCCAGCCGAATACCGCGCCTCGGCCGCCGTAGAGCGGAACATACACGGGAAATTCTCCCGCGCTCGAAACGGTCCCACGCTGGAGAACCCGCGAACCGTCCGCGAGCATGCCGCTCAAAACACCCGCGCCAGCGGTTGAGATTTTCAAGGACGCCCCGCCATCGCCAATGGGTGCCACAACGCCATTGGTCCCGCCGGCAATGACCAGCGTGTAGGCGCCGGCATGGGCGGTGTCCGGCTTCAACCTTGCATCGAAGACGGCACGATTCGCGCGCAACGTCGCCGTCCAGCCTGCCTCGAGCACCCAGCCGTCAATCCGGTTTCCGCCGAACTGGTCCATCAGCAGTTCCATCAACAACGCCGAACCGCCAGCACGCGGAATGTTGTTCGTGGCCCGGCCATCGGAGGAGAACTTCCCTCCGAATGGCAGCATGGTGCGCCCGATTTGCAGCTTGCCCTTGTAATTGCCCGCGGTGTCAACGGCCGCAGAGAACGCGCCGGATGAGGCAAAGGTGGGATCGCTCGAGTTGAGGAAAAGGCCGCTGTAATTCCCGGCCACCGTGACAGGACCGGGAAGAACCGAGAGGATGGCGACCGCGCTGGTCACGCTGCCCGCGCTATTGCTGGCGATGACGGTGTATTCGCCGGCGTCCATTGGCCCGGCGTTGTTGATGATGAAGGCGGAGTTCGTTCCGACGGAAAGAACCGAGCCGTCTTTGCGCCAGAAAAGGATGGGCACATCGAAGCTCAGGCAAGTCGCAGAGAACTCCACGGTCTGGCCTGCCTCGACCGTGCGGTTGGTCGGCGAGGCGACAATGGCTGGCGGATCAGCCGGGCCGGGAAGGATATTGAAGACCATGTTCGCCGAGACAGAACGGCCAGACCCGCCGGCGTTCTCGTGCCCGGTCACGCGCGTCACGAACTGGCCCACGGTTGCAGGCGTGCCCTCAATCTGCCACCCGGTCGATCCCGGGGTGCCGGTCAGGCTGAGTCCGGGCGGAATTCCCGTGGCCGTCCACGAGCGCGCCGCGTGTCCACGCGTACGGAGATCCGCCGACAAAGGAACGCCGTTCGTACCGTTGACGCGCAGCGGGGTGCTGACCACGGTCGAACCGCCCGACACCGCGTCCACGCTCCCCGCCACCGCGACAGCGCCGATGACCCAGCGCAGGAACATCACCGCCCCGGGGGCCGTGAGGAATTCCGGCAAGGCGTGCCTTGCCATGGGGGCCAGTTGCAGCAACACGGCCAGCACCACCGGTGCGCCACGCATGCTGCGGTTCCAATTCACGTTTTGCTTCATTCGATTCCTCACCGCGATTCTTCCTTCCTCACCGCGAGCGAAAACGCCGTCGCCGGACAAAACCGAACGGCCAGCCGGACGGGTTTGGAACCGCCTCGAGCGGGAAACGCCCGTGGCACCCTCACGCTGGTCCGCACCATGCCGAAGGGGCGCACGGGATGACTCAATGGTAATTGCATGCCCGCAGCTTACGCTAAACAGATGAAGAACGGATGAAACGAGGATTAAAGTATTCTTATCCTCCAGCGGGATACCGGTGCCTCGACCGGTCTTCGGAGGGAACTGATGGAACTTGCGGCGTGACGGGCTTCTCATGAAGCAGCATTCCGCATCACCGTGGCGAATGCCGGAAGTTTGCATCCCGATTCACCTCCACCATGCCACTACGAAGGCCGGCTTACTGCGTCTGGAGTTGATAAAAGCGAGGCCCGCCGGCCGGAGCGGGTACAGTCACGGTCCATGAGCCGTCGATGAGCGCGGGCACATTAGTCACCGCCGTCCACGCAACGGGCGGCGTCAGGTTCGTGGTCAAGCGCGGCGCGAAATAGCTTCCGGCAAGCGGCCAGCGCAGGGTGGCGTTATTGTTGGTTCGCATCAGGGACAACCTTGGCGGGTTGGAAATCTGAACCGTGCCGGTCAATTCAAAATCGAAGGCGATGTCGCTGCTGGTGGGCGCATCCTGATGAATCTCCACGGCCAGAATGTTTGTGCCGTTCTGAAGCGAACTTGGGCTGAGCGCGTTCACGAGAAAGGTCGCTTCAGCCGAACCGCTGATCGTGGCCGAGGCCCGCGTCTGGTTTGTGATTGTTCCGGCCGGCATGCTGTTGCGCCAGACTTCGGCCCCGTTCAGGTAAACCACCGCGCCGTCATCGCGCTGCAACCGGGCGGAAAGCGAAACCACACCGGCCGCATCCGGCACGTAGAACGCCCGCCGGAAGTACGTGGTGATGTATTTGTTGGTGGATTCCGGGCCGAAGCTGTTCGTGGTGCGGGGCAACTGGCCGTTGGCATCGCCGTACCCGAGCATGGCTGGCCCGCTTGCCCATGTCCCGTCATTAAAGTTGTTGCTGCGCCAGACCGTGCCCTGATCCGAACCGTTATCGAGATAACGCCAGACCGATCCGACGGGAATGAACGTGACCGGCGCCGGAGGCACTGGCGCGGTGTAGGCGATTTCAAGGACGGGGCGTTCGAGCACGTTTGAAGTCCACTCGCTGGAGGCCATGGACCAACCGTCGCCCGTGCCGCTGGTGGACGGACGGATCAGCCAACCGCGGTTGGTGGTTCCGGCGCGGAACAGGTCCACGTCCGCGGTCACATCAAAGATAGAGGGTGCTCCATCCACCTCGGGAATGAGCGAGAAGCTTTCGGCGGCGACCGATTCGACATCATCCGTAGCGACGCCATTGACGAGCGAATCCCAAGTCGCCGTGTCACTCCAATCAACGAGCACGCGATGCAGCCGGAAAGCGTCGTTGGAATCATAATCCGCCCCGGTAGGGCTGAGCGGCGTGAACAGAATGAGCTTGGCCGAATGGATGGTCGCGTTCGTCGGCACCTGGCCGGGACCGGTGCCAAAGATCGAGTTGAAGCGGATGAGCACCTGGCCGACCTGATTGCCGGCCGCGGCGCCGGTGTCGAGATCGCTGGTGAGGAGCGCGGTGGCCGCGTTGTTGGCGGTCGGCGTTTCCTGCCAGACTTGTGTGTCCACCGCTCCGTTGTAACCAGCCGTCCCCTGGCGAAAAGAGACTGTCGTCACCACCGGATCGTCCTGGAAGGGTCCGACAATCCGGCGCACTTGTGCAGCGGCCCCGGCGTGAGTAGCGCTGCCGTACATGTCCTCGATGGTGCGCAGCAGGTTGTGGAGTGTCCATGTGCCGCCACAGACCGTGCCGTCGCGCAACCCGGCGCCGAAAAGCACGGTCGGGATTTGGTTCACGTAATTGTAGTCGTCTTCGTCCCACGTGATGATGAGCAGGCTGTTGTTGGTCTTCGCCCAGACCGCGTAATTGTTGAGGTTGTCGCGCAGCCAGTCGTCGCCCTGTTTGCGCGAGCCGTCGTGCATGTCATGCAACTGGTTGGGAATGACGAAGCTCACCGTGGGCAGGGCGGCGAAGGCGGCGGGATTGAAGTTGGTGGGGAAGCTGGTAAAGGCTCGGTTCACCGTGCTGGTCATCTGGTAGTTGGCCAGCGGCAATACCTTTGCAACCCAATTGGCCCACGGGTTGTGTTTGCGGCGGTAGTAAATTCCGGGATGCGTGGCCGAGTGCGGATCGTAGTCCGCCCAATCCGTCGCGCCCGCGCTCTCCAGTTCATCGCAATAACCAGCAAAGCTGTGGCCCGCCGCGATGATTTCATAGCCGAGGTTCAGCGTCCGGAAGGGATAGGTGCTCGTCGGCGTGGTGGAGAAATTCGGGGGCAGGTTGTCATCGAGCACTCCCTGGTCAGCGCCCGAGAAGAGGTGGATGTAATTCGGCTGGCTTGGGTGCGTAATGGCGAACATTGACCCCATCTTCACGCCGTTGGACGCCAGCGAGTTGATGTAGGGCGCGTTGACGAGGTCGCCGATGATCTGTGCCACCGTCCGGTTCTCCTCCACCACGATCACGACGTGGTCGTAGCGATGCGGGGCGGCGGCGAACGCGCTGAAGCCCGACGCGGCCAGAAACAAGGTCATCCAACGGACGGCGGCATAGACACGGGAACGCAGGGGGTTGCTCAGGATCATTGAAGCTACTATTGCCCATGTCCTTGAAGGGTCAATGACGCCGCCGTGACAATTCGTTCATCCGGGCAGAAATGACGCGATTGTCATTTCGCCGCCATGTGGGCTTCACCGGCGGGTGGTCGAATCGGCGGAAATGAGCCAGCCTAAATTCACGACCGCTCCTCAGACCGGCACCGGGGCGTTGCCCACCGAAGCAGCGCCGGCTACCGTCTCCGCCATGCGCGTGCTGGTCGTCGAAGACGAAAAGAAAACCGCCTCGTTCATCCGCAAATCCTTGCAGGCGGCGGGATTCCTCGTGGATGTGCTGCACGACGGAGCAGCAGCGCTGGCGGCCATCCAGCACACGCCGTTTGACGCGGTGGTGCTCGATGTGATGCTGCCGGGCCGCGACGGTTTGAGCGTGGTGCGGCAGTTGCGCGAACGCGGCGTCAAAACACCCGTGATGCTGCTCACCGCGCGCGGCGAGGTGGGCGAGCGCGTCGAGGGCCTGAACGCGGGCGCAGACGACTACCTTCCCAAACCCTTCGCGCTGGACGAACTGGTCGCCCGCGTCCGCGCGCTGGCCCGGCGCGGCGGCGAAAACAAAGCTATGATGCTGCGCGCTGGCGACCTCACGATCGACGTGCTCCGGCGCGAAGTCACGCGGGCCGGACGGAAAATCGACCTCTCCCAGCGCGAGTATCTGCTGCTGGAGTTTCTCACGCGCTCGGCCGGGCGCATTTGTGACCGGATGGCCATCGTCGAGAAGGTGTGGGATTACGACTTCGATCCCGGCACGAATCTCGTGGACGTTTACGTGATGCGCCTGCGCGAGAAGGTGGACGACGGATTCGCCACGCCGTTGATCCACACGGTGCGCGGCATGGGCTACATGTTGAAGGCGGCATGAGCATCCGTGGCCGGCTCACTCTTTGGTTCGGCGGCATCCTGCTGACATCACTGGTCATCATGGCCGGCGTCGTGCATTACGAATTCACCGAACAGCAGGCGGCACTGCGGTCGGGCACGGCACCGACCGAAACACCCTTGGAAGAGACGTGCGAGATCATCCTTCTTTACGGAATACCCACCAGCCTCCTGCTGCTGGGCGGCTGCTGGTTGCTCCTGCGCAAATCGCTTTCGCCCGTCACCGCGCTCACGCGCGCCGCCGAGCGCATCCAGTTGCACGCCCTCAAGGAGCGCCTGCCACGCACCGGGACCGGCGACGAACTCGACCGGCTAACCGAAGTCTTCAACGGAATGACCGCCCGGCTCGACGACTCGTTCATGCGCGTGCGGGAATTCACGCTGCACGCTTCGCACGAACTCAAGACACCCCTCACCATCATGCGCGCCACGCTGGAAGCGGCGCTGCAGGACGAGAAGGTACCAGCCGACCTCCGCGAAACCCTCGGCGGCCAACTCGACGAAATCCATCGCCTGACCAAGATCGTCAACAACCTCGCGCTTCTGGCCAAAGCCGACGCCGGTCAATCGGCTCTTCAATTGACGGAGGTGCGAATCGACGAACTACTGCGCGAGAGCTTCGCTGACACGCAGATGCTCGCCAGTCCACACGGCATCGCCGTGGAGATGCCGCGGTGCGAAGAGATCACATTGCGCGCGGACCGCCACCGGCTGCGGCAGTTGCTGCTGAACCTCACCGACAACGCCATCAAGTACAACCATCAGCGCGGTCATGTAACACTGACGCTTCAGCGCGAGAACGGGATGGCCGAGTTGGTCGTCGCCAACACCGGGCCGGGTATCCCGCTGGAGAAACTTCCGCGCGTCTTCGACCGCTTCTACCGCGGTGACCCCGCCCACGGAAGCGATGTCGATGGCTGCGGCTTGGGCTTGAGCATCGCGCAATGGATCGTCACCGCGCACCGCGGCGAGATCGACATCTCTTCCAATGCCACCCTCACGCGCGTCGCTGTGCGGCTGCCTTTGGCAACCCCGAATACGGCCTGAACCTCTGGCACGTGGCGTGCCCTTCCAATTCGGGCGCTGTTCAGGAACCCCGCCGCCAATTTGACGGGCGCGCACTTTCACCTTTGAAGCGCCGGGTCGCGTCGCTACGCTGCGTTCGTGGCACGAAAGGAATCAGAACGCACATCTGGTCATCACGGCTTCAACGACGTCATTGGCGTCGTGCTGCTTGGCCTTGCCCTGCTGCTGTTTGTGGCCATGTGTTCGTTCGACCCGGCGGACGCAAAGGCTAACACCACCGAGGTCAACCACTCGACGCACAACTGGATCGGCCCGTTCGGCGCAGCGATTGCCCAGTTGCTGTTCCAGGCGTTTGGTGTCGGCGCGTTCGTGATGCCCATCGTGATGGTGGTGGCCGGGCTGGGCTGTTTCTTCACGAGCCTTTCCTACCTGCGCCGCCGCTGGATCTGGTCGGCGATCCTCGTGTTGTGCTGCATCGGCCTGCTGGACCTTTACACTGACGCGCGCACGATGAACACACCGCGCGCGGGCGTGCTGGAAAATTGGGCGTCGAAATTCCGCGCCGTCAGCGCCGGCGGCATTACGGGCCACGCGTTAAACCACTTCTTCCGCTACTTCGGCACCGCCGGCGCGACGATCGTTTACGTGCTGCTCGATCTTGTGAGCATGCTTTTCCTCACCAACTTCCAACTCGGCAACTGGGTGCGCGCCCTCGTGGCGAAGAAGGACGCCGTCGAGGAACCCGAGGAGGACAAACTCCTGCCGCCCCAGGAACGGGAACTGGCCCGCCGCGCCCGCGAACTCGAACGCGAGAAACGCCGCCTCGAGCAGGTCATGGAGAAATCCGCCCGCAAAGCCGAGAAGCCCGACAAGGCCGAGAAGCCCGGCAAGTCTGATATTCCGGCTGAACCCGGGGCTGATGCCGACAAGGCCGCCCTTGGTGCGGACCTTCAGCCAGTGCCGCCTCCGACAGTACGCGACCTCAGCGTTCCTGTCGCGCCGCCCAAATCCAGAAAGGGTGACAAGGTCGAGAAGCCCGAGAAAGGCTCGCCGCCGCGGGAAATCGAACCGGCTGAGGAAGGCGAAGTCATCTCCGCCAGGGAAATCGCCGCCGCCAGCACCGCGGACGTTCTCGGCACCCCCAAGGACAAGAAGCCCGCGGAACCGCCCGCGAAGTTCCCCGATCCGGTCGTCACCATTCCCGAGG
>CAYQWK010000013.1:0-33449 GCA_964420805.1 uncultured Bifidobacteriaceae bacterium | reverse complement strand
CGCGGAAAGCATGTGGACCTCGTCCACCAGATAGAGCTTGTACGAGCCGCTCGACGGCGCGTATTTCACATGGTCGATGATGATGTCGCGGATCTTCTCGACCTGCGTGTTCGATGCGGCGTCGAACTCAAGCATGTCCATGCTGTTGCCCGCCGAAATGGCGAGGCAATCCGGGCATTCGTTGCATGGTTCGGCGGTTGGCCCTTTCTGACAGCGCAGGCATTTGGCGAAGATGCGCGCGATGGTCGTCTTGCCCGTGCCGCGCGGGCCGCAGAACAAATAGGCGTGCGCGATGCGTTTGCTCCCGATGGCATGCGCGAGCGTCTGCGTGACGTGCTCCTGCCCGACCACATCGCCGAAGCGCTGCGGACGGTACTTCCTCGCGATGACTTGATAAGAGGACATGGTGTCTGGACCGGCGCGGATGTTCGCGAGTCAAGGGCGGGAGCGCAAACTGGAAAATTCGCGCCGGTTCGATGGCCAGGTCCAAGAATCGACGTGGGGCCTTTGGCCACGGACACAGTTTCACACCGCGTGGATCGCGACGAATTGCCGCATGCGTTGCCGTTCCAGCCCTTTCTCCCGGACCCGCTCGCGTTTGAGAACGGTTCCCCGGTGTGCCACCGCGGGGATTGGAGCAAACGCCGCGAGGAATTGGTCAAGCTTCTACACCATTACCTGATTGGCTTGGTTCCGTCCGCGGCAGGGTTTTCCCTTGGTCGATCGGGCGTCTTGGCCGGGCTAAAGCCCTCCAACAGCCTTTTGCTTGGACGGTATCGAGGGTCTTCGGTGATGTCCTCCATGTCTTTCATCCAGTGCAAGTTGATGCTGCAGATGCTGCTATTCGTGTCGTAAATGTTGAACCGTTCAGTTCGCCAGAGGTAGGTCTTGCCCGGTGAGGCAATCGCTAGGGCAGGGCCTGAAGGAATATCCCCGTCATGATGAGACCGCAGGACCGTTCCCTTGAACTCTTGTGGAGCGAGCACTTTGAACTCGAACCCGGATACGCCGAACGGTGGATCGAAGCGGTCTTCAATTTCGGCTGCGGGCCACGGCGGTTTACGTCCCAGAACCTCATCAAAAGATAGGTACCTCGTCATGCGCATCAGGACGATGATCTCGCCTTGCTCCAACGGAAACTCGTACTGTTTGTAATCAACCTTACGACCCGAAAATTTCCAAGTGGACTGCAAGTGGCGAACGGATCCGACGATGCCATCAGTGGTGAAACGCCCTTCTGCGAACCACTGCTCGTTGCTCCTCGCCGTGACCTTGAACATGTCGCCGTTCCTCTCCCACCGCGCCGTGTCGAGAAGGCCCACCACAGATGAACTCATCCAGTCGAATTTCCCGTTTTTGTGGAAACGAAAAAGGTTGGTCTTCAGTCTTCCATTGCTGAAATCCGGCCGCACCTCAAACACCTCGCCTCCCTCGAAGGCGACGTTCTTCAGTTTCGGGCGGGGTGATTTGATCTCGGCTGTTTCATCGGGAACCGCGCTTTCGACGCCAAACGCCGCGACTAGAATCGAAAACAACAAGGTGAATGTCTTCAGGACGATTGGCAACGCACCATCGCTGGCTGCATTTGCGAGCCCGGCGTGTGATCGAAACGCCCCCGCAGAGGACGGAATGGCATTTCGTTTAGACTTCACGTAGTTCAGGCGAGCATTTCAAACCGGCAACGTCAATGGGGCTGTTTGTATCACGTTCTCGGACCGAGGCTCGACACGTTGCGGCGGACTCCTACTCTCCCGGCATGTTCTCCCGACTCTTCGCTTTGCTCCTTCTCGCCGCGGCGGCCCAGGCCGCGGACACCGCTTCACGCCGCGTTGATCTCGACGAATTGCTCCGCGTGTTGCCCAAGAGCGCGGCGTGGGAGCAGTGGTTGCAGCAGTCCGGTGAGCTGCCGCCGGATTTTTTCGCGCTGCCGTTCCGGCCGTTTCCTCCGGACCCGCTCGCGTTTGAGAACGGTTCCCCGGTGCGCCACCGCGGCGACTGGAGCAAACGCCGCGACGAATTGCTGACGATCTTCCAGCATTACGTCATCGGCCTGGTTCCGCCCGCACCGGGAAATGTGCGTGTCGGCTCGCGCGTCGAGACCGTCGAGACTGGCGCAAGGCGCGAGGAATTGGTGCTCGAATTTGGCCCGGATCATCGCGCGACGCTGCGCTGCGAGGTCATCACGCCCAAGGGCAAGGGGCCGTTCCCGGTCTTCATCACGCAAGACACGCACCGGCGTTGGGCGCTCGTGGCGGTGAGCCGTGGATACATCGCCTGCGTTTATGCCGGCGCGGATTCCGCCGACGACACCGCCGCGTGGATTCCGATCTGGCCGCAGCACGACTGGACGAAACTCACCCGCCGCGCGTGGGCGGCCAGCCGTTGCATCGATCATCTCGTCACCCGGCCCGAGGTGGACCGCGCGCGCATCGCGCTCACGGGGCATTCGCGCAATGGCAAGACGTCGATCATCGGCGCGGCGCTGGACGAGCGGATCAGCGCGGTGATTTCAAGCAGTTCGGGCGCGGGCGGCGCGTGCGCGTTCCGGCAGTTCTCGGAGCGCGAGGCGGGCGAGGGGATCGAGTTCATCTCGCGCAGCTTTCCGGACTGGGTGCATCCGCGGCTGCGCTTTTTCGCCGGGCGCGAGGACCGGCTGCCGGTGGACATGCCGGAACTGGTCGCGTGTGTCGCGCCGCGAAAATTCCTCTTCTCAACCGCGCTCAATGACAACGTCGAGAGCGTGTGGGCCATCGAGCAATCGCTCGCCAGCGCCCGGCGCGCCTACGAATTGCTCGGCGCGCGTGACGCCATTGGTCTGCTCTATCGCGAGGGCAGCCACGGCACGGACGCGCACGACATCGAGCGTTACGTGGACTGGCTGGATGTGCAATTTGGCCGCGCGACCGGCACGGTGACCAGCGAGCCAGTGTTTCCCACGCTCGACCAGTGGGCCAGGGCCGGCGGCGAGAAGATCGACGTGCCGTCGTTCAAGGCGGCGAGTTCGGAGACGCCGCGCATTGTGAAGGCGGAGGTGTTGAAGGCGGTGCGTTGGGCGCTTGGCGACGAGCCGCCGGCGGCGGTGAGCGTCCACGGAAATTACGGCGCGGAGGCGCAGCACAATGCCACGATGCTCGGGCGCAGTTCGGTTCCGGCCGGCGTGGCGAAGCTTTCCTTGAACTTCGGCAACTACATTCCCGGCGACGTCTATTTCCCGACCAATGCCGACAAGCGCGGGGAAAAACTCCCGGCGGTGGTCTGGCTCCATCCCATCTGCGTCTCCGGCGGGTACACGCCCGCCTACAAGCGCGGGGAATCGCCGCATCTGGCGATGGTGCGGGCAGGTTTCGTGGTGTTCGCGTTTGACCAGATCGGCAACGGAATGCGCGTCGAGGAAGCACGGCGCTTCTACGAGCGGTATCCGCGCTGGTCCATGCGTGGTAAAACGGTGGCGGATACGCGCGCGGCGTTGGATGCGTTGGAGAAGATCCCGTTTGTCGATGTGAAGCGCCTCTGGCTCGTCGGCTACGCGGAGGGCGCGGCCACGGCTCTGCACGTTGCCGCGCTTGATGCCCGGGTGGCTGGCGTGGGTGCGGTGGGCGGATTTGATCCGATGCGGCCTTCGGCGGCGAATTTCGGCGAGCCGCTGGCGGCGCGGTTTCAACGGACGTATCCGATGCAGCCGCGGCTGGCGGCATTTGTCGGCAGCGAGGATCGGATTCCGTACGATTTCCGCGAAGTGGTGGATGTGATCGCGCCGCGTCCGGTTCTGCTCTTCGCGCCTAAGATCAGCAGCAAGGTGGACGTGACCGCACTGGCGAAACAGTTTGCCGTGACGAGGACGGCGCAGTTCGAGGTGCTGGAGGATTACGACCGCTTCGGGCCGGAGACGCAGAAGACGGTGATCGAGCGGTTGAAGAAGGCGGCGGGGTTGTGAATGGGCGTGGCCGCTTTTTCGACCGAAAGCGCGCTTGCCGGGGTTGGACGTCGGTGCTAGCACCATAAGCGTGATTCCGGTTTTCCCGGTGAGTGCCAGCCTTCGTTTGTGAAAGGAAGTGTATGAAACTGTTTCGGTTCATTTGCTCGTGTGTTGCCGCGCTGTCGATGTCCTTCGTTGCGCCGGCGCAGAACATTCCCACCACCACGAATGATCCCGTCGTGACCGTGAGCGCGCCCGCGGCGGTGGCGAGCGAGTCGGGGAGCACGGGGCACTTCATGATCCGGCGCACTGGTGCGGTCAGCAACAGCTTGATGGTGTTCTTCACCTTGGGCGGCACGGCCGGCAACGGCATGGATTACACGACATCTTGGGGAAGTAACATGCCCTTGTCGGTGGTCATTCCTGCCGGGACGAATTACACAGTGCTGCCGGTGCTGCCCATCGACGACGCGCTGGCCGAGGGAACTGAGACGGTGGTGTTGCGCTTGATGGCGTCGCCCCTGATGTCGCCAGGGGCGGGAATGATGGGGCAATACATCGTGGGGGTTCCGGCCGAGGCTGTCATTCAAATCATGGACAATGACGCGGTGGTGGAAACGAACCGCGCGCCTTCCGTGGCCATCCTGTCGCCGACCAACGGGAGTGTTTTTACCGCTCCGGCGAGCATGGTTGTCACGGTCACGGCGGGTGACACGGATGGATCTGTTCGGAGGGTCGAACTGCTGGCGAGCACCAACGTGTTGGCGGCAAGCACGAATCCGGCACCAGCCAACGGCGCAACGTGGACTTCGCAGTTAGTTTGGGCGAACGCGCCGGTGGGAACCTGGACGTTGCGGGCGAAGGCGACGGATGATCGTGGGGCGTCGGCCTATTCGTCGCCGGTGACGATTTCGGTGCGGACGCAGGAGATTTCGCGGGCGGTGGTCTCGGTGCTGGCCAGCGACGCGGAGGCGGCGGAGGGCGGCAACACCGGCCGGTTCACCGTGCGACGTTCGGGCAACACGAACGCGGCGTTGGTGGTGGCCTACCTTTTGGGCGGTTCGGCGAGCAACGGGGTGGATTACGCTGCATTGCCGGGATCGGTGGTGCTGCCGGCCGGGGCGACGAGTGTCGATGTGGTGGTGGATCCGTTGGACGATAATCTGGTGGAACCAACGGAACAGGTGACTTTGCAGCTTCAGGCCCTGATGTGCCCGGCCATTTATCCTCCGCCGGATGATTGCTACACGCTGGGTTCACCAGCGTTTGCGTCGGTTAATATTCGCGACAACGACACCAATCCGCCGCCGGTGACCAACATCGTGACGGTGGTGATCGCAACAGCGGGCGACCCGGAGGCGGCAGAGGGCGGCAACCCGGGGCGTTTCATCGTGACGCGCTCGGGAAGCACGAACGCGGCGTTGACGGTCTGGTATGAATTGGGTGGCACGGCCAGCAATGGCGTGGATTACGCGGCGTTGCCGGGCGTGGTGTCGATTCCCGCCGGAGCGACGAGCGCGGGCATCCCGATTGATCCGGTGGACGACAATCTGGTCGAGCCGACCGAGTCCGTGATGTTGACGGTGGTGGCTCCGATGTGCGTTGCGATTTTCCCGCCACCGGAGGGTTGCTACATGGTTGGCACCGCGAACCGCGCGGTCGTTTACATCCGGGATAACGAAACCAACGCGCCGCCGAACACGAACCCGCCGCCCGCCGTGGTGACGGTTACCGCGACGGATTCCTACGCGATCGAAGGACCGCTGACGAATTGCTGGTCAACGGTGCTGTGGGTCACGAACCGGGTGGGAGCTACGAACATCATTGTGGGCACAAACTGGGTGGTGTGGAACACGAACAAGTTCGAAACCAACACCGCGGCCTTCCGCATCAGCCGCGGCGGTTCGACGAACGCGGCGCTGACGGTCGCGTATGCGCTGGGCGGCACGGCGAGCAACGGATTGGATTACGTGCAACTGGCCGGCACGGCGACGATTCCGGCCGGCGAGCGTTCGACCCGCGTGGTGGTGGTGCCGGTGGACGACAATATCGTGGAGGGCATCGAGACGGTGGTGTTGCGGTTGGTACCGCCGCCGGCGGTTTCCAATGCCGCCGCGCCGTTTGTGCTCGGCTGGCCGAACCAGGCCGGGGCCATCATCATCGACAACGACGTGGCGCGCCCGCCGACGCGGACGTTGCGGGACGCCTTGTTCCATCTGTGCGTGGCGCGGACGAACGGGTTCGTCTATCGCGTGGAATGTTCGACCAACCTTGTGAACTGGACGCCGGTCTGCACGAACGTGGTGACCGAAGGCGCGGTTCAGTTCGTCGATCCGGAGGCACCGGGTTCGCCAAACCGTTTTTACCGCGTGGTTCCGGAGCCGGGGTTGCCAGCGGAGTAAAAAGCGTTTACAGTCTGCCGTGTCACGAGTTCCGGCTCGGCGCGTCCGCCAGCAATGGTGGGCGCGCTTTACTTTTCGGACTTGGCGGCTTTTTGCGCCGACCGCTTTTGGTAGGGCGAATGGAGGTTGAAATAGATTCCGCAGAGCGGGCGCTCGTGCTCGGTCTGGCTGAGAATGATGGTGACGTGCTTGTCGAGGGCGATGCCGTGGCGCAGATGCGGGCCGCGGTTTTCGTAGGCCTTGATGGCCTTTTCCATCAGCGAGTTCAGGGACTCCTCGCATTGCTCGGGGATCTTCTCCAGGCAAACGATGTGTTTGTCGTACGCCTTCACGGCGTCCTGAATTTCGTGTTTGAACGTCTCGACCGTCACGGCGCGAGGCTAGAAGCTCAGGGTGATGACTTCAAAGGCAAAAGCAGTTCAAGCGGTTCAACCCTGCGGTTAGACACATCTCCGTTTCCTGCCGGAGGCGAATTTCTGAACGGTGGAACCCGTCGCGCTGCGTTCAGCGGCGCAAGGATGGGACCGCCGCGCAGGCACCGCCGCGTTGAACGCGGGCGGGGTTGTCGGCCGTCTTCCGTAGCGAGTATTGCGGAGGGTGGACCGCGCGACAATCGCTACCATCAACTTCGCGGCAATTCTCATTTTGATTTGGAGCGCGACCTTCAGGTCGCTTCGGCAACCGAATTGGCGACGGTTCCCAGTGCTTTTCCATGTGTTGTCCGATGCGGGAGTTGAAGCGGCGTGAACGCCGCGCGCCAAAATGAGAATTGCTGCTGGAACGGCCAGTCTGTCCGTTCTCGGCGGCTGGAAGCGCGCGCTTTACGTCAGTCAGGATGGCTGACTGCACATTCCTCGGTGAGAAAGCCGCCCGCTGAACGCTGGCTTGTTCGGTTGCCGCGCGATCGAACCCAACACCGTGGTTTCATTGGGCCATGAAGTTTTGATGCGCCTGCCTTGGCGGTGCCGTTTCTCAAGTTGAACCCGCCCGGCGGCACCGCGTACGCTGCGCGCGGTGAAAGTGCTCGTTGTTCACAACCTTTATCCGCCGCATCACGCCGGGGTGTTCGACCTGCGTTGCGAGTCGGTGGTGAACAACCTGAAGCTGCGCGGGCACTTGGTGCGGGTGCTGACCTCGATGCACGGGATGCACCTGCCGCAACAGGGCGGGGAAGTGGAGCGGAGGTTGCAATTGAACGGGGCGTTCGATCATCCGCTGGTGACGGGCTACCAGGAGTTGAAGAGGATCGAGTTGCACAACAACGCGGCGTTGCGCGAGGTGGTGGCGGATTTCCAACCGGAGGTTGTGCAGGTGTTCAGCTTGTTCGGTTTGTCGAAATCGCTGTTGTTCACCCTGCGGGCGTTGCATGTGCCCGCGGTGTTCGATGTGGCGGACAACTGGCTCACGCTGGACGTACGCACTGATCCGTGGCTGCGCTGGTGGAATCATCCCGCCGGGAATCTCGCGCGGAAGGCGCTGGAAATCTCCGGCCAGCGCAACGGTCTGGACGAGACGGCGCCGACGCGGTTGATGAAGGGCTATGACCGGATGCCGGAGTTGTTCGCGGACGCGCCGGGGCTGAATTCGCTGGGCGCATTCCGGTTTGACCGCATTTGCTTTGTCAGCGCTTGGTTGAAGGAGGCGGCGGAGGCGGCTGGATTTCAGGTCGGCCACGCGGAGGTGATCCAACCCGGAATCGCAACGCAGAATTTCGTCGGCGAAGTGAAGCCGGCCGGGGCGGCGGTGGAGAAATTCCTGGTGGTGGCGGCATTGAAGAAAGGCAGCGGTGTGCTGGCGGCGGTGAAGGCGTTGCAGCAACTGCACCGGGCCAACGTGCGCGCGAGTTTGAGCATTTACGGAAAAGGGGATTCGGGCTACGTGGCGGAGTTGCGGTCGTTGATCGCGTTGCAGCAGTTGCCGGTGGAGTTTTTGAACGTGTCGAACTTCGTGCGGGATCTTCCAGCAGTTTACCGGCGGCACGACGCGTTGCTTCACACCAGCGAGGAGCCGGAGGCGTTTTCGTTCACCGTGATCGAGGCGATGGCAGCGGGCTTGCCGGTGGTGGGAACGCCCGTCGGCGGGACGCGGGAATTGCTGCGCAACGGGGAGAACGCGTTCACGTTCCAGCCGGGGGACGAGTCGGAACTCGCGCATCAAATGCGGCAGTTGCAGGTTTCGCCGGCGTTGCGAGCGCAGATGGCTGAAACCGCCCAAGGCGAGGTGCTGGCAAATTTCAACGAAGCGGCGGTCACGGACCGGGTCGAGCAGTTCCTGGAGACTTCCTTGCAGACATGGCAGGCATGATCAATGTGCTGCACGAGGATGAGTCGTTGCTGGTCGTGAACAAACCGGCCGGCTTGGTGTGTCATCCGACCAAGGGCGACGTGTATTCCAGCCTGATCAGCCGGGCACGACTGCACGTGGGTTCGCCGGTCTTTCTTGTCAACCGGCTCGACCGGGAGACCAGCGGCGTGGTCGTGCTCGCGAAATGCCCGCAGGTGGCGGGCGAGTTGGGGAAAATTTTCGAGAGTGGGGCTGTGGAGAAGAATTACCTCGCCATCGTGCATGGAGCGGTGGTGACGGATTCCGGAGTGATCGAGGCACGATTGGGGAAGGATTTATCGAGCACGGTCGCGATCAAGGATTGCGTGCGCGCGGATGGGGCGGCTGCGTTGACTGAGTTCCGGGTGCTGCGGAGGTTTGAGCGTGGGGGAAGGGGCTTTTCTTTGCTCCGGGTTCGGACGCGGTCGGGCCGGAAGCATCAGATTCGCATTCATTTGGCGCACATTGGGCACCCGCTGGTGGGCGACAAGATTTACGGTGGGGATGAGGGAATCTACCTGAGGTTCGTGACCGGAGCGATGACCGAGGCGGATCAGAGCCGGATTATCCTGGCAAACCAGGCTTTGCATGCCGGCGTGGTGGTTTTGACGTGGCGTGGGAATGAACTGCGGTTTGAAGCGAAGGCTTCGGAGGAGTTCGTGAATTTCCTCGGCGCAGATTGGAATGAAATGACGACGTAAGCAGATGGTTGAAGGTGATTTGATGAAGATTCCGAAAACAATGCGTGCCGCGGTGTATCGAGGCAAAGGCGACATTCGCATCGAGACCCTGCCGGTGCCGCGAATCGGCGCACATGAATTGCTGGTCAAGGTCGCGGTGTGCGGCGTTTGCCCGACCGACATCAAGAAGATCCAATACGGAACCGTGGAGCCGCCGCGGGTGTTCGGGCATGAGACGGCCGGAACCATTTTGAAAGTGGGCGCGCTGGTGCGCGGCTTCCGCGTTGGGCAACGGGTGGCGTTGCATCATCATGTTCCCTGCATGGATTGCCACATGTGCCGGCATCGGGCTTTCGCGCAATGCGAGACCTACAAGCGGACGGGCGTCACGGCGGGTTTCGAGCCGGCTGGCGGTGGTTTTGCCGAGTACGTGCGCGTGATGACGTGTGTATTGCCGGGCGTGGTGCCGATTCCGGCGAAGAACACGTTTGAGGAAGGCGCGATGCTGGAACCTGTCAACACGGTGTTGAAGGGGGTGCGGAGACTTAACCTGATGAAGGGTGACCGCGCTCTCGTCATTGGCCAGGGGCCGATCGGGCTGATGTTCACGCGGTTGCTTACCTTGCGCGGTGTGCATGTGACGGCGACGGATCTGTTCGTGGAGCGTTTGCGCCGGGCCAGGAAGTTTGGCGCCAGCAATGTGTGTCTCGCCGGTGGGCCGACGGGGAGTGATTACGATGCGGCGGTGGTCACCGCGCCTTCTGACCAGGCAGTTCTTGACGCACAAGCCGGCCTCCGTGGCGGAGGTCAGGTTCTTCTATTTGCCCACACGCGGCGAGGCGAGGAACTTGCCTTGGATCTGGCGAAGATTTGCGTTGATGAAAAGGATCTCATTGGGAGCTATTCGTCAGACTTTTCGCTCCAGAATCAGGTGGCGCACTTGGTGTTCTCTCGTCGATTGGACGTGCGCGGGATGATTTCGCACCGTTTTCCGATGGAAGAAACTGCAGCAGCGATCACTGCAGTCACGGTGCCGGCCATTGAAACCCTCAAGGTGTGCGTAACAAGCTATCCAGAAGGCGTTTATCTTGAAACAGTAGGGTGAGCATGTTGTGCGAAGCCGGTTCATCAGGAATCAGCGTTTGCGGCCTGCGGACATTGCAAACCGTGAAATGTTCAACCGGGCTAAAAAAAGTTTTGACACTTGGCGTGCTGTTTGACAACTTCCGCCCACACACAGAAACACAAAACACAAACAAACACATGAGAACAAAAACACTCCTTCTCACGGCTGCCCTTTTTGCGGCAGGCATCGCGGCCTCCATGGCGCAGGTGTATTCCGTGAATTCAGTTGGATACGTCAATAAGACGTTGGTTACTGGTTATTCATTGATCTCCAACCCGCTGAATGGAACCAACAACCTTTTAAGCACAATTCTGCCGGCTCCTCCTGATGGTACCTCGGTTTTGAAGTGGGATCCCGCGGCTCAGGGGTTTTCCTCCACAAGCCCACTCTACATTGATGGGCTTGGTTGGTTGGATGACATGGCTTTCAATCCGGGTGAAGGATTTTTTGTGAGTAATCCTGGGAGTAGTGTAACGGTTACTTTTGTTGGTGAGGTTCCGCAAGGTTCTTTGACCAATGGTATCGCTGGTGGTGCTTACACTTTGCTGGCTAATGTTGTTCCGCAAGCGATTGCGCTTGATGCGCCGGAGGTGAACTTCCCGGCATTAGACGGTGATTCTGTGTTGCTGTGGAATCCAGCGGCTCAGACGTTTAGTGATGTTAGTCCGCTTTACATTGATGGCTTGGGTTGGCTGCCTAGTGCTCCGCTGCCGGCTGTTGGTGAGGGATTCTTTTTGAGCAGTGCATTAGGTGCGCCTCGTTCTTGGGTTCGTACATTTAGCGTAAACAACTAACCAGTATCGTACTTTTCGATTCAACCGATAAAAAACAAAACCAATGAAAAAACTTCTATTAACTCTTTGCATTACTGTGTGTGCGACATCATTTCTTCACGCACAGGGTGCTCTTGTATTCCAAAATAACTCTGCTTCTGCGATCACGAATGTTTCTACTGGGCTTCGTGCGGTGGTTGCAACTCGGGTTGGGTTATACGTCAATCCGAATTCGGCCGCTACGACTGAAACCGCCGGTTGGGTTGCGGCTGGTGGATTTGCAAATTTAGCTGCAGCAGGAATCATCAATGCGGGCACTCGACTGTTGACTAACAACGGCGCAAACATTCCGGGTGGGTCTCCTGTTGCGGTTCAAGTACGTGCGTGGCTGACCGCTGGTGCATTCACAACCTATGAAAGTGCCTTGCTCGGGGCTGCCGCTGGTGATCATTTCGGGTTGTCGCCTGTCTTTGTAATGACGCCGGCTGTTTCTCCTGCTCCCGCACCGAACATTAATACGGTATTGCAGCCGTTCACGATCGCTCCAATTCCGGAGCCATCTAGCATTGCTCTCGGCCTTCTGGGATTGGGTGCGATTGCGTTGTTTCGTCGTCGTAAATAGTTAAATTCGAATTGAGCCTGCGAGAGCCGCCCATAACGGGCGGCTCCTTTGCTTTTGGATCTAGAGGAGACCGTGGGTACCAAAGCATTGGTGTTTGCCCTGGCGGATCATAAAGCAGCGGAGTTTATCGGTTGGCCAAAGGCGCGAATTCCGATTGCTGAAGCTTATATTCACATCGCCACAACCAAAAAGTACAATAGTGCCTACAAGTCCATCGGTATTGCCTTACAGGATATTGCGGTCGGTCTCAAATTGGCTTTGTGTGGGCATTTGTAGCCTGGCAGTTTCCATGGCACTGAACTATTGGGGCGTGGGTACGGATACAAGTATTCGCACGGCATACCGGGGTACAGTAGCCTGCAGGATCATCTCGGGGCCTTCGGTCATTACGATGAACGGACAGGGCAAAGCGTGGCGAAGAAGATTGAAGAGCGCGTCGAGCGGTGGTGGGCCATCACTACGGATGCGTGCGGCCAATGACTCCGGGCGAATATAGCGATGCCAAGAGAGTCTTGAGGGCGGCGATCCGTATACGAATGGCGGCTCTTGAGCAAGTTGAGCGCGCTTCGTCGTCCCGACAGATTCTGGAGAAGATCGATCAATCGCCGACGTGGCGTGCGGCGCGCGCATTGCTCCTCTTCGCTGCACTTGCAGATGAACCCGACGTGACTCCGTTGATTGGAGCCGCACTGCAGGCAGGCCGTCTGGTGGCCTTGCCGCGCTATGTGGCAGCGAACGGAGAATACGAGGTCGCCTGGATTCGCGCGGGTACGGACCTCGTGCCCGGACGGTTTGGGGTGCTGGAACCGGGAACTCAATGCCCGGTGGTGGATTTTATGCAACTGGACTTCGTTCTGGTGCCGGGCGTAGGCTTTGATCTCGCGGGCCGTCGGTTGGGGCGTGGAAGAGGATTCTACGACCGGCTTCTGGCCCGTTTTCCAGGGCACAAATGTGGCGTGGCGTTTGATTGCCAAGTCGTGGCGGAAGTGCCCGAGGAATTACATGATGTTCGGTTGAATTCGCTAGTGACACCGACGCGCTGGCACTGCTTTGAGCGCGCGGCCTGAGACGATGTTGTTGGCAGAAATTTTCCTAACGGCAGGGATTGCCCTGCTCGCGGGAGCGATATTGGCTTTTCTCGCCTTGCGCTGGAAGGAGCGGACGACAGCCAGTGCCCGGATTCGCCAAGCGCAGGACATTCTCGATAACGCCAAGCGCGAGGCTGAGGCGACAGCTCGGGAGGGGCGATTGCGTGGCAACGAAGAAGCCCTCCGGCTTCGTGAGGATGCCGAACGTTCGATTGCGACACGATTGAAGCAACTCGCGGAAAATGAAGGCCGCCTTGTCGAACGCGAGAACGCGGTCGCTCGCCAGACGGAGGATCTGAACGCGCAAAAGGAGGCGCTCACTGGACAATCAACGCAATTGCAGGCCCGCGAACTCGAACTCCCAATCTTGCTCTCCAAAGTGCGGAAACAACTCGCGGCGGTGGCCCATTTGTCCGAGGCGGATGCGCGGGCGCAGTTAATGCGCGAGATTGGTCTGCAAGCCGAGGCGGATGCCAGCGCGCAAGCCCGGCGAATCGTCGAGGAGGCCAAATTCCGCGCCGAGGAGAAGGCGAAGTGGGTTATTGCCAACACACTGCAACGCTACGCCGGCAGCCAGACGTTTGAGAGCACGACCGCGACCCTGGCTCTGACTGACAATGAGATCAAGGGCCGCATTATTGGCCGCGAGGGACGGAACATCCGTGCGTTTGAGGCGGCCACCGGCGTCACCGTTATGATCGATGACACGCCGAATGCCGTGGTTCTGTCCGGTTTCGATCCGGTTCGTCGTGAAATCGCACGCGAGGCGATGAGCAGGTTGATCGCGGACGGACGTATTCATCCCACCCGGATTGAGGAAGTGGTCGTGGCGGTGAAGGGCGAAATGGAGGAATCCGTGTTTCGGGCGGGTGACGAGGCGGTGGTTCGTGCCGGTGTGGGGCCGATGCATCCGGAGATCGTCAAGTTGCTGGGCAAATTGAAATTCCGGCAGAGCTATTCCCAGAATGTGCTCGAACATTCCATCGAAGTTGCGCACCTCACCGCCTTGATGGCCGCAGAACTCGGGTTGGACATTTCCGTCGCCAAGCGCGCCGGATTACTGCACGACATCGGAAAGGCCGTGAATCACGAGATTGAGGGGCCTCATGCCATCGTTGGCGCTGATATTATCAAGCGTCACGGTGAGAATGACGCGGTGGTGAATGGCGTTGCCGCCCACCACGGCGAAGTGCCCGCTGTTGGCCCTTGGGCGGTGTTGGTCAGTGCCGCCGATGCCATAAGCGCATCGCGGCCCGGGGCGCGATCGGAAACGATGACGACTTACCTCAAGCGGGTTGAAGACCTTGAGCGAATTGGCATGTCGTTTTCCGGCGTGGACAAAGTGTACGCCGTCCAAGCCGGAAGGGAGTTGCGGGTGCTGGTTCACCCCGACCAATGCACCGACGACCAAGCCTTGGTCATGGCCAGAAATATCACCCGCCGGATTGAGGAAGAGCTTCAGTATCCCGGGCAGATTCGCGTGACGGTTGTGCGCGAAACCCGCTGCATCGAGTTCGCGAAATAGAAACGGGACGCGCTTTCCAGTGTGCGCCCGCTCAACTCTCGATCACGTTGATTTCCACCGGTTCGACATTCACGCCAAGCTTTTCCAGCCATGAAATCGCCGCCTTGATCGCGCCAGCCTCGCCATCCAGTTCAAGACAGACGATGCCGATTTCATCCGTGACACTGGCTTGGCGTACGTTCGTCACCACCGGGAACTTGTGCCCGAGTTCCCAAATGACCGGTGTTTTGATCAACCGCGGCGGATACATCAGCCAAAGCCGGCGCTGCTGTTTGCCGTTGGCGGGAGGGTTCTTTTTCGCCGTAGTCTTGGAGGTCTTTGAACTCGCGCGTGCCATGATCTTCTCCGTTACGAATGTTCTGGGTTCTATTAACCGCCTGCGATGGCGGGAATGATGCTAACCTCGTCTCCGTCTTTGAGCGGCGTGTTCTGGTTCTCAAGGAAACGGATGTCCTCTTCATTCACATATACGTTCACAAACCGCCGAACCGCGCCCTGTTCATCGACGAGCCTTTCCTTGATGCCGGGATAGCGTCCCTGCAACTCGGTGATCGCGTCACCAATGGTGGCGGCGCTGATTTCGACCAACTCCGCGTCGTTGGTGAGCTTGCGCAGGGGCGTAGGAATTCGGACTTTGACAGCCATAGTGCGCGCATTGTCAAAAAAGGTACCGGCCAGTGCAAGTGATGAATTGGCGGCCTTTGCGCGCACATTAAAAACCAACGCTTTTCCCACGAAAACTGGCTGATCCTTCGGATACGCCTTCGAGGTCCGAAATCGTGTCAATTCAACGAGGGGGTGAAACCTGCGGCGCCTTGCCTTGCCGCAAATCAGCCAGCCATCCCTGCAATTGAGGATCATGTGGACGGATTCCCAATGCCGCGCGACAAGCGATCAACGCCTCGGGCAGCCGTTGTTGGCGCGTAAGCAACACCACCAGTTCTCTTGCTGCCATTGGATGATCCGGGGCCAGACGGAGTGCTTCGCGCACCTGTTGCACGGCTTCATCCAGGCGGCCTGATTGGGAAAGTTCATACGATGCGTCAAGGCGAACGGCGGCGTCATTCGGCCGCTTGCCGATGGCTTGTTGAATCAACATCCGGGCTTCATTGGTCTGGCCAGTTGCGTTCAGGCAATCGGCGAGGATGGAGCGGGCCAGGTGCTTCGATGAATCGAGTTGCAACGCCAACTGCGCATATTGCCCGGCCAACGCGATCTGTCCCTCGGTCAGTAACGCCTGCGCACGAAGCGTTTGCACCTGCGCAGAATTCGCCGAGACGAAGTGCGTCGAAAAACTCGTCAGCGCCATTATTGCGAAGCTGGCGTGACGATGCGTCGAGGCAATCCGCTCGAAGCCCCTCACGAACCATACGCTGAACGGCAGCAACACCATCAACCCGAACGAGGCTCTCGTCTGCGTGGTGCCCGGCGCCGTCAGCGAGAAATAGATCAAACCCATGACGAAGATGAGCGGCGCAGCCAGCATCAACAGGCCTTCGATCGATGGTTCGCGGAACACCCGGAATCCAAGGATCACCGCTCCTACAACTACGCAAAGCACCGGGGCCAGCGCCAACCAGTATCCCGCCAGGAGCATTGCGTCGTCCCACGGTGGGCGCACGTCGGCGTTCGTTGTGCCGCCGAAAAGACCATCGCCCCACAACGTCGAGTAAAGGCCGTCCCAGAAACTGTGAAAACCGCTATATGGCGGATGAATCAGCGACTGTCCGAAGTTCAGGAAATAACCCGCCGTTCGCAGTCCAGGTTCCTGCCACCAGCCGCCCGCGCCGTAGGCCCATTGGTGTCCGCTGCCCAGTGGATTCCCGTGTTGCGACCAGACCCGCGCGTAGTGCCAACCGCACACCAGCACGCACGCCAGCGCGAACGGCCCAAGCGTGCGGAGCCACTCCTTCGCGCCCGCCGCCTTCGTTGCCAGCGCGGCGATGAGTGCTGCGAGTATGAGCGGCGCGATGAGGATGGCAGAGACCTTCGTCAGCAGCGCGGCACCGACTACAGCGCCTAGTCCACCGCAGAACAAGGGGCTGCCACCGTACTTTACGAACCGCAGGCAAAGGTAAAACGAAGCCGTGGCCAGCAGCGCGAGGAATGTCTCATTGCTCACGTAATGCGCGTGATAAATATGCGCGGGAAGGAAAGCGGCCAGCACCGTACCCAGCAGCGGACGCCTCAATTCATCCGGGAAAAGCAGCCGCAGGCTGGCGAAAACCAGGCCGATCTGTCCGAGCGCGATCAAAAGGTTCAAGGCGCGCAGCCCGAAGAAACCCTGGATTGAACCTGAATCGAGAGACATGAGTTTGAGAAACCACGCCGCGGTTACGTAGTAGAGCGGCGGTTGGTGTGTCTCCCAGCCGTCACGCGCGCCGGGCAGGGCATTGTGCTCCTGCACGAACTTCACGTAGCTGAGGTGATGGCGGGAGTCGAAGCCGCTGAAAGGCGAAATCAGCCGCGAGTTGTTCCAGAACATGAACACCCACACCACCGCCAGCCCGCCGAGCGCCAGCATGATGAGTTGTCGCGGCGGCCGCGTATCAGCGGCGATCATTTTCGAGAATGCCCCGGTAATCAGCGCAGCGAAGATCACCGCCGCAACGAGCAGCACGGCCTGCCTGCCGGCGCGGCGTTTGAATCCATCGAACGGCGTCTCAGCCCGGTACATTGGATTTCCGGGGCGGATGGTGGGGGCATCCCCGGCAGCGCGGGCAGGCAGGACCACTGCGCCGGCGTAGGTTACTCGCCATACGGCATCGCTTGTCACCCGCCGGTCGCCGGACCGGATCACGCACCACAGGGCCGGCGGCCCAGATGGGTTGATCACCGTGACTTCGATCACATTCGTCGTCTCGCGCAGTAACATTCCGACGTTTGCGCGCGCGGCGTTTTTCCAGTTGGCTGGCGGAGCAACCGCGACCGGCTGCCCGTTCAACCGCACGGTGAACTTCTGCGCCGCGCGAATTTCCAGCGTTGCCTCCGGCGATTTTGTGATCGTGAATTCGCGTGAGAAAATCGCCGGAAGCTCCGCGCCGGGCCTGGCCGCTGGATGAGCCAAAATGTCGGGCGCGTTCGGGTAAACAATCCACGTCGCCGGCGAATGTCCTGGCAGGTACGCAACCGTGGCGTCGTTCTGGCAACGCCAGACAAGCCATGCGGCGATGCTCAGCACGGACACGACGAGCAGCCAGAACCATGAGCGGGAGACATTTGGTGACATGCGGCGGCGAGTTAGCAGGGCGGTGCTTTCACCGTCAAGCGTGGCTCCGGTGGCGTTTGTCCGGTGTAGAAAAGGACGCATCTCAGTTTCTTGCACGCTGTGTATTTCTGGGTGGTGGGACTCGTCGCGCTACGGACGGACTCGCGCCTCCTTTCCATCCGCTCTGCGCGGACGGGGTTGCCGCCGGACCTCCGTAGCAAGTAATGCGGAGGGTGGATAGCGCGACAACCACTACCTGCAAGAAACTGAGATGCGCCCTGTGGAAAACACCGGGGTGAATTCTGTTCGCCTGCCTTGTTGCGGTTCTGGTATCCACCGGGCAGTTCAAATGAATCCAACGAACCCAGCGCCTGAGCCGGCGGGATTGCCACCCCGGCTCCAGTGCTGTCGTCACGTGGGAGTTTTCTAACCACATCCAAACGCCATGATCTTCATCTACATCGCCGTCGCCGTTGCGGCGCTTATTGCCCTCGCCATTCTGGGCGTGCTCTTCATCGTCAAGATTCAGCCCGGAAAGGCAGGCGTCATAGTGGGCCTTGGCGGAATGCGCGTGGCCTTTGACTGGATGATCCGCGTTCCCGTCATTCAGACGCTCGAATTGGTGGACATTTCCGTGAAAAAGCTCGAGATCCATCGCAAGGGCAAGGACGGCCTGGTCTGCAAGGACAACATCCGCGCCGACATCACCGTGGCCTTTTACATCCGCGTGGATGCGAACCCTGAAAGCGTGCGCAAGGTCGCCCAGATGCTCACGCCCGAGCGCGTTTCGGATCTGAACCAGTTGCGCGAACTGTTCGAGGCCAAGTTCTCCGAGGCGCTCAAGACGGCCGGCAAACAGATGGAATTTCACGAGCTCTTCACCGAACGCATCAAGTTCCGCGACCAGATTCAGGTCACCATCGGCAAGGATCTCGACGGCTTCCTGCTTCAGGACGTGGCCATTGACTACATTGAGCAAACGCCGCTCGACCAGCATGATCCCAACAACGTACTCGACGCCGAGGGCATTAAGAAGATCACCGAGATCACGCAGCGGGAGCGGGTGATTTCCAACGAGCACACCCAGCGCGCGCAGGTCCAGGTCGAGAAGGAGAACGCGGATGCCGACATTGCCAAGCGCGAGCAGAAACGCCGCAACGAGGAGGACAACGCCAAGCAGACTCGCGCCATCACCGAGGTGAAGGCCAACGAGGAGGCCGAGGCCCGCAAGGTCATCGAGGCGCGCCGCCAGGAAGTTGAAGGCAAGCGCCTGGAGGCCGAGGAGTCCATCCGTTTGCGTACCGAGGACATGAATCGCGCCGTGCAAGAGCGCGAGTTCACCGTTAAGAAGGAAAAGCAACGGCTTGAACAGGAGGCCACTCAGGAAGGCGAGGAGGCGCGTGTCCGCCGCGAACGCACTGTGTCGCTCGCCGAGATGGACAAGGAAGTGAAAGTGGCCGAGGCCGCCGTCGAGGTGCAGCGCAAGCGCGCCGTCGTCGTGGCCGAGGAAAAATCCGTCGTGCAGCAGGAGGAGGAGAAGCTGAACATCGAGGCCCGCATGACCGCCCAGCGCGTCAGCGAGGTCACGCTCATCGAGGCCGAGATGAACGCGAAGAAGGATCAGGTTTCAAAGGTCGTTGCCTCCGAGGCGCAGAAGGAGGCCGAGCGCAATCTTGCCGAAGCCGACAAAATCAAAATGATCACCGCCGCCGAGGCCGCCCGCGAGGCGGCTCTCCGCGAGTCCGAACGCCTCCAGACCATTGCCGACGCCGAGGCAAAGGCGTCTGAGAAGCGCCGCCATGCCGCGCAGCAGGAGGCCGAGGGCGTCGCCGCGCGCCAAGCCGCGCCTGGACTGGCTGAGGCCAAGGTCATTACCGCCAAGGCTGCCGCCAAGCAGGCCGACGCCGTGGCCATCAAGGACGTGGGCCTCGCCGAGGCTGAGGTCACCAAGGCCAAGGGCACTGTCAACGCCACCAACACCCAGACCCAGGCCGAGGCCGAGGCCGAGGGCCACAAAGAAAAGGAAATGGCCACCGCCGCCGGCATCGAGGCCCGCGGACTTGCCGAGGCCAAAGCGATCCACCAGAAGGCCGAGGCCATGAAACTCTTCCACGAGGCCGGCCGCACGCATGAGGAGTTCAAGCTCCGCCTCGCCAAGGAACGCGACGTCGAACTCGCGGCCATTCATGTGCAAAAGGACATTGCCCAGGCCAACTCCGGCATCGTGGGCGAAGCTCTCAAGCATTCCCACATCGACATCGTCGGCGGCGAAAACGAC
Organism: uncultured Bifidobacteriaceae bacterium; assembly: GCA_964420805.1. Taxonomy (GTDB): domain Bacteria; phylum Verrucomicrobiota; class Verrucomicrobiia; order Limisphaerales; family SIBH01; genus JANNGC01. Next base: position 13,509 of record CAYQWK010000013.1, on the reverse strand, counting down.
TTCTTCGAGAAGATCGTCAAGGCCGTGGGCACCGGCAAATCCGTGGACCGCATGGTCAACAACAGCCGCACCCTCACCGACATCAAGAGCACGTTCTTCAACGGCGATGGCGATTACTTCCGAGCGCAACTCAAGCAATGGATTGCCGATTTCGGCATCTCCTCCGAGGACGTGAAGAACCTCACGGTCGCCGCGTTGCTCGGCAAGTTGATGGGGTCAAGCAAGGACTCGTCCGTTCAGGGATTAATCCGGTCGGCTCTCGCGATGGCGAAGGAGAGCGGAATTGGCGAACTGGCGGCGGCGGAAGTGGTCGGTGATCGGCGGTCTGAAAGCAAATGATTGAAGCGCCATCCAAAAGCAGGCGGCTGATGTTGCGCTTCCCGAAGCCGCGGGCGCTGATCATCCTGCTGGTCGGGGCCTCAATGGGATTGGCGCTGTTGGATGCTGGTGAGCATTGGCTCAAGGCGAGGGCGGCGAACCTTCTGATCGCGATTCACAGGTCATCCGATTCGGAACGGGAGAGGATGGAAGAGATACGGAGGGAACAATACGAATCCGTCATCACTTCAGGCATTTCAGCGCTAGCCCTCGGCGCTTCAATTCTCCTCATCGTGCGAAGCAATCCTGCGCCCAATGTCGCCTGACCAGCTCAGTTTCGATTACCTGGGAATCGCATTCGGCGCGCCCGATTTGTCCTGCTGAACGCATGCCCGACGACAAGAAATCCGCCACGCCCGCCTCCGCCAATGGGGCCGGCTCCTCCGCGCCCTCGACCATCCAGACCCTTGGCAGCGCGACTTACGAGGTTATCCGCCAGCGGCTTCAGGCGCAGGGCGAGCTGCTTCGCGAGCGAATGGCGAAGCTTGATGCGCGCCGGACCGAGGTGTTTGGCTCCATCGAGTTCAAGCTGCTCCAGGCCGACCGCATTGTCACCGCGCACAACTGCATCCCGCGCGACATGGTCCAACTCGGACGCGGGCGTTTTCTGTTCGGGTTCAACGTACGTTTTGGGCTTAAGAAGGAGATCGAACTGGCGGATGTCTTTGCTGTCTATAAACGCGACGCCGACGCCGGCGCATTCAAGGAACGCGACCTGGAGGTGCTTCAGGACAAGAACTTCATCACGGACTTCAAACGCCTCTACAACGTCTATGAGAAGGCGTCGTTTGCGAAGTTCTCGCTCATCGACGGGAACCTCTACATGGTTTTTTCGACCGGACCCGGCATCAACGACATCGCGGTCTTCAAGTGGGTGTTCAATGGCGGCCAATTGCGCTATGCCGATGGCCGCAGCGAGCACGAGTTCCGCAAGGTTGGATTTCCGCCCCCGCACAGCTTCCGCTGGCTAACGCCTGACCGCGAGTCGTTCCGATACGGCGATCATTCGCACATTTCCATCGAGGACCGCGTCTTCGTCGAATGCGTCGGTGGCGATCTGACGATCAAGGTCGAGGACAACACGAAGACCGGCGAAGGCATCTACTCCGAGCCGGTCGATGACAAATATCAGAAGGTGGATGATGCCGAGATTGCTTACGCCGTCATCGACCATCTTATCCTTCTCAAAATCCGGCCGTACAAGGAACCCGTCGCGCGTCATTTCATCTTCAACGAGAAGCAGCAATCCGTTGTGCGTGTGGATTCCATCGGCCAGTCTTGCGCGCGGCTGCCCGAGGAGCAGGGGCTGATTTTTCCAGACGGATATTTTCTCGCCACGGGCGAGTTGAAGCAGTTCGAGGCGCGCGAGAGCGGCCTGGTGCTCGAACGGGTGGTGCAGGCTCCGAACGGCGAGGACACGCTCTTTGTCTTTTACGCAAACGACACCGGCGAATACGTGCTCATGCCTTATCGCCTGATCGCGCAAAAGGTGGACGAGCGGATCACCTGCCACGGCTTTTCACTCTTCGCCGACGGCCATCTTATTCTCTTCCGCGCGGACGCCGAGCCTCAGAAGCATCACATGATTCAACTGCGGCAGACGCCCTTTCATCAGCCCGGCCAGGAACCGGAGGGGAAGAAGGATGCCTTCCTCTTTCAAGTTGGCAACAAGGAGGTCGTGCGCTGTCTCGCCGAGTGCAACGAGGTGCTGACGCTGGTGCGCAAGGAGAACCCCTACGCCAGCATTTACATCGACCTGGTGAAACGTTGCGGCGCGCTGCTGGACTCGTATCCGTGGCTCGCCGGCGCGGACGGCTTCCAGGCCGATGCCGCCTTGCGCGCCGTGCGCGACGCGGCGGACAAGGCGGTGGATGAATTCGACAAGGTCTGCCGGCTCCAGCGTGAAGCGGTGCAGAAAGTCCGCGACGTTCGCAAGCGTTGCGAGGAGCGGTTCCAGACCATCCGCCGCGCCGGCCTGAACAAGCTGGAGGACTTTGTTCACAATCTCGCCGCGCTGCGTCACCTCCGCGGCGGGCTGATTACGCTCAAAGAGGTCCGTTACGTCGATCTCACGCAGATCGATGAATCCGAGAAAGCCGTTGCCGCGCAAACTGACGAGCTGGCGAAGGCCTGCGTGAGATTCCTGCTCCAGCCCGCCGCCCTCGATCCGTATCGCAAGCAGGCCGACGCGCAGCTTGCCGCCGTGGACAAGGTGACCAAGGTCGCAGAAGGCCGGCAGATCGATAAGGCTGTCGCCGACGCCGGCGCCGAATTGGAAATGCTCATCGAGATCGTCAACAGCCTGAAGATCGAGGACGCCACCGAGACCACGCGTATTATCGACAGCATCACGGGCATTTACTCGACGCTGAACCAGGTGAAGGCGGCGTTGAAGAAGCACCTGCAAACACTCGCGGCTGCCGAAGGTGCGGCGCAGTTCGGCGCGCAGATGAAACTGCTCAGCCAGTCTGCCGCCAGCTACCTCGATCTCTGTGACACACCGGCGAAGTGCGACGAGTACCTCAACCGCCTCACCGTACAGTTGGAGGAACTGGAAGGAGCGTTCGCAGACTTCGAGGAATACACCGTCGAGCTGGCCGGCAAGCGCACCTCGCTCTACGAGGCCTTCGAGCAGCGCAAGGTCGCGCTCGTCGAGCAGCGCAACCGCAAGTCCGCCGCGCAACTCGCCGCCGCCGAGCGCATCCTCAAGGTGATCCAGAACCGTCTCGCTGGATTCAAGGCCGTCGAGGACATCAACACGTACATGGCCTCCGACCTGATGATCGCAAAGGTGCGCGAGATCATCGGGCAGTTGCTGGCGCTGGGCGACTCGGTCAAGGCCGACGATTTGCAAGGCCGCCTCAAGAGCGTGCAGCAGGAAGCGGTGCGGCAGTTGAAGGACCGGCTCGAGCTGTTCGTGGGCGGCGCGCCGGTCATCCAACTTGGCAAGCATCGCTTCAACATCAACACGCAGCCGCTTGACCTGACGGTGGTGAACCGCGACGGCGTGCAGCATCTGCACCTCACGAGTACGAAATATTTCGATGCGATAACCGACGAGGCGTTCAACGCGACGCGCGATGTCTGGGACCAGGAAGTCGTGTCGGAAAATCGTGACGTGTATCGCGGCGAGTATCTCGCGTGGCAGTTGTTGAAGGCGGCCGGAGCGCCGGCTTCCGGTCCGGCGTGGCGCGCCGACGACGCCCGCCGCGCCGGGTCGGAGACCGGTACTCCAGGCGTCGTGTCCATCGCCACAATGTCCGAGGCGCAGCGGCTCGCTTTCGTGCAGGAGTTCGTCAACGCGCGTTACCACGAGGGTTACACCAAGGGCATCCACGACCTCGACGGCGAACGCATCTTCCGCGTGCTGCTCGAAACCCACACGGCGCTGCAACTGGCCCGCTACCATCCCGCCGCGCGCGCCTGCGCTCTGGTGTTCTGGCACCGGTTTTGTCCGGCGGAGACCCGCGCGCTTTGGGACGCGAAACTCAAAGGATTCGCCGTGCGCAACCGCCTGTTCCCCGGCGATCCGGCGCAGCAGGACTACATCGCCGCGTTGCAGGCGCTGCTTGCGACGTTTGTCGAACAAACGCCGGTATTTCCGCGCGACCTCGTTTCAGTCGCGGGCGAGTACTTGTTCCATGAACTGGTCACTGGCGACACGTTCGTCGTCAGCCTTGAGGCGGGCCGGTTGCTCGCCGACTTCAACCGCCATCTCGCGGGCAAGGGCTGCGACCTGGAGTTCGGGCGGATGCGTGCCGGGTTGGCGGGGCATCCCGCCAGCGAGTTGGAACTGATCCGCGACTGGGTGCATGGATTCCTGCTCGCCCGGCCGGAGTTGGCCCGCTACCGCGACGAGGTGGCCGCGCTGGTCTTCTGCGGTGAAGGCTTCCAGCGCTCCGTGGTCGGGGCCGGAACGGCGCAGGTGCTGGATGGAATGCGCGGCGCGCACGCCGTCATTCGCGAGAACAAATATCACTTCGATTACCTTGCCTTTACCGAGAGGCTCCAGCGCTTCGAGCGCGACGTGGTGCCGCGCTTTCAGGAATTTCATCAGGTTAAGACCCGGCTCATCGACCGCGAGCGCGCCAGGCTCCGCCTTGATGAGTTCAAGCCGAACGTCCTCACGTCCTTCGTGCGCAACCAACTCATCGACCAGGTCTACCTTCCGCTCGTGGGCGACAACCTGGCCAAGCAGATCGGCGCGGCGGGCGACGCCAGGCGGACGGACCTGATGGGCCTGCTGCTGCTCATCTCGCCGCCCGGCTACGGCAAGACGACGCTGATGGAATACGTCGCCAGCCGGCTTGGCATCGTCTTCATCAAGATCAACGGCCCGGCTATCGGCCACGCCGTCACGTCGCTCGATCCCGAGGAGGCGCCGAACGCCGCGGCGCGTGAGGAAATCCAGAAGCTGAACCTCGCGCTGGAAATGGGCGACAACGTGATGATTTGCGTGGACGACATCCAGCACACGAACCCCGAGTTCCTGCAAAAGTTCATCTCACTGTGCGATGGCCAGCGGAAGATTGAGGGCGTGTGGCGCGGGAAGCCGCGCACTTACGATTTGCGTGGGCGAAAGGTCGTGGTCGTGATGGCGGGCAATCCCTATACCGAGAGCGGTTTGAAGTTCAAACTGCCCGACATGCTCGCCAACCGCGCGGACACCTACAACCTCGGCGACATCATCGGCGGCAGCGCGGAGTGGTTCAAGGCGAGCTACCTGGAGAACGCGATCACCTCGAATGCCGCGCTTGCGCCGCTGGCGAACAAGAGCCAGAAGGACATTCGTTCCTTTGTGCGCATGGCCAGCACGGGCGAGCGCGAGGCGGACGGATTCGAGGGCAGCTACTCGCAGCAGGAGGTCGAGGAGATTCTGGGCGTGATGAGGAAGCTGGTGCGGATTCGCGAGGTCGTGCTGCGCGTGAACCAGGAGTACATCCATTCCGCCGCGCAGGCCGACGAGTTCCGGACCGAGCCGCCGTTCCGCCTTCAAGGCTCGTATCGCAACATGAACCGGCTGGCCGGAAAGGTGGTGCCGATCATGAACGACGACGAGGTGCAGGCGCTTATCATCGACCACTATCGCGGCGAATCGCAGACGCTCACCACGGGCGCGGAGTCGAACTTCCTCAAGTTCAAGGAAATGCTCGGCGTGCAGACGCCTGCCGAGAAAACGCGCTGGGAGGAGATCAAGGGGACTTTCAAACGCAACACGCTCGCGCGCGCGGGAGGCGATTCCGATCCGGTCGGGCGCGTTGTGGCGCAACTCGCGGATTTTCGCGGCGGCTTGCAGTCCATCGGCGAAACCCTGGAGCGCCAGATGTCGAAGCCCGCGCCGCTCAAGGTGGACCTTGGCCCGTTGAGCCAGAGCCTTGAGGCATTGCGAACCGCCCTCGAGCAGCGGCTGTTAGCGCCGGGTGCATCGCCTGCGGCGGCATCGGATGGCAATGGTATCGCCCGCCAGCTTGCCGAGGGGCTGAAGGCATTGCGCGAGGATTTAAGCCGCGCAATCTCATCCTCGCACGCTGGCACGATGGCCGAGGCGATGAAGCGCATGGAGCACGAAATGGAAATGGTCCACAGCACGCTGGCCAGCCTGAAGGATATGACGGCGCAGCAACGGGACCATTTGCGCAACGCGCAAGAGTTGCTTGCCGCGCGCGCCAAGCAGGGCGTCGTCGAATTCGAGATGACGCAGGAAATGCTGACCAACGAACAGGCTTTCCTGGAGAAGTTCCATCAGGTGTTGGAACAGAAGAACCAGCCGCGGCCATCCCAGGAAGATCCGAAAGGAAGCGCATGAAAAACCTCATTCACAAAATCCAGGACCTGGGCCAGAAGGCGGCCCAGGTGAAGCAGGTCATCGAAGCCGCGCCCGCGCAGGCGGCGCAGTTGCGCGAGACGGTGTTGATGACGGCCGGGCAGCTTCAGCAAATCCGCGGCGACGTACAGACCGTGATGAGCGGGCTGCGCGCGGACAGCGGCGACCGGCTGACACAGGCCTTGCGCGAGTTGAATGACCACGCGGACACGTTCCTCGAGGCGGGTTACCAGTTGATCGGCGTGGAGATGGAGGTCAGCCCGGTGCAGCGGCTCATCGTGCGGCTGGCGAGGGTCGAGAGCGTTTCCGAGGCGCGGATTCACGCGTTGGTTTCCGCGAATGTGGCGCGTGCGACCATCAGCGCTTTGCTGGCCTCGTTGGCCAAGGCTGAAGGACTGACAGCGCAAATGCACTTGTCCAACCTGAGCTATCGCGAGCTCGTGGTGCATGTGGGGCCGTCGCCGTCGGTGCGGCTGTGCTGGCACGCGGACGATGTGATTGACACGCCGGCGCATCCGCAGCCACCTCCATTGGTGCGGCCTGCGCCAGTTACGCCGTCGGCCGCCACGCCTTCGCCGACATTGCAGGCTTTCGGGGCGGGTTCTTACTTCGAGCAACGCGCGCCAGTCCGTCCCGCTGAACCGGCCCCGGTTTCGCCGCCAGCACACGCGCCGGAGGTCGAGCCGCACGAGAGGCCAGCGCCTGCCGCATCGGCGGTAAAAATTGCGACCAGCGACTGGAAGCAATCGGCACTCGATCGCTTCAAGAAGATGCCCGAGGCGTCGAAGTATCGGCGGTGAAGGGCCGGCCGAGGGGGATGAGGCCGCGCGCCTTCCGGCTGCCGCGTTGCAAATCGGGGCGGAGCAGCTAATCTGCGGGCAGCGAATCCGACATGAACCAGACAAGTCCATCATCGCCGCGCGAGCGCCTTATGGATCCATGGTGGCGCAAGGCGCGCATTGCGGCGCGGCTCCTGCACAAGCGGGAGGCCGGCCGGCCGTGGACGCCGCGCGACCAGCGGTTGGCCGCGCTGTTGGCCGAAGACCCAGGCGTGACTAACCGGCTGCTGGATCAGGCGTGGTGGTCGTTGCGTGCAAGGAGGAAATATGGACCTGGACTCATGGGCTGGTTCAATTGATTTGCAGACGAGCGCCGGGTTTCTCATTCGGAAGCTAGTCGCCGCCTTGCCAAAGGACCGGCATTTCAACATCACCTTGTTTGGTTCCGCCCCGCTTCAAATCAGCGTCGATGCACGATTAACCAGCGCGGACGTGGACTTGTTCGGCGATGCGGAGGATTTGCGAGAGTTGGTAGAGCGGGCCGGCCTTGGACAGGATCAGGCGCAATTTTACGTGCAGGTCAGCAGCGAACTGAACTTTCGCACCAGCCCGCGCTGGCGCACACGGTTGCGCTCAACACAGGTCGCAAACTGCACGCTGTTTCTTCCGCACCCCATCGACATCCTCATCGCCAAGATGAACCGGATGGACGAGAAGGATTTTGAGGCCTTCCGCGTGGTCATCCGCAAGACCGGGCATCCGACGGAGGCGGAATTGATCCACGAGCTGCGCATGGCGGTGGACCTGTTCCGGCCAAGCTTCGACGAGGAGCAAGGGCATGAAATGGCGGACAACTGCCGCCGCCTCTGGCCGGTCATCTTCGGACGCGAGATTGATCCGCGCGCGGAAATCATCGCGCCGGCGTTGAAGATTCGACGGGAGGGTTATGGCGAGCCGGTGCGCGATTACAAACAGGAGCTGCGCGACGCGGCGCGGGCGATGGGGAATTGCTAATCCGCGCGCAACGGATTTTCATCATGCAAGATCATGAAGTGCGTGTAATGCTCCGCGCGAGTTTGCAAGACGGGCGGCTTGACCGAGCGGAACGTGACGACTTCAAGGCGTGGCTCGAATCGCCGCCAGCAGATGGTAACAAGCGTGCGGTGTATCAAAGCATGGCCTTCGATCTGGCGCGGGAGGCCATTGAAGCGAAAACCATCCCGCATTTTGCCGCCCTGAACTGGCTGGAAAGGATCGTGAAGTTGCTTACGCCCCTTGCCTCTGGCGCTGCTTCCAGCGATGTGGCCGAGGCGTGTTTCACTCCGCAACATGATGGCGCGGCACGCATCGTGCGGCTGTTTGGCGAGGCGCGGGCTTCCGTCGATGTGTGTGTCTTCACAATCACGGACGACCGGATTTCGAGCGCGATGATCGCGGCGCACCGGCGCGGCGTTCGGTTGCGTATCATTACGGACAACGAAAAGCGGCTCGACCCCGGTTCGGACATTTCGCGGTTGCGGCAGGCGGGCATTGCAGTGCGGGAGGATCACACGGAGTTTCACATGCACCATAAGTTCGCACTAATTGACCAAAGGACTTTGCTGACGGGGAGCTACAATTGGACCCGCTCGGCCGCGCTGCACAACGAGGAAAATTTCATCCTGACGGGCGATGCGCGCCTGGTGTGCGAGTTTTCCCGGGTGTTCGAGGAATTGTGGGCGCAGTTTGGCGGCGGGTGATGTAACGGTTCAAAGTCTGGCACAAGCGGCGTCCAGGGCGCACCGGGCAAGTCGGATTCTCTCAACGCTCGCTTCGCGCCGGTCGTATTCCTGTCCCTTCGAGAACGCGCCCATGAAGCAGGCGGCGTTGCGAAATTCCATCCGGCCCGGCACGGCGTGGCGGGCGCTGAGGTGAATTTCCTGTGCGCCGGTGGCCTGGATGACGATGGCGAGATTTTCCTCCGTGACGCCGCCGCCGGGCATGATCGTGGCGCGGCCGGCAGACCGCCGCACCAGTTCAGCGATCCGGCCGGTTCCCGCGGATACGTCGGATTGACCGCCGGAAGTGAGAATCCGTTTGATGCCGAGGCTGATGATATCCTCCAACGCGGCGTCCAAGTCGCACGTCATGTCGAACGCGCGATGGAAGGTGACATCCATTGGGCCGGCGGCTTCGAGCAAACGTCCGCACGCCGCGGTGTCCACGCGGCCTTCGCGCGTCAGGCAGCCGAAGACGACGCCGGCCGCACCGAGGTCGCGGGCCAGTCGGATGTCGTCGAGCATCACGTTCAGTTCTTCCTCGGAGTAAAGGAAGTCGCTGCCGCGCGGGCGGATGATGACCATGAGGTCGCCGGGGAAGGCGGCGCGCACGGCACGGATCATTCCGGCACTGGGTGTCGTGCCGCCTTCGGGCAGGTTCGCGCAGAGTTCCACGCGATCAGCTCCGCCGGCCGCGGCGGCGCGTGCGGACGCAACGCTGTCGAGGCAGATCTCGAGGCGGGGCCGGGAATCAACGGCGGTTTTCACCGATGCAATACAGGAATTCCTGGCGGTTCTCGCCGCGTTGCGCGACGCGGAGATAAACACGGCTGCCGCAAATCACCGGCGAGGCGTAGGCTTCCTGGCCAAGCTGGTTTTCGGCGAGCAGCTTGAAGCTCTTTGGTGTGGCCTCGAAGACGAAGGTCTTGCCGCCCACGTTCGAGGCGTAGATGCGGTTTCCAACCATGACGGGCGAGGCGTAGAAATCTCCGCCAAGCCGTTCTTTCCAAAGCTCTTCGCCGGTGTCCGATTTCCAGCAAACAGCCATGCCGGCGTCCAACACGGCGTAGAGGTGGCCGTCTTTCTGGATCATTGAGGGCACATAAACCCGGGCGTTATTCTGCCAGGCGATTTTGCCGGAGCCGTCGGCAAGCACCGCCACGCTGTGATTGCGCGGGTAGCCGCCGCTGGTGAACACGCGCGTGCCGTCGGTGACGGCGGTAATGACGCATTCCTCGGTCGAGCCGTCGATTTCCCAGAGCTTGCGGCCGGTGAGGGGATCGAAGCTAGAGATCAAATTGCATCCGGCCATGACCATCTGCGTGCGTCCACCGGCCTGGAGGATGGCGGGGGTGGTGTAGTTTGGAATCTTGGGCCTTGGCACGGTCCAGACAGTCTTGCCCGACTCTTGATCGAGCGCGGTCACGACACCGCCGCCGCGGTGGTCCGCAGAGACGAGCACTAGCGATTCGTGCAACACCGGCGACGCTCCGAAGCCCTGGTGTGTGACGTAATCGCAAATCTTCTTCTGCCAGAGGATCTTCCCGTCGAGATCGAGCGCGGTGGTGTGAACCGCAGCGCTGTTCAGGAAGTTGATGAAAAGCCGCCGGCCGTCGCACGCGACGGTCGAGGAGGCGGCGGAGGAATTCGCGTGCTTGCCGGCGTCCGGTTGGCCGCCATGCACCGGTGTCTGCCAAACGAGTTTTCCCGTCTGGCGCTCAAGGCAGAGGATGGACTGCGTCTGCTTCCCGCGGTCGCCGGTGGCGAGGTAGATGCGATCGCCGACCACGGTTGGCGAGCCATGGCCTTTGCCCGGCAGAGCTGATTTCCAAACGATGTGTTCGGTCTCGCTCCATTGCGCGGGCGGTTGTTGTCCCGGGGCGGCAATGCCGTCGCGAGCAGGACCGCGCCAAGCGGGCCAGTCGTTGACGGGATCGAGGGCGGATGCGGTGAGCAACGTGGAGGTGGCAAGGAGGACGGCGACGGTTGCGATGGACCGGGTGCGGCGCACGGTCTGGCCGGGGATGGACGCGTCGGGATTCATGCGTCCAGTTTGGGCCACGATGAATCGCGGTGTCGAGTGGATGGATTTCCCGATTGGAAGGAGACGAATGGCCGAAGCATCAGACGGCAAATGCAAACCCTGGGCCGCATTTACGGGCATTGGAAACAGCTTTCTACCACTTGGAACCAGCAGTTTGTCCCAGGTCTGTGGCCGGCCATGCGGGGATGCTGCGAAACTACATACGACCCAGCGCACCGGATGAACACACGGCTGTGTTGTGGGCAAACGCCGGCGGTCGCATGCCGCTGGCGGCGAAAAGAACAACAAACGACATCATGAAAAGCACGGGCGGAAAGACCATATTTTCCATTCTGACCATGGTTGGTGCGCTGGAAGTTCAGGCGGCGACCACCGGGTTGGACTGGATTGACAACAACACGAACCTGACCTTTTACGGGGACGTTCGACTGCGGTACGAGCAGGACTGGGATTCGCACGACTCGAAGGGAGCTGAACGCGTGGACAGAAACCGCGGCCGGTTGCGTGTGCGCCTCGGCTTCAACTACCAGTTGTCCGAGGACTGGTCGATAGGGTCGCGTGTCCGGACGGGGAGCAATCGCAGCCAGCAGTCGCCGCACCTGACTTTTGTGAGCGACGACGGAGGCGCTCGTGATTCGCTCGATCTTCAGGTGGACCGCTATTTCGTGCAGTACAAACGCGGTAGCGTCGCGGTTTGGGCCGGGCGCAATGTTTCGCCGTTCTGGCAGCAGAACGAATTGTTCTGGGACGAGGATGTGACTCCCACGGGCCTGGCGGGGACGTTTGACGTGCCGGCGGGCAAGGGCACCCTGACGGCTGTGGCGGGCGCGTTCGTTCTGCCGGACGGAGGCGCGGACGTGAACGGCCAGATGCTGGCAGCGCAGCTCAAGTGCAGTGTTCCGGTGCGGGAGTCACGCTTCACGCTGGCAGCGGGCGCGCACTTCCTCAGCGGCGAGGAGGAATCTGTGAACTTGCGCAATCGCAACGGCGAGCGGGATTACCTGATCGGCGTGGCCAACGCGCAATGGGTGGTGCCAGTGGGGAAAGTGCCGGTGACCCTGGGTGCCGATGTGTTTAACAACTTCCTGAATTATGGACCGGCGGACGGCGCTCCGTACGCCGCACGCGACCGGGACGAGACGCTGGGTTACGCCTTCTCGGTCATGGTTGGCCAGTTGAAGCAGCGACACGACTGGCTTGCCGGCTACACCTACGCGCACATCGAGACGTTTGCGGTCAACGCCTCGTACGCGCAGGACGATTGGATGCGGTTCGGCAGCGCTACGCAGACGGATTCGAGCGATTTCAAGGGCCACGAGTTCCGCCTGGCTTATGCCGTTTCGAAGAACATCAACCTCATGGCCCGGCTCTACCTCGTGGACACCATCACCACAATCCAGGACGGAAATCGCTTCCGGTTGGACCTGAACTGGAAGTTCTGAACCCCGCAAACCGTACGCCGCTCCTCCGCTTGAATATCTAGGCACACCAACCCCGCTTTCATCTTATGAAACATCACCGCATTTCCATCGCGCTCCTTCGCACCATCATGGTCTCGTTGTTCGCCGTTGCGGCGGCCGCCACCCCTTCGCGGGCCGACACCATCTTTACCGTCCGGCAGTCCTACGCCGTCACGAATGTGGCTGACGGTCGGATGGTGCGCGGATGGTTCTGGATTCCCGAGGACCGGCCCGAGCAGAAGGTGCTCGAGTTCCGGGTGGTCGAGGCCCCGGCTTCGTTTCGCATTACGCGTGACCCACGCTACGGACGGTCGTGGCTTTATGCGGAGTCGGCGGTCGATCCGGCGCGACCATTGCGGGTGGTCACCGAGTTTAAGGTGCTGCGGCGCGCAGTGAGTGGAATGGCAGATGAATCGAAAGCCGGTTCGCTGACCGAGGCGGTCCAGCGCGGGTTCGTCGCCGAGACGCGGCTGGATGAGAAGTTGATGGAGGTGACGCCGGAGATTCGCGCGGTGGCCGATGATCTCGGCGGCAAGGAAACGAATCCGGTGGCGCTGGCCTGGAAGTATTTTCAGTTCGTGATCGAGAAGAGCGAGCATTACTCGAAGTCGGGGCCGATGCCGAAAGGGAAGTGCCTGGGCAGCGCGCAGGAGTGCATGAGTGGCAAGGGGGATTGTTGCACGGACCAGCACGCGCTCTTCATTGCACTTTGCCGCGCTCGTGGCATTCCCTGCCGGCTCATGTACGGAAGCCGCCTCAAGCCGGAGAACGAGGGCAAGGACCACGATCCCGGCTATCGTTGCTGGCCGAACTTCTTTGCGCCGGGTTTGGGCTGGATACCATTGGACATTTCCTCCGCGGACTCCGCGCCGCTGGGCCGCGCAGCGGAGTGGTTTGGCGGACTGGATGAGAACCGGATCGAATGGGCGGAGGGCCGGGACTTCGATCTTGAACCACGGTCAAGCGTGCGTCCGGACCTGGTCATCCGGGGTTGGGTGGAAGTCGATGGCAAGCCGCACAAGGACTTTGAACGTGTTGTCCGTTTCACCCGGCAGTTGGTGGGTGGGGATGGTAATCCCGCCGCTCCGCGGCGCGCGGCGGTGCAGCGCTGACCGACAGGGCGAGCAAGTGATTGAACGCCAAGGAAAAACGCCCGGCAGTGAAGGCTGCCGGGCGTTCGCGTTTCGAGACGGAAAAGACTCGAAAGGTGGCTTACACGTTGTAGGTGCTCGATGCGGTGGTGCCTCCGCGGCCGGTCCAGTTCGTG
>CAYQWK010000012.1:0-33476 GCA_964420805.1 uncultured Bifidobacteriaceae bacterium | reverse complement strand
GTTGCGCCGCTGGACGCGGCGCCACTCGTCGCAGCGCGACGAGTTCCACCAACAAGTGATACGCATCGCGCAAGAAACTGAGATGCGCGCCATTTACCGCCCGGCTATTTCCGCGCGCTTTCCTGCGACGTTGAACACCCGTCCGCCGGCTGGCGTCGGAGTGCCAGTTCCAGACTCGAAACCGAACCAACATGAAACGCCTCCACCGCCTCACCCGTCGCAGCTTCATCAAGGAATCCATCGCCGCCGGCGTCGCGTTCACCATCGTGCCGCGGCATGTGTTCGGCGCGGAAGGCCAACCGCCGCCGAGCGAGACTCTCGGCGCGGTGCTCATCGGCGTGGGTGGGCGCGGGCCAGGTACGTTCGACGAATTGAGCAAGAGCCTCAAGGGCGCCGGATTTGGCGTGAACAAGGTCGCGCAGTGCGACGTAAAATGGGTCGGCAGCGCGGACAACAAGACGCGCTACACGGATTTCCGCCGCGTTCTCGAGCGCAAGGACGTGGACGTGATCGCCATCGCCACGCCGCCCCACTGGCACGCGCTGATTTCCATTGCCGCCATGGAGGCCGGCAAGGACGTGCTCTGCGAGAAACCGATGACGCGGACGATCGGAGAGGGCCGCGCCGTGGCCGAGGCAGAGCGGCGCTATGGGCGCGTCTTCCAGATCGGCACCTTCGGCCGGTTCGGCGCAAGCAAGGATAAGAACAAGATGCTGACGCGAAAGATCCTGAAGAGCGGTCTGTTGAAGAAATCTCCCGTGGTCCACCTCCAGCGCGGGCATCTCAAGGTGAAGGAATGGAGCGGACTGGTGAACGCGAAGCCGCAGCCCGTTCCGCCAAATCTCGACTGGGACATGTATTGCGGCCCGTCTCCGTTGAAGCCGTATCACCCGCACCGTTTCGGCGGAACGCACCGCGGCTATTGGGACTACGAAAACGGCGGCATGGGCGACATGGGCCAGCACGCCATGGACCCCGTTACATGGACGCTGGGCAAGGACGACACCGCGCCGGTCGAGATCGAATCCCATGCGCCGCCCGCGCATCACGAGGTCTGCGGCATGTGGGGTTGGGTGGAATTGAAATATGCCGACGGCACTATCATCGCGCTCGACAGCTACGAATGGGGCGAACCCTACGAGCGCAAAGCTAACCGCGGCATCAGCCTGAACGATCTCGCCGAGGAGGACCGCGCGAAGCTCGCGGCGATGCCCGACCCGGAACGGTTGTTGACCTTCGGCGAGGCGGTCCGCGCCCGCAAACGCGCCGGCGGAAACGCCGAGGCCGCCTACCGCACCGTCTCCGTCCTGCACCTGGCGAACGTCTCAATCCGCCTCGGGCGCAAGATCCGCTTCGATCCCGACAAGCACGAGTGCCCGGGAGACGAGGAAGCGAACCGCCTGATCAACCAACCCATGCGCGCACCGTGGCATTTGTGAGCTGGCACGAAAAAGACGAGACCCGTTGAACCCAAAGGAACCTTATGGCCACCGCCAAATTTGACCTCGCCGGGCTGATCTCCCGGATGCCGGAGACAGACAAGGAAATCGAGGCGCGCAAAGCGGCCGAGAAGCAGGCGCAGCAACCCGTCGATCCGAAAGCAAAACCCAGGACTCCCAAACCAGACCGCACAGGAGGAGGGAGCAAATTCACCGGGCCTGATCCCGACACCGCCGCGAAGTGGTTCGACCAGGCGCTGGCCGGTGGAACCGATGCGCTCAACGAACTCACCACGCTCGTCACCGACCCCGCCGACCCTGGATTCAAGGATTACAAGGCCGAGTATTTCCTCCATGGACTCGTCATTCATGTGGCCGCGCCGGGCCGCGAAGCGCAACGCAAGCTCGTGGTCCAGGCGCTCGCCGCGCCGTTGGGCAACGCGACGTTGAGCGCGCACGTCCGCGGGTTTCTCATCCGGGAACTTCGTATCATTGGCAGCAGGGACACCTCAGCCGCCATTAGCGGATTGCTCGCCAACGAACAACTCTGCGCCGACTCCGCCGCCGCGCTGGTTTCGATCGGCGACGCCGAACCGCTGCGCGCCGCGCTGCCGTCAGCCAAGGGGAGATGCCGGCTGGCCGTCCTGCAAAGCCTGGCCGTCTTGCGCGACGAGAAATCTGCGCCGGCATTTCGCGCCGCGCTCACTGATGCCGACATGGACGCGCGCCTCATCGCGGCGTGGGGGGGTGGCCCGCATTGGTGACACGCAGGCCATCGACGCGCTGCTCAAACTCTCGCTCGCCGACGCGGTGTGGGAGCGGACCAAGGCCACGCAGTCCTGCCTGCTGCTGGCCGAGACGCTGGTTTCCGGCGGACGCCGCAACGAGGCGCGCCGCATTTACGTGCAACTGCGTGCCACGCACACGCAGCCCAACGAGGCCTATCTGCGCGAACTCGCGGACAAGGCGCTGGTGTCGCTGGGCATCGGGTGAGTTCAGAAACAAAAAAAGCCCCGGCGCGGTGGGCCGGTTACTTCGCTGCCGGCTTGAACTCGCGGACGAAATCCACGCACTTGGTGACATCGGGCACGCTGTTGTCCCAGTTGTACTCGTACTCGATGGAGATGTTGCCGGTGAAACCCTGCGCCTTGAGTTCATTCAGGATGGCCGGAATGTCGGAGACGCCAGTGCCATAGGGCACATCATGCGCGCCGCTTCCGACCTGGTGCAGGTCCTTGAGATGGCTGCTGATGATCCGGCCCTTGAGAATCTTCAGGCATTCCACGGGCTTGAGATTCGAGCGGACCCAATGGCCCGTGTCCGCGGCGGCACCGATGCGCTTGTCGCGGCCGGCGACCAGTCCCGCGACATAGAGCGGGTGCCAGATTTTGTAATTCGCGTTCTCGACCTTGCCGGGGTGGTTGTGGAAGCCCACGCAAATGTCGTACTCCTTGACCAGCTTCTCGATGGTGTTGATGGACTCTGCGGACTCGGTGGTGATGGCGCGCAAGCCCATCTTTTTGGCGAACTCGAACACCTTGCGCGCCTGGGCCTCGTCGCTCGGCACGCCCACCACGCCGTAGTTCACCGCCTTGATCTTGTGCGCGGCGAGCTTGGCCTGGAGTTTCGCGACCACTTCGTCCACCTGCGGCGAGTTGTGATCCACCTTCAGGCCCGCGTCCTCCTTGCTCAACTTCTGGCCGGGATAAAACTCGATGACCTTGCCGCCGGCCTGCGCGGTCTTCTCGATGGCCTCGAAGGCGGTGAAGCGATTGAACGTGTAAGCCTGGCAGCCGATGAAAAACTCCCCGGTCTTGGATTCCTCAGGTATTTTGACCTCGGCACGGGCAATGCCCAAAAAAGTCACGGCGGCGATGGTGAGAAGAAGGCTGATCGATTTCATAAGGTGCCGCCGATGGCACCCCGAACCCGCAGCGATGTCAACTGCGGCCTCGCCGCCGGGCACGGCAGAGGGATTGACGCATTCCGGCGCGCATTCCAGCGTCGCGATATGAAGACCTGATCGCACTGCATTCTCCTCCCCGTTGCGCTTGCGACGCTGGCCGGCATGGCCGCCGTGTCCGTTCCACCAGCCACCTCCGCGGCGGACGCTTCACGGCGCGAACTGCCGCTCGTCAGCGATGGCAGGATTGACACGAACTGGGTCCATGTGGGCTGAGGCGAATTCGTGGTGGATGAAGGAATGTTGCGCACGGAGCCGGTGGCGCAAGGCCTGGGCCTGCTGATCTTCAAGCGCGAACGTTTTGGGGAATGCCAGCTTCGCGTGGTGTTCAAGACCCACGATGTGAAATGCAATTCCGGAATTCATGTCCGCCTGGCCGACGGAATTCTCGACCAGGTCGGCAAGCCCGGCGCGGCTTTCGACCGCGATGCGAAGGGGAAAATTTCCAAGGAGTCCCTCGCGCGCGTGAAGGAGTCCGGCGAGCGCGACGAAGGCCCGTGGTATGCCGTGCATCTCGGCTACGAGGTGCAGATCGCGGACACCGGCGACGCCATGCACCGCACCGGCGCCATTTATTCGCTCACGCCTTCGAGCGCGTCGGCGCAAAAGCCCGGCGAATGGCGCACCATGGTCATCACGCTCCAGGGCGAACGCATCTCAGCGGAACTGGATGGACGGCGCGTCTCGGACCTCGATCTGGCCACGGCAAAACTCCCGCCGCGCAAGGAATGGCACGAACCCAAGCGCGAACCCAAGCGTCCGCAAGCGGGCTACATCGGCCTGCAAAACCACGACCCCGGCGAGATCGTGTGGTTCCGCGAGTTGAGTGTGCGATCCTTGCGGTAACGGAAGATCCGTCCGGTGAATCGTTTTGGTATCGTCAGGCACAAACGTGGCGACGGACACCAACCAGGCTTCCCGCCAAACTTGTCTTTCCGAAATCGGCGGGCATCATCCCGCGCTCTATGAAGCAAATCGGAGTTGCCATCATCGGTTGCGGCGGAATCACCCTGCAGAACCACCTGCCAGGTCTGGCGCTGTGCCCGGACGTGAAAGTCACCGCGCTTTGCGACTCGAATGCCGCGTGTCTCGAAAGCGCTCGGCAGCAAACCGGCGTGCCGACAGCCTCTACCAACTACGAGGAAATCGTCAGTCGCGATGATGTCCAAGCCGTCATCATCGCCACTCCCAACATGGTGCATCCGACCATCGCGCACGCGGCCATCGCGGCGGGCAAGCACGTGCTTTGCGAGAAACCCCTCGCGCTGAACCACGCCGACGCCCAAGGCATGGCCGATGCCGCCGACCACGCCGGGGTGCGGCACATGACGGCCTTCACCTACCGTTTCGTTCCCGCCATGCGTTATCTCGCGCATCTCATCAGCCGCGGCGACCTCGGCACGCCGTATCATTACCGCTCCTGCCGGTTGCAGGACTGGGGCACGCGCAACCTCGGCTGGCGGCAGCAGAAGAAACTCGCGGGCACGGGTGAACTGGGGGACATGCTCTCGCACCGAATCGACTTTGCGCATCTGCTCGTCGGCCCAATGAAGCGCCTGGTTGCCAACACCCGCAATCTCACGCCGGTCCGCGGCGGCCAACCGAATGACACGGACGACTGGGTCGCGATTCTCGCCGAGTTTCGCAACAGCGCCAGCGGCGTGCTCGAATCGAGCAAGCTCGCCAGCGGCCGGAATGAAAGCTGGCGCAGCCTCGATTATGTCGAGATCAACGGCAGCGAAAGGTCGTTCGTGTTCACCACCGGTTCCTGGAACACGCTCCAGACCGGGCGCGTGGGCGGGCCGGGACTGGAGACAATCGAAATTCCAAGTGAGTTCCACAAATCACCCGGCTCGCCACGCGATCCCGGCACGGGCGACCCGCTCGTGACCTTCCGCTACGACCAGGCATGGGAGTTCATTGATGCCATCCACTCGGGCCGTCCTTGTACGCCGAGTTTCCACGACGGCGCCCGCGCGCAGCAGGTGATGGATGCCGCAGTAAAATCGGCCGAAACCGCGCAATGGATCGAACTGCCCGAGCGCGGAGGTTGAAGGATTTCATGGCCGGAACGGTGGATTGGGCTTAAAAGTCCGGGCTGGCAGGACGATCAAGAACTGAATTTCGCAAAGAACCATGAAGCTCATCACTCTGTTGCTGGCCGTGGCCGCGGCGATTGCCGTGGGGGCGGCCGTTCATTTCACGCGGGAAGCCGGCCGTCTTGCGAGCGTGGGAACTGCGCCAGCGGCAGCCGCCGATGGCGCGACCGCGGAAGCCTTAACCGGGACTTCCAGCGGAGGCCCCGTGGCGGCGCGTGGCAGCGCATCGGGGACGTTGTCCGCTGCCGCGGAGGCGACGCCAACGTCCACTACCACGAAGTCCGGCGAGGGATCCGCGGGTGACGCAGCGGGCGAAATCGAAGCCTTGCGCGCACAGCAGGCGGAGCTGCCGAAGTTGCGCGGGGAACTCGCCCGGTTACGCGCTGACGCGCAACGCGCAAAAGCCATAGCCCAGACCGCGCGTCCCTCGACCGCGCCAGGAGCGCAGCAACCTGCCGTTGAAGCGCCGATCGCGACACCACCTCCCGGCGTGCTTCAAGTCACGGGGCGCGTCGCCACCGGCGAGACGATGGTCATGGGCGGCTGGGTGACGCCCGACGGGCGGCGCATGATGGCCTTTGCCACGCCGAGCACGCTCAAGGAAGGGAACCGCGTGACGGTTCGCACGCAGGTTATTCTGGCCTCGGACGAGTTGTGGTCGCAGTTCGGGGTGAGCACGGCGGAGAACCAGACCGGGCAGCCCATCACGGTTTCGCAAGCCTCCATCGACGCGCTGCTCAAACAGAAGGGCGCGGAAGTGCTGGCAGCCCCGGCCGTGATCACACAAGACGGCGAAGAAGCCCGCGTGCAAGTCGGGCGCATGAACAAACCCGGTGCCGGCACCGGCGAGCAAGAGCAATTCATGGGCATCGACCTTCAGTTGAAGACCCAGCCCACCGAGGACCGCACAGCGATGGACATGCAAATGCACCTTGTGGTCTCGACCAACAGCCCGGCCGCAACGCCGCCGGCGCAGTAACGGAATTCCCAAGCCAGCCAGGTCTGGCTCACCCGCCGCCAGCCGCCGGATTCACCGTGTAGCGCAGCGTGACGGGGTGGCTCCAGCGATTACCAAGTTTCGCGCGCAGAGTCAGCGTCGTGGAGTTGGTCAGGGGAATCGGCGTTTGGAATATCTTTGCAGACGGGGACACCGCGCCACCCGGCGCACGCACATCAGCCTCGCCCACCGCGAAATACACCTGTCCGGTCGGCGCGGAAAAGGCCAGGGCGTTGGTGACTGTGATCAGCCCGGCTGGAATCGAGGGAACGGGCGGGGCAACGAATTGCGCGTCCATCCACGCGAGGCGGTTGGTAATCCAGTCCTTCATATAGCGCAGGTCTTCGTCCCACGTCCGACCGGTGAAATATTCCGGGCCGATGCCTTCACCGATGATCGGCCAGCGAGTGAAGTTGCGCCCGGCGGCCTCGCGAACTTGCGCGGTGATCTGATCCGCGCGGGCGCAGATGCCCGTGGTGGAGAAGACGTTGGTGCGCCACGCGGCCCAGCGGTCCACGTAGCGTTGCGCGAAATCGGGATCATCGAACAGACGGCGAAACCAGGAGTACTGCTGGTCGTCGAGCAGCGGCCAATACCAGCGGTTCCAGAGGTAGCCTTCCTTGCCCGAGGCGTTGCCGAGCGAGAGGTTCCAATCCCAGACCGGGCCCATCTGAAGTCTTCCGCCTCGGTCCTTGTGGTAGAAAGTGCTGAAGCGGTAGCCGTCGATGTTCTTGGTCGCCTCGACGAAGATGTGGTGGTCGATAAACGAGTCCACGTCGATGAACGAGGCGTAGCCGTTGGTGGGATCACGGAAGCCGGATCCGTAAAGCGCGGCCTCGAAGCGATTGAGGTAATTGGTAAGCCATGCGCGCTGCTCGGCAGTGATTTTGGCGGCCTTGGGCTCGACGAAGAAAAAGGCGTTCGCCTGGCTGGTGACGAAGCCCTCGCCGCTGGCGACCAGGTTTGCCCCGTGCGTGCCCCCAACCAGGCGAGGCACATGAAAGACGTTGGTCTGGAGGGTGACGTTCGAACGGACAACCGTCACGATCGCCACGGGAACGCTGAAGGCGTTCCATCGTCCGCCATTGTTGATCGTCGTGTAGTTTGTGGTCACCAGCACGGCGCCCGCCAGGACCGGCTCCGGGTCCGGTTGGTCGAAGCTGCCCGGATCCGCCGGAAAACCACCCGGGCCGAATGGAAAGCCAAACGGATTCACAAACGGGCCGGGATTGCGACGACCGAAGAAATTGAACGCAGCGCCGCCCGCCTCCTCAGGATGGTCCTTCTTGAAGATGTATCCCCCGGTGATTTCCGGTTCGGCGTTGTCGCGAGGGGTGAGCTTGGCGACTGGAACGCGATGGGCGCCGCGTCTCACCTTTTCTTCAAAGACGTAGATTCCCGCGTAATGGTCGGCGGTCAGCCGTGGAGAACCGTTGTTGATGAACAACTCGACGAACCGTGTGCGTGGTGCCCATCGGCCCATCTTGTTGCTCAATTCGTAGGCAAGCACGTCGCGCATCAACGTCTTGTCCGGATACGGAGCGTAGAGAACCCAGTCGGAGTCCTCAGGCAGACCCAAAACCGCCACATCCAGCGATCCGCCATCCGGGGCGCGGATTTCGACGCCGTATGAGCGCTTGGGATAACGCATCGAGGAATACCCGCGCGTCTTGAAACCGGCGCGGCCGTCGAAGTCCGGAGGCCCCAGAAGCCTGGCGCGTCCATTTGTTCCGGCGTCGATGAAGCGGATACTGCCCGGCACCTGGCTGTCATGCGGCACGAACACGCCGAACGTGTTCATCACCACCAGCGGAAGACTGGAGTTGAATGCCGCGAGATCGGGCGCAATCAGCGTGTAGGTTTCCGCGGCGACCTGCCCCGACTGGCCGTTCGGGCCGAAGCCGCGGGCCTGCAACACCGCGCAGTTCGTCACCAGCACCGGCCCGGAATAAAGCGGCGAGTTCGTGCCCGGTTCCGTGCCATCGAGCGTGTAACGAAGAACCGGTGCCGCATCGGTGATGGTCACGGACACATTGGAAAGGAACAGCCCGCCGGCCGGTTGAAACACCGGCGCGCGTGGACCGTAGTTCTCCGCCAGGCACGGCCGGCCGGCCAGCAATCCGAATGCGGACGCCAGGACCGGGAGCAAGGCCGGGGCCAAGAATTTCCTTTTCGCCATGAGTCGAGCGCAGAGTTGGACGGAACCGCCCGCGGATGGCACCAAAATATTTTCCAAAACACGGGGAGCACGTTGCTGGCGAAACCGTCTTGAATACCGGTGCAAGGCACGGGGTCTGAAAAGCTGGCGCGGCGGAACGCAAATGCCGCGCGAAAGCCGGACCAAGACCGGCCTTCAGCAAGCGGCCCAAAACGCCGTTTCAGGAAATGAGTATGAAACGCCAGGAACAAACTTTCAGGAAGAGCCGCCCGATGAATCGTCGCGGCGGATTCACGCTAATTGAACTGCTGGTCGTCATCGCCATCATCGCGATTCTGGCGGCGATGCTTCTACCATCGCTGGCCAAGGCCAAGGAAACGGGGCGCCGCATTTCCTGCGTGAACAACATCCGCCAACTCGGTCTGGCCGCCCGGATGTTCGCCGATGACAACGACGGGCGTTATCCCCCGCGGCAAACTCCCTACTGGATGACGCGGCTCCAGCCCAACTACGTCGATCTGCGCCTGCTCATCTGTGCGAGCGACAAGGACCTGCCCGGCAAACAGGCCTCGACCAACAACAACCCCGATCTCGCCCCGCGCAGCTACATCATCAACGGGTGGAACGACTGGTTTGAGGAGAACCTCTCGGCCGCCGACTTCGCGGCATACATGGACCACAAACGCGCCGAGGGCATGAGCGAGAACTCCATTCGCGAACCCTCCGACACGATCCTGTTCGGCGAGAAATTCACTGCGTCCCTGCACAAGCACATGGACCTGCTGCAAGGCTTCGGAAACGACAACGACCAACTCGAACAAAGCCGCCATTCCCGCGCCACCGGCAACGGCTCGACCAGCGGCGGCTCGAATTACGCCTTCGTTGATGGCAGCACGCGATTCCTCCGCTACTCCCAGTCGCTCACGCCAGTGAATTATTGGGCTACCACGGACAGTTGGCGCACCAACAGCGCGGGCTTCTGATGCCCCGCGCCGTTCAATCCTCTGCTTTGCTGTCGCGTCCGAGCAGGTCACTCACGGCGTGACGCACGTCCTTGCCCTCGAAAAGCATTGCGTGAACTTCATCCACGATGGGTGTCTCAACACCCAGGCGCCTCCCGAGTTGCCGGGCTGAGCGCGCGGTCGGAACGCCCTCGGCCAGCTTCGCGCCGGGTGCCAGCAAATCGGCCATCTTCTCACCGCGGCCCGCGCGCTCGCCGAGTTGGTGGTTGCGACTCTGCTTGGAGAAACACGTCAGCGTCAGGTCTCCAATTCCGCTCAATCCCGCGAAGGTCTCGGCCTGCGCGCCGCATGCCACGCCGATCCGGCGCATCTCGGCGATGCCGCGCGTGACCAGCGCCGCCATGGCGCTGTCCCCAAGGCGCAAGCCCTGACAAACACCGGCGGCGATGGCGATGACATTCTTCAACGCGCCGCCCAGTTCCACGCCCAGCAAATCACTGCTGCGATACACGCGAAACGTGGGCCGGTGAAAAAGTTCCTGCACGAGATGTTGCGTCTCCGCAGTTTCCGCCGCGCCCACAATCGCCGTGGGAAGCCCGCGCGCGACCTCGCCGGCAAAACCCGGCCCGGACAACGCCGCCACCCGCGCGCCGGGCAAACAGTCACGCAACACGCCGCACATCGTCCGGCCTGTCTCGAATTCGATGCCCTTGGTCACGCTCACCAGCACGGGCCGGCCGTCGCCAATCCGCGCCGCCACATCATGAAATGCCTTCGAGGGTACCGCCATCACGATGCAGTCGCGACCAGCCACCGCGCGTGACAATTCTCCTTCGCACGTCCAGTCGCCGGGTAATTCGATGCCGGGGAGGTAACGCTCGTTGCGGCGCGTCCGCTCCATCCCGGCCAGCGCGTCGGCGTCGCGGCCCCAGATCGTGACGCGATGCTTGTTGGCGGCGAGCACCATCGCCAACGCCGTGCCCCACGAACCCGCGCCCACAACGGCCACGTTCATTTCGTGTCCTCCTTCTTCTTCCCGAAACGATTCTCCGTGCCGGCCAAAAGCCGCTGGATGTTTGCCCGGTGTTTGTAGATCGCCAGAACCCCGATCACCGCCGCCACGCCGGTCAGCAACGGCCCGCCTTTGAAGAACCACGCCGCGAACGGAAGCACCGCCGCCCCGCCAATCGACGCCACCGACACGTAGCGCGTGGTGACGAACAACAGAACCCAAGCACCCAGCGATGCGCCAAAGGCCGCCGGCAACAGCGCCAGCACCGCGCCCGCCGAAGTGGCAATCCCCTTCCCGCCCTTGAACCGCAGCCAGCAGGTGTAATTGTGCCCGAGAATGGCGCAGAACCCGCCGATGATCCGGAGCAGTTGAAACTCGGTCGAAGCCGGGGCCGGCTCCGCGTGCAATAGCAGCCGATGTATCACTCCCCCGATGAGTAACGCGGCCACGAAACCCTTGGCCGCATCCGCGAGCAGAACGAAGATTCCGGCGGGTTTGCCGAGGATGCGAAACACATTGGTTGCCCCGATGTTCCCGCTGCCAACTGTGCGGATGTCGATACCACGCGCCCGGGCAACCAGGTATCCGGTGGGAATCGAGCCGAGAAAATACGCGGCCAGCGCGGTCAGGATGTAACAGGCGATCAACACGGCGCGGGACTCTAAGAACCGCCCGGGTGAAGTTCAAAGGGCAAACTCCGCGCCATGAACAAATCCCCGCCGCCCCGGTCTATCCTCCCATGCGAACACCTCTCACCCTGCTCCGCCTGCTTGCCACCGGGCTTGCCTTGGTGGCCAGTTTGTTCGCCGCAACAATCGCCCACGCGGCGGACGCATCGTTGCAAGGAACCGCCACCTCCACAAAACGCACCCCGCTCGACTGGAACGATCCGCGCTGGTGGGAAAGCATGTCGAAGAACCGGCAAACGGTCTTCCGCTTCGCGGATAAAAATTACTCGGTGTCAGGCCCGATGGTGGACACCTTTCGCGTCCGGCCTCGCCCGCAGGCCGACCGCAACCTGGCGCAACAAATCCTCGACCTGCCGATCATCAACCTCTTCGTCCCACAGCCGTTTCCCGCCTCATCCAAAAAAGGCGGTGACTATTTCAAATGGGGCGACGGCGAACAACCCTGGTTCAACACCGGAGACCGCAACAACAGCGCGCCGGCCGGCACGCTGATACGCGTCGGGTTCTGACTTCCGCCCGGCTTACGGCTCGCCTTCTTTGCGCGGTTTCAAGGCTTTGCCGCCCTGGACACGCACGGGCCAGTTCTTCCGCACCAACGCCTTCATCTCGGCCTCGACCTTCGCGTGTTTGGGCAGGCCCGCCAGATTGTCCAACTCGTGCGGGTCGTTGTCGTGGTCGAACAGTTGCACGCCTTTTTCGCCGTCATCCCATTCGATGTAGCGCCAGCGTTCGGTGCGCACGGTGTATCCGGGGAATTGTCCGCGCTGCACCTGCGTGAACGCCGGGCGATTCCATGCCGCATCCGGCTTGTCGAGCAACGGACGCAGGCTCGCGCCTTCCAGGTTTTGGGGAGCGGCAATCCCCGCCAGGTCCGCCAGGGTCGGATACAAATCCACCAGTTCAACCGTGCGTGGCGAGGATTTGCCGCGCGCCTTGCCCGGCGCGGCGATGATCAAGGGCACGCGTGCCGATTCCTCGTAGCAGCTTTGCTTCATCCACAGACCGTGCTCGCCGAGGTGGTAGCCGTGGTCGCTCCAGAAGACCACGACCGTGTTGTCCCATAGCTTCAAACGGTCCACCGCATCCAGCACCCGGCCGATCTGGGCATCGACGAAGGAAATTGAGGCGTAGTAAGCCAGCTTGCACTCGCGCGCCTGGTCCGGGGTCACGCCTTTGTAGGGCCACGGCGTAGTCGAGGCGAGAGACGGTCGCGGCACCTTGTTCGTAAGGCCGGTGGATAGCGGCGGCAGTTTCATCTGATCCATCGCGTAGAGATCGAAATACTTCGACGGCGCGATCCACGGGCAATGCGGCTTGTAGAAACCCACCGCGAGGAAGAAAGGCCCGGCCCTGTGTTTCTCCAGAAGTTCGATGGCCTGCGTCGCGACCTTGCCGTCGGTGTGATCCTCGTCCTTGCCGGGCTTGTCCGACAGGAACGCCATGGTCGCGCCGAGGCCGTTTCCCTTCTTGCCGACGGGATAGCGGATCACGTCCGTCTCGAGCGCCGTCTTGTCGCGCCCGGCGGGATTAAAGACCTCCTGCCATGACTTCGGATCGTCGAGTCCGCTGGTGCCGATGTCGCCGGGATTGCCGTAATGATAAATCTTCCCGACGCGCCCGTGATAATAGCCGTTCTGTCCGAAACACTGCGAAAGCGTCACCACGTCCGGCAGGCCCTGCCGAAAACGGTATTGCAAATCGAACACGCGCGTGGTGCCCGGTCGCAGCCCGGTCATCAACGACGACCGGCTCGGCGAGCAAAGCGGGAACTGGCAATAGGCGCGGTCAAACCGCACGCCGCGCGCGGCCAGCCGGTCGATGTGCGGCGACTTCACAACCGGATGCCCGTAGCAGCCCAAGTCGTTGTTCATGTCGTCCACCGCGATGAAAAGGACATTGGGCCGATGGTCAGCAGCGAAGGCCGTCCCGGCACAAATCAACGCGCACACAAACAGCACGCGAACGAAAGCCGTCGCGCAAACGCGGAAGGTGGAGGTCATGCGCGCAGCTTAGGGGAAGGGCGGGAACCGCGTCGAGAGCCGCGAAAAGGCAACCGGTGCATCCAGCAATTCTCATTTTGGCGCGCGGCGTTCACGCCGCTTCAACTCTCGCATCGAACAACACGTGGAAGAGCATTGAGAACCGTCGCCAATTCGGTTGCCGAAGCGACCTGAAGGTCGCGCTCCAAATCAAAATGAGAATTGCTGCGATGCATCGCACGCATCTCGCTCTTTTCAGGTAGTGGTTGTTGCGCTGTGACAACCCCGTCCGCGCAGAGCGGACGGAAAGGTGCGCGTGAGGCCGTCCTTTGCGCTGCTGAACGCAGCACACGCGGCGCAGCGCCACGAATTCCACCAACGACATCGGGTTGCTCCCGGTTTTCTTCTTTGTCCCGCCGGGCCCCGTTGCTTCAATCCCCGCGATGCAAAATCCCATTATCGTGGCGCTCGATGTGCCCTCGGCGGAACAGGCGGTGGCACTGGCGGAACAGGTCGCGCCCGCCGTTGGCGCGTTCAAGATCGGCAGCGAACTCTTCACCGCCGCCGGCCCGGATATGGTGCGCCGCATCCGCGCCACCGGCGCCTCGGTGTTCCTCGATCTCAAGTTCCACGACATCCCCAACACCGTCGCCAAGGCCGTCGCCTCCGCCGTGAAGCTCGATGTGCAAATGCTGACCATCCACACCTGCGGCGGACTCGCGATGATGCAATCCGCCGAGGAAGCCGCGCAAAAGACGGCCACGCAACTCGGCACCCCGCCCCCGCTCGTCCTCGGCGTGACCGTCCTCACCAGCATGGGCGGCGACGACCTCGCCCAAGTCGGCGTAGGCGCGACCATCGGCGCACAGGTGGACCGTCTGGCGCAACTGGCCGCGAGCGCCGGCCTGCGCGGGCTGGTTTGCTCGCCGCTCGAAGTCGCGGGATTGCGCCAGTCGCTGCGGGCCGGAATGCAATTCGTCACCCCCGGCATCCGCGCGGGCACCGACGCCGCCGGCGATCAGAAGCGTACTCTCAGCGCGCGAGAGGCGCTCGATGCCGGCTCGACCTGGCTTGTCATCGGCCGCCCGATTTACGCCGCGCCCAACCCGCGCTCGGCGGCGGAGGCCATTTGGAACAGCATCCGAAACCGGCCTTCCGTGCCACAGCCCGCCACTTGATCGCCGCGAGCAAGGGCGGCGACGCAATTTCCCCTTTCGCCGCCGCCGCGCCATTCGTACCGTGAACCCATGAAGACCGTCCGTTCAGAATTGCGCGTGTTGCTGGTTCTTGCCGGCCTGATCGCGACCGCCAGCCTGGCGTTGGCCGCCAGCGGCCTTGACCCCGAGCGCAATGTCTGGCGGCCCTTGCTCCAAGGGGCTTCCAGTTCCGGTTGGGCGCAAGTTGGCGCGGGCAGTTTCAAGCGTGGCACCGACGCCGTGATCACCGATGGCGGCCCCGGACTGCTCTGGTTCACCAGGCAGCCGTTCAGCAACTGCCAGATTCGCGTGATCTACAAACCCACACGAACAAACGACGACTCCGGCATCTTCGTCCGCCTTCCCACCGCGCCGACCAACCACTGGGACGCCGTCCACAACGGGCATGAAGTGCAATTGAACGACCGCGGCTACCTTTGGGGCCGCACCGGATGTCTCAACACCCTGACCCGCGCCAAGGTCACCGTCTTTTCCAACGTCGGCGAATGGAACGAACTCCTTATCACCCTCTTCGGCCCGCGCACCCGCGTCCATGTCAACGGCGTGCTCGTCACCGACTACGCGGAAGGTGACCCCGTCCCGCTGAAACGCGTGCCCGAAGACCCGATCCGCGGCACACGCCCGGTGGCCGGATACATCGGCCTGCAAAACCACGACACCAACAGCGTGGTCCACTTCCGCGAAGTCAGCGTACGGATGCTCTGAACCCGGTGCATCCCAAAGTTGATGGTGGGTTTTGTCGCACTACGACATATCAAACCCGCGTTCAGCGGGCGATCGGTATTGCGCGCCAGGCGTGGCGAACG
Organism: uncultured Bifidobacteriaceae bacterium; assembly: GCA_964420805.1. Lineage (GTDB taxonomy): Bacteria > Verrucomicrobiota > Verrucomicrobiia > Limisphaerales > SIBH01 > JANNGC01. The sequence goes on along the minus strand of CAYQWK010000012.1, from coordinate 18,155 downwards.
AGTCCCGAGACCCAGTTGCGCTTTTCAACGCAGCACCACTGGTCGCAGCGCGACCAGTCCTGCCAACAACTTCCAAAGGCACCGTCTGAAGTCGGCAATGGCGGCTTGACTCCGCGACACGACGGCGTAGAAACCCATCCTGTTCAGCCAAACGAAGAGCCATGGATCGGGGTTTACATCCATTTTGGGTCGCCTTGGTAGTGGGAACAGGGCCGACGGGAATCTTTTTCGCTTCATCTATCCTCAATCACCCCGGCACGCAGATTTCGCACGCGGCACCCCGCACCCAAGACCCCGGACCCTTGATCCAAGACCTTGAAGCCTTGCCTCAAAGCACGGGAACCGAAGCCAGCCACGCCGCAACCGCAACCCGTTACCCGGAAGCCCTAAACCGAGGCACGGGAACCTTAACCGGAAGCCTTTTGATCCTAACCCGAGACCTTTTCACGAGCGCCGAATCCTCTAATTCACTCATTCAAAGCCACTTACATTAACCAGGGTCCAAAGCCCGCAAAACAGCCCACCAGCCCATGCCAGACAACACCACTCCCCCACCGGCCAGCACGGCGACGCCCAAACGCACTCGCAATGCCATCAACAAAGAATTCCTGAACGAACTGGACCGCAGCCGCAAAGTCGCCGCCGCCGCCCAGCAACCGGAACATCTGGGCAAGCTCTCCGAAGTTGAATTGGATGACACCGTGGCCGCGCAAGCCATCCTGCTTGCCGACCAAATCGAAACCACCCTCGGCCAGCTCACCGGCAAACGCGCCACCAAGAAACAAATGACCGCCGATGAAAAAGCCGCGCGCGACAACCTCATCGCCCTCCTCCAGCCCATCCAGACCGCCGCCAAACGCAAATACAAAGGCGCCACCAGTGATCTGCGCGACGCCTACTACATCGGCCACCCCCTCCCGAGCGAAGACCTCGACACCGTCATCGCCGCCGCCCGCGCGATCCGCGACCGACTCAAACCCGGCCCCAACAACGCGCCCCCGGCCGACACCCTGCCCGGCGTCAACCCCGCCACCCACGTCCAAAACCTCTCCGACGCCGTGGCCGACTACGACGCCAGGAACACCGCCCAAGGCACCAGCCAGCGCGCCGCCGCCCGCAGTCTCGAGGACATCCAGGCCGACCTCGTCCGCCTTGCCGACCTGCGCCGCGACATCCAGCTCGCCGCCGACCAGGCCTGGCCCTGGCGCACCGCCGGCGTGAAGACCATCCGGAAAGCCTTCCTTCTACCGGAGGACAGGCCGATAACTGATTAACTCAATACCGGCCTAAAGCCTGCCAACCTTAGAACCGCTGCCTCGTCCCTGTATTACCATGAGCATCAACCGCGTTACCTGATAAGAAGCTGGCTTCCCACCGCAGTCAAAAAAGAACTCTCATAATGAAAATCATCCGCACGTTTTACGAAACAACAGGAGCGGCCCACCATTTGTGGGTAATAATCGGGGCAATCTTTGGCTGGATTGTGACGAGTACGAAGCTCGATCCGCATGCGCAATACCTATGCTATGCCACGTTTGCAGTAGCCGGGGTTAGCGGCCTTACGGCAGTAGTTACATTGACTATAGGTCTGCTCAAGATACTGAGCGCGCATCCTGTGGAAGCGCCATTATTCAAGAGGTTAAAATACTCAATAGGGCATGTATATCAAAAGCACTCCCCCGGCTTACAATTTGTCCTGCGCATGTTGCTTGTCTCTATTCTATCGTCAGTGCTCGCATACTCACTTTGCGAACGCAACAGCGTCTTCTCCAATAACACTCCACCCCAAACAATACATACCACAAGCGAAGAGTTTGGCGCAAGCATTGCGGCTAGACCACCAAAAACGAATGGTTTAACGAACGCAGAAAATGCAACTCGCCCATTGCAAGAAAAGAAATTCTCGCTGTCCGACCTACTAGAGCCTCAATTCCAACAGTATGCGCACGCGGGACTTCTAGCGCTGTATCTTTTAAGCTCTGTAGGATACTATATAGCATACCGACGCAGGCTATCGCCAAAGCAAGTCGCGTCAATAGCGGCATCCACGTTCGATGAAGAGGAAGAGGCTCCAAGCGATGATCCGCCGTCGCACAAACAACTCAGTAACGATTCCAGCGTATCACCTCCCATTGGCAGCGTGGCCAGCAGCCTCCTCGACGTCTTGTATATAAGTCTTCTTGCGGCCACTGCCGGTCAGCACGGTGCGGAAGTCTTTATGGCCTTTCTCATCCCTATCGTTGGAGTGTGGTGGGTGCGGAGATATCATGTGCATGTAATGGTCGCCATTCCCTGTGCCGTAATTCTGTACGCAATTGCGATTCCATCACTTCATGCAGTTTGTTCGTCCGGGAGTTGGACGATCGGAGCGGTTACGACACATTCGGCATTCTTGAATTCAATCGGCGCACTCTTCTTTTGGCTAACATTTGCTCTGTTCGTCATGCTTTTGCGCGCGATGAGAGATGGAGTCATTGATGAAGCCATGAAATGGCGATTGCAAATTGAAGCTTTAAGCGCGAGTCAAGAACACATAATATTTGCAAAGAATAGAAGACGAGAGTTCACTTATGCCAACCGTCTATTGCTTGAATTGTTGACCCCCCACTTGATTGCCCTTAAATTCCAAGGACATGATAACAGTTATATTTCTCGGACAAGACCTTTAGTTCTGGAAGATATAGTGGGAAAAACTGACCGCGACCTCGGAATTGATAGAGTTGAGTATCTGCGAAGCGACGCAGAGGTGCTCAACCTTAGTAAAGAAGAGTTACGACCACACGCAACAGCTTTGGGCGTGTCGGTGGATGCTCTTGATTCGCTAGTGGGCGATAGAAGCGAGAGGTTTGCTGATTTTGAACCTGATATTCCAGGTACATCTATGGGCACAGGATCCATATGGACCACAAAAATCCAAATCCGTGATCGTAACGATCCAAATCGCATTACCGGCTTGATTGGAGAGGCCGTGAAGGGGTATCCAGAACATATGCGCCGCATGGCAGAGCGATTGCACTCAAGTTTGCCAGTTTTCGCTTTGATGAAGGAATTCGTGAAGTCTTCCAACCGCACGGAGTGCCTGAGAATCGTATGGAGTAACCGGCTCCACTTGGAGAAGATTAGGCCGCGATTGCTCCAGTTGGCCCGTCAACGCAGACCGGGAATTGATATTCCAGATAATGTCGATGGAGGTATGTTGTTACAGATGTTTGGTGAAGACGGGCCGACGGATGCTGATCTTTATTGCGGCGATACGGAGTATGTAGGTGCTGATACCGGCGACGAGAGGGAAGTGGTAGCGAACCCGTGGCGTGAGTATGCGATGGATGACATTTTGATTGTGAATATTGCGCGTGAAGTAATAGCTGCGACACCGATCGGCACGCCTTTAGATGTCCTACAGAAGAGTATTTCCGCAAGGCTAGCCACATGGGCATCGCAGCGGAAGCGTGGGCGCGTTGACACCTACCCGACTCATGGTTGGATTGAACGCCATAAATTTCCAGGGGAGAAACAGGTCTTATGGGTAGAAGTTAGAAAATGGCCTTGGCTCGAGCGGGCTGCATCCGACGGAATTAGCCCCTATGAAGTTAAGGGTTTGATGGTTATCTTTGAAGATGTAAGCGCGATACATGTGCGGCGTAACATTGTGTGGCGATGGACAAGGAGACACTTAAGTCAGGCAATTGATGCATCGAATGGGTTCTGTGCCGCAATGGTTCAAATGGGCCTTCAAATGCCGCAATTCCCCGGCCAGTCGATTTCTGCGATCCCGCTGGTGCAATTGGAAGTCACGATGATTGGATGGTTGCGTAGGATGATCAATCAGCCCACTAGGAGGCACCCCATTGACACACGGCCACGAACATCGCGCGAACTCGAGGTGATAATTGCCACGTTAGTGTATATGAAGCGCGGGTGTTATGTGGATGTTGTTGGCTTATCCGAGCAGGCTCACATGATTCCAAAAGGTGGAACCGAGGTGTTTGCTATTTGTCTGGTTTTGTTGTTGAATGCGGGTCAAAGCACGCTGAGGTTGGAAGGGCACAAGGATGATAATCCACTAATGGAGGATAGTCCTCATGCGACGTTTACATGGGATCTTCGCATTGGCAGCGGGGAGTTAGTTATTAAGATGGAGGATCAAGGCGTTGGGTTTGACCAAAGTGAGCACCCGCGAATTATGGATGGTTTGTGTTGGGGTGATGGACACCGTGACAACATGGATGCAACACAATCTGCGAGGGTGCTAATGCCGGGAGGAGGCATCCCGCTAATAAAGTACTTGCTGAGAGGCCTACTTGGGCTGCCACATGATGCGGACGTGCCGACCGAGCAGTTCGGAATCTCATCACCAGGGCGGAGTAAAGGCGGCGCCACCGCAGTTGTTCGAATTCCACTTGAACGCTTAAGAACCGATCGGCAGGGAGTGTCCGAAGTGGATTTGCCGAAGTTCACACCTCCGTTTGAAAAAGGGCGTCGAGGACGGCATAGAGGTGAATGAATAGTCCCATTGGTGCAGGTTTCAGCCAAGGATGCGGCTGCCCTGGGTGAGGAAGATGCCCTTGAGGTTCATTTCGAGGGCGGCCGGGTTGCTGGCTTTGAGCATGGCCTCTTCTTTCGAGATGCGCCCAGCGTTGTAGAGGTCGAGCACGGCTTTGTTGAAGTCCTGCATACCGTCGTCGTAGCCGGTCTCGACGGCCACGGAGAGTTTGTCGAGGCGGTTTTCCTCGATGAGTTTCCGCACGATGGGGGTGTTCAGCATGATTTCGCAGGCCGGGGTCATCTTGCCATCGAGGGTGGGCACCATGCGCTGGCAGATGACGGCGCGGAGGGTGACGGAGAGCTGGCGGCGGACCTGGTCGCGTTCGTCGGCCTTGAAATAGTCCATGATGCGGGTGATGGACTGCGAGGCGTTGGTGGTGTGGACGGTGGAGAGGACGAGCTGGCCGGTATCAGCGGAATTCATGGCGGCGGCAAAGGTGATGGCGTCGCGCATTTCACCGATCATCACCACGTCGGGATCCTGACGCAGGGCGGAACGGAGGCCGGTATAGAAGCTCTCGGTGTCGAGGCCGATTTCGCGCTGTTCGATGATGGATTGGTTGTCTTCGAAGACGTATTCGATGGGGTCTTCGAGGGTGACGATGTGTTTGCGCAGGTTGCCGTTGATGTGTTCGATCATCGCGGCAAGTGAGGTGGATTTGCCGGAGCCGGTGGTGCCGGCCAGGAGGATGATGCCGCGGGGTGATTCGGCAAGCTGGCGCATGATGGGCGGCAGGCCGAGGTGTTCGAAGTCGGGGACTTCCTTTTTGACATAGCGCATGGCGAGGGCCATTTCGCCACGTTGCTGGAAGACGTTGGTGCGGAAGCGGCCGATGCCGGGAACGAGGTAGGAGAAGTCGGCCTCGCGCTTGTCCTCGAAGTGGGCCTTCATGTGATGGGGGACAAGGTGGTTGATCACGTTCTCCATCCATTCAGCGGTGGGAACGGGGGCCTCAATGGCGATCAACTGGCGGCTGATGCGGAAAATAACCGGGCCGCCGACTTTGATGTGAAGATCCGAGGCGTGCGCGTCAACCGCCGCCTTGAGTATTCGCGTAAAGACTTCCATGCGCCGGGATTAAACCCGGACAGCAATGGCAGCGACAGAAGAAAAATCGTCGAGACGTTCCTGGGCAGCCTTGGTGAGGCCAGTGAACAGGAGGGAAACGTGGAAGCCGGCGTGACGGGTGCCGCGGCAGGCCACCACAACGCCATTGCAGGTGAAGGAGCGGGTGCCGGGGATTTCAAGTTCGACAGACATCTCGGTCCACGGCGCAATTTCACGGGCGGTCTGGAACTCGATGCCATTCTTGCGGATGCGCACGGCATGCGGGGCAAGGTCAAGGACGGTGGAAAAGGATTGCTCGGCCAGGGTTTGAAACGGATCGGATTTGCTCTTGCTTGCGCTCATGGGCCGAATCTAGCACGCGCGATTCTCGCGTCAACGTGCGGTCTTGGAGAATTTTTGACGCTGATCAACCGGCCGGACGCGGCTGGTTCGTGCAAATGTCCATCGCCACCGGCTGGCACATTCGCTACGGTCCCAGCCATGCCCTTTCGCGAAAAGAACGGCGCATCGGGACCGAAGATGAAGCAGGTGGCGTTGTTGATCGAGACGTCGAACGCGTACGCGCGCGGCCTGCTGCGAGGCATCGTCTCGTACATCCGGGGCCATCAACCCTGGTCGCTTTATCTCGCCGAACACGCGCGCGGAGATCAACCGCCGTCATGGCTGCGAGAATGGTCCGGGGATGGAATCATCGCCCGCATTGAAACGGAGGAAGTGGCGCGGGCGTTGCGCCAGAAGAAAATGCCGGTGGTCGATGTGAGCGCGGCCCGATTGCTGCCCGCCACGCCGTGGGTGGAAACAGACGACGCAGCGATCGCGCAGATGGCCTTCGAGCATCTCCACCAGCGCGGGTTGAGAAATGTCGCATTTTGCGGCGATACCCGGTTCAATTGGTCGAACTGGCGCGCGGAACACTTCGCGCGGGCGGCACGAGCGGAGGGGATCCCCTGTTTCGTCTATGAACCTCCGCGCCGGCTGCCACCTGATCACACCGGACAAGTGGATGACATCGCCCGATGGCTCCGCAAGCTGCCCAAACCCATTGGCATCATGGCCTGCTACGACTTGCGCGGCCAGCAGGTGCTCGATGCCTGCCGTCGGTGGGCCATCCCGGTGCCGGATGAAGTTGCGGTGGTGGGCGTGGACAATGATGAACTGCTTTGCGAACTGTCGCATCCTCCCTTGAGCAGCGTGATTCCGAACGCGCTGCGGGCAGGATACGAGGCCTCCACGTTGCTCGACCGCATGATGGAAGAGCAAACAGTGGACACCTACACGCATTTGATCCCGCCGCTCGGCGTCGTCACGAGGCAGAGCACCGATGTGTTGGCGGTGGACGACCCCCAGGTGGCGCGGGCGGTGCGCTTCATACGCGATCATGCGTGCGAGGGAATCGCGGTGACGGACGTATTGCGCGCGGTTCCGCAATCCCGCCGGTTGTTCGAGCGGAAGTTCCGGAAAGTACTCGGACACACTCCCCACGACGAGATACTCCGGGTACAACTGGACCGGGTGAAGATGCTATTGGCGCAAACGGACCTGCCCCTTGCGGAGATCGCCGCCCGCACTGGATTCGCGCACGTCGAGTACCTCAGCGTGGTCTTCAAGAAACGGGTCGGCGTTCCGCCCAGCCATTTCCGCGCGAAGTGCAATCCGTCCGGCGCCGAGGCACCACGCGATGCGCAGAACGGAAAAAGCGGTAGAAGAAAACGGAATGTTGACATGGGGAAAGCCTTTTGATGCTATCCCCGTCCCTTTTGGGGAGAACACCTTTATGTACGCAGTTGTCGAAACAGGAAGCAAACAGTACCGCGTCGCTCCAGGCGACACGATTCAAGTCGAGAGCCTTGCGGCCGAGGCCGGCAAGGAAGTCACGCTCGACCGCGTGTTGTTCGTGGCGAACAACGGAATTTTCACCGTCGGCTCGCCGACCGTGAGCAACGCGGCCGTGGTGGCCGATGTCGTGAGCCACATCCGCGGCCCGAAGCTCATCGCCTTCAAGATGAAGCGTCGCAAGGGCTACCACCGCACGGTGGGACACCGGCAGGAACTCACGGTGCTGAAGATCAAGGAAATCAAAGCTTAGGAGAAATCGAGTATGGCACATAAAAAAGGTCAGGGAAGCGTCCGTAACGGACGGGACAGCGTCAGCAAACGACTGGGCGTGAAACGCTTTGGTGGCGAGTTTGTCACCGCCGGCAGCATTCTGGTGCGCCAACGCGGCACCAAATTTGTGGCTGGCGTCAATGTCGGCACGGGCCGCGACTGGACGCTCTTCGCGCTGGTGGATGGCAAAGTGAAGTTCGACCAAGACAGCCACCGGGTGAACGTGCTGCCGGAAGCCGTCGCCACGAACTAGCGCACGCAGTTCAAGTGTCAAGGCGAGGCCCTTCGCGGTCTCGCCTTTTTGCTTTGCTGGTCGCCGCGCGAGCTTACCGGCTTCGCACCGCTCCGATTCCAATGTTCATCGACGAGATCAAAGTCTATGCCCGTGCCGGCCATGGCGGGAAGGGCGCGGTCGCGTTTCATCGTGAGGCCTACCGTCCCAAAGGCGGCCCCAGCGGTGGAAACGGCGGGCGCGGCGGCGACGTCATTCTCGAAGCCAGCCACGACCTCAACAACCTCATCAACCAGTATTACCAACCGCGATTGATCGCCGAGGACGGACATCAGGGCATGGGCAAAGGCATGGATGGCCACGCGGGCAAGGATGTCGTGATTAGAGTCCCGTGCGGCACCCTGGTCTGGAGGTTGCGCGATCTCACGCCAGTGGAGGAAGACGAGGAAGATCGCAAACCGCGGAAGGAAGCCGGAAAACTCATACCAAGCGGCACCGCGCAGCGGCCAGTCATCCGCATGTCCGGCGGCGTTCAAGCCTATGAGTACAACCTCGAGGCGGAGGACGAGGGTGGCGTGGTGTCCGGCCCAGAGGGTAAAGGTGAGTTGATCGTCGATCTCACCGAAAACGGCCAGCGGTTCACACTTTGCAAGGGCGGACGCGGCGGGTTGGGCAATCGCAATTTCGCGACCTCCGTCCGCCAGGCTCCGCGCTTCGCACAACCGGGCGAACCCGGCGGGGAAGGCGAGTATCTCTTTGAACTGCGGATCATCGCCGAGGTCGGGTTGGTTGGATATCCGAATGCGGGCAAATCAACCCTGCTCTCCGCGATCTCGAAGGCGCGGCCGAAGATCGCGTCTTACCCGTTCACAACGCTGCAGCCGCAAATCGGCATCGTCGAGTATCCAGACTACCGACGTATTGTCGTTTGCGACGTGCCAGGTCTAATCGAGGGCGCGCATCGCAATGTGGGCCTAGGTCACGAATTCCTCCGCCATATCCAGCGGTGCAAGATACTCGTCCTCTTGATCGACATGGCAGGTTCCGACAACCGCGCGCCGTGGGATGATTACCGCCAGTTGCTGGCGGAACTGGATCTCTACGACCCGACGCTGCTGGACAAGCCGCGCCTTGTGGTCGCTAACAAGATGGACGAACCGCAGGCCGAGGCGAATCTCAAGAGCTTCAAACGGCGGATTCGCAAAACGCCGGTCCTGCCGGTCGCGGCCGCGTTTGACGAAGGCGTCCCGCAGTTCAAAAAACTCATCAGAGACGCGGTCGAATCTGCGGGCCGCCCTGCAGAGTGAACCGGACCGGATTCGCGCCCACCAAAAGATTTGTGCGCGCCCACACGGTCACCTAACCTCCGCCCCTCATGGCTGAAGCCCGGAAATACCGCCAACGACTCCAGACCGCTGAGCGCGCGAAACTATACGCGGACCGGTTCGAAACCGGTTCCCGCAAGCACATCAATGCCCGCGAGCAACGCACGGTGAAGAAGATCTTCACCGCCCTCACAGACTGCGCCAGCGTCATTGACGTGCCATCCGGGGCCGGGAGATTCGCGCGCACCCTTAGCGCGGGCGGCCGGCGCGTGATCGGAGCGGACGTGGCGTTCGAAATTCTCGAACACGGAAGCCAGCGCGCCACAAAAGCCGGCTTGGCCGTCACCTTCATGCGCGCCGACGCGGCGCGGTTGCCCTTCCGGGACGGCGCGGTGGACGCGGTGTTCTCGAACCGCCTGCTGCACCATATCCTGAAACGCGAGGAGCGCGCGTCCTTCCTGCGCGAGTTTCATCGCGTGGCGCGGCGCTACGTGGTCGTGTCTTTTTTCGACTATCACTCGTTCGGAACGCTACGCCGGATGCTCAAGGCGCTAAAGGGGCGCAAGCCGAGCTACGCGCAGCAGCCAACCTTCGAGCAGTTCACCGAAGAGGTGCTGGCCGCCGGGTTCAAGGTCCGAGATGTCGTCCGCACCGGCGCGCCGTGGGTGGCGCAGAAATACTTCGTGCTGGAACGGGCCTGAATCACGGAAGATAGCCGCCCTTGTTTTTCGCGCGAACTTCCGGCGGCAGTTTCATGGCGGCCTGGAGCACGTGCGTCGCGCCATTCGTCCATCCGACGGTCCTTCGGTTCAGCACCAAGGTCCGCGGTAGCAATTCCACTTCATGGCCGAAGACATCCAACGTCACCGTGCCCGGCTGGAACACCAAGTCGTCAAAGATCACCCTCCCGAACGGAACGGCTGTCTTCGGCTTCCGGAAAGACACGGTCTCCGATAACCCATCGATGCCCGGACTCTCGCCGGAAAAAATCACTTGGACGTTCGAAATGCCCAGCGCGGGTTGCGCGACAACCAGTTCAGCAAAGCCGGCCGCGTTCGTGGTGAAGCTCACCTGCCAAGGCCCGCGCGAAGTCTGCCGCCTGGATAACCACGCGTAAGCAAGAACGTAAAACAGCAGCGCAACCAGAAAGGTGATCACGAGGGAACGGATGGAAACGCGGGCCGGATTGGTCATGCGGGAGAACAATTTTGGCGTTGAATTCGCGTGTCAAGTTCCGCTCCCAATCACCTCGGAAACGCGGAGAAAATTTTTGTAGCATTCTCAACTTCCTTTGATACATTCGCCCACTCTTAAAACCGGGAAGTGCAGATTTCCCCTGATTTTGTAGGGCAAACACAGCGTTTTTGCAGCCGTGACAACGAAAAAAACGAACACAAAGAAGAAGCCGTCGGCCGCCAAACCGAAGGCGCATGTCGCCACCGTCGCGGCCATTCTCGGGCGCCCCATCGCCAAGCCCACGCCGGGCGCAGGCAAGGATAAGAAGAATCTGCCCAAAGCAACGGTTAGCGCCACCACGCGCAACGCGAATGTGAAACCCGAATGGCAGAAATACTACCAGACCTTGCTTGATCTGCGCGAACGCCTCGTTGCCCAGATGAATGGACTGGCCAAGGAATCCGCCGAGGAAATGGCCAGCTACAGCCTTCACATGGCCGACTCGGGCACGGACAATTTCGACCGCGACTTCGCCCTTAGCCTCCTCTCGTCCGATCAGGACGCGGTTTATGAAATCGAGGAAGCACTCAAGCGGATTGAAAAGAACACCTACGGCGTCTGCGAACTGACCGGGAAATCGATTCCGAAGGCCCGTCTTGAGGCGATCCCGTGGACCCGCTTCACCGTTGAAGCCCAGGCGCAACTTGAGCGGGAAGGCGCCTTGCGCCAGCGCCGGCTTGGCGCGCTTGGAACAGTGGACAGCGTCGGCGGAGTCGAGATCGAACCAGAAGAGGACGAGGCCGAAGAGAAACCGGCCAAAGAAAAAGAATAGCCAGGACAAATTTGTATGCCGCGAGAAATCATCACAATCGAATGCACGGAGGCGCGCAAGGAGGGCAAGTCCCCCTCGCGCTACACCACCACGCGAAATAAGAAGCTTCAGACCGAGAAGCTTGAAATCAAGAAATACAACCCCGCCCTGCGCCGCCACACGGTGCATCGCGAAGTGAAATAAGCCTTATGCCACGCAAGACCCATACGGACAAGAAGCGCGAAGGTGGACGCTCCACCTCGGAACGCCGCACGCCGCGCCCGAAGCCGAAGATCGATTTCACCCTCGACGCCCTCGATTTCAAAAACACGAACCTGCTCCGCCAGTTCGTCACCGATCAGGGCCGCATCCTGCCGCGCAAATACACCGGCCTCCCGGCGCATTACCAGCGCCGGCTCAACTCGGCCATCAAGCGCGCCCGGCAGATGCTGCTCATGAAGTAGCGCCGGAACCGACTCACCGCGATCCGATGAAACTCCCCGGATCGAAGATCTCACGCCGCCGTTTTTTCGGCGGCGTTTCTTTTCTCGCCGCTGGCACGTTCGGCTACGCGCATTTCCTCGAGGCGGAAATGTTGCAGATCAGCCGCGTGACCGTACCGCTTTCCGGCGGGGCGCGCCGGCCCTTGCGGCTGCTCCACATTTCAGACCTCCACGCCTCCCGAGTCGTCTCGATCAATTACATCCACGGCGCCATCCATCGGGCGCTGGACTTCAAGCCCGAGGTGATCTGCGTCACCGGCGATTTCATCACCGACCGGTTCGCCGATGCTGCGGGCTACGCACGCGTCCTGCGACGCCTATCGGATGCAGCGCCAACGTTTGCCGTTCTTGGCAATCACGACGGTGGTCGCTGGGCGGGGGGGCGCGGCGGCCATCCCGACGTTGAATGGGCGACCACGCTGTTGCGGGATGCGAACTTGACCCTGCTGGAGAATCGTTCCGCCCGCCTTCGCACCGGAGAATGGGATCTCAATCTCGTCGGCGTGGGAGATCCGTGGGCGGGGAATTTCGATTCCGCAACCGCCTTTGCCGGGTTGTCCTCCGCGGGCACGACCATCGCTCTATCGCATAATCCCGACACCAAGACCGCTCTCTTGCGGCATCCATGGGAGCTTGTCCTTTGTGGCCACACCCACGGCGTCCAATTGCGCGTGCCGATGATCGGCACACCGTTTGCGCCCGTGCAGGACCAGCGTTACGTGGCCGGGTTGCACCGGTGGGAACAACGCTGGCTGCACGTCACCAAGGGCATCGGCAACGTGTTTGGCATGCGCATCAACTGCCCGCCCGAGGTCAGCTTCCTGACCCTGACTTGAACGATGAACGGCACGATCATTGCGAATGGAGAAGGCCGCCCGGCGGAACTGCCATGCAGCATTGAGCAGTTCCTCATCGCCCAAGGACTGCCGCCGCGCAGCGTCGTGGTGGAACACAACGGCCAGGCCGTGGCACCTTCGGAATTCGCCGGGCGCGAACTCCAGGACCGCGACCGGCTCGAGATCGTGCGAATCGTGGCCGGCGGTTAAGGAACCAGTACAATCTTCCCGTACGCGCCTGGCGCCATCACCGCCATGTGCGCCTGCGCGGCTTCGGAAAGCAGCAACTCCTTTCCGATGATGGGGCGCAAGATACCGTTCTCCAATCCCGAGAACAGCGCACGGTGAATCTCCCGGAGTTCGTCGCCACCAGCCGCAAACAACATTACGCCCCGGATGTCCGCCTCGCGGCTCATTGCGTCGCGCGGCATGATCTCGACCTTGCCGCGGCTGCCCACCACCACCACGCGCCCGCGCGCGGCCAGCACGCCGAGATCTCGGCCGAGGTTCACGTTGGCGAGCATCTCGATGATGAGATCGACGCCGCGGCCGCCAGTGATTGCAGCGAGTTCATCGAGATAACCGCCGCGGGTGTGATCAAGGACATGGGCCGCGCCCTGTTCGCGCACGAGATCGATTCCACGCTCGCTGCCCGCCGTGCCGATGACGGTCAACCCGGCGGCCCGGGCCATTTGCGTCGTTGCGATGCCAACAGCGCCGCTGGCTCCGTGAACGAGAACGGTTTCGCCGGGCCGCGCGCCACCGCGCTGGAACAGCGCGCGATACGCAGTGGCGTAGGGAATGTTCACACCGGCTCCCTGCTGGAAGGCGAGATTCTCCGGCAGCGGATGAACCTGCTCCGCCGCACACAGCGCGAACTGCGCGTAGGCGCCACTGAGGGTCCCGGAGGTGTAAATCCGCTGGCCGCGTTGAAGAACCGTCGTGCCTGGCCCGAGTTTCTCGACCGTGCCGGCAGCATCGGTGCCCGGTGTGTAGGGCGGCGCTACTTTCGGATTTGCGCCGGAACGCCAGTAAGTCTCCACCGGATTCACCCCAATGGCCTCGACGCGGACCAGCACTTGGCCCGGGCCGGGCTGAGGAACCTCCACCTCCTCGATTTGCAAAACCTCCGGGCCGCCGAACTGATGCACACGAATCGCTTTCATTCGCCCAAGACGCCCGCCAGATAAGACCCGGTCAAGCCCGGAAAACCGGCAGTGCTATTTCCGCCGCCCGTGATCCGTCCGCACGTCGTATTCGCGCTCGCGGCGCTTGAAGTCATCAATGACTCGCTCCGCTGTCTCATCGGCCTTTCGGCGGAATCCCTCGCAACCGCCATCCACGCGCAATTCGCCAAGTTGCTTGCGCAATTCGTTGGCCGCGCCAAGGCCGAATTTGCCATGTCCCGCTTCGTGTTCGAGCAGGGGAATGATAAAGTCCGCCCAACGCGCCTTCATCTCTGGGCTGGCGTTCGTGTAATTGACCCAGCGCGGCAGGGTGATCGTGATCGACACGCTGGTGGTCACGGTCTTGCAACGGCAGCCTCCGTCGGTCCGCTCGATCGCGTATCGCCAGTTGACATTCCACACGGTCTCCGCGTCGAATTCGCCCTTGCCCGGCCGCGCGCGGTTGATGTTCGTTCGCAGCTCGCGCATGTCAGCCCCCGCCACCGCGTAGTAATTGGTCTTCCATTCGACAGACTGCGCAACGACCTCGTACGCAGACATTGCGGCCGCGAGGAAAAACACCAAGCGGACCAATGCGCGCGTCACGATGAGAGACTCGAAGCCGATCCAGCTCATTTGACCACGGGCGCGACGATCACGGCGGGTTCAATCGCATCGCCGTCCTTGCCGAACATCTGCCGGGCCATGTTCATGCCCATCTTCTGCATGGCCGCCTGCTGCTCCTGCCAGTCCCGGTACAACTTGAGTTGATCAGGGGAGAGAACAGACTCGGCCCGGGACTGCACACGCTTGTTGTAGTCGTCCATCCATTGGATTTGCTTGTCAATGTTCTCGGCCGTGAACAACTCCTTGCTCGGCATCTGCGTGTTGTCCGTCGGGATGACCGGCGGCGTGGCGGTCTTTTCCTCCTTCATGATTTGCAGCAACTGCGCCGTCTGCTGATCCGCAAGCGGCAGGTTCTCGCCCGCGAATTTCATCTTCAACTGGTCGAGTTGCATCCGCTCGCCAACGTTCTTCTGATAATCCTCGTACTGCGCGTAGCGCTCGTCGCCCAGCAACTCCTTCACCTTGGCGTCGGTCTGCTTCTTCGCCTCGGCGATGCGCTTGGAAGAGTCTTCAGCGCTTTCCTTGCCGTCACCAAACAGGCCTTGGGCGGCCTCTATGTTTGCCATTTGCGAATCAGTGAGCAGTTCCTTAAGCCGGACCTCCTCCTCCGGCGACATCTTCAACTCCTTGAACAAGCCGCCGTACATCATCTTGATCATGGCCTTCTGCTGTTCGCGCATCATCTCGCGCATCGCTGGATCCTTCATCATCGAGCCGAGCATCTTGCCCATGTCCTTGCCAAACATACCGCCCTTGCCTTCGACGGACTTGCCGCCTCCCTGCCCGGCAGACAGCGCCTGCATCTTCTTCTCCATGGCCACGAGGTGGCTCGATTGCTGCGCCTCGTTGGTTCGCAACATCGTGGTCACGGCCGTGAATTTCTGCACCTGCCGGTCGAGTTGCTCGTTCACGCGCTCCAATTCGCTCACGCGCGCGGCCTGTGCCTGCCGCGCCTCGGAATCCGCCGCGCGGGCCGTCTCAGCGGCCTGTGCGCGGTCCCGCGTCTCGCGAATCGGCCGGGCCTGCCAGACGCAAACCGCGCCAAGCACCGCCACTGTCAGCACCAAGAATCCGATCACTGCTCTTTGCATGGTCACACCTTTCACTTTGGTTTGTTCCTGATGGAATGAAATCCACCGTCTGTTCCTTACTGAAGCAAATCGAGCCGAAAGTTACACACCAGCGAAACCCACGCGGTCCGGCAGGAACGGGAACAGGCCAAGAATTCCTCCCGCCATACCGGGCAAGGAATCAAGATCCTAGTTCAGACCGTTGGATGGGATTCAACCCAGCGCACTGCGAAGCGAATCAACTCGGTCGCCGTGCGGAGACCGAGCTTCTGCTTCATGTTCACGCGGTGTACTTCGACGGTCTTGACGCTGATGCGTATGCGTTGGGCGATTTCCTTGGTGGTGAGACCGTGACCGATGTGCTGGAGAATCTCGAACTCGCGGTCAGACAGCTTCTCGACGGTGTTTGCAGTTTCCGGGCGATGGCCGGAGAAGATGTCAATGATGGCGGCGGCCAGCTTCTCGCTGACGTAGGCGCGGCCTTCGAGAACGCGGCGAACGGCCTCCATGATCTTGCGACCGCCCTCCTGCTTCATGATATAGCCGCGGCCGCCGGCACGCAGGACGCGTTCGGCGTAGAGGGATTCGTCATGCATGGACAGCACGAGGACAGGGCACGTGACGCCAGCGTCGGCAAGGGCCTTGATGAGTTCGAGGCCGCTGCCGGTGCGGAGGGTGATGTCCACGATGGCCAGATCAGGCATGAGAGCGCGGATTTGCTGAAGGGCCTCAGGACCGTCGTCCGCCTCGCCACAAACTTCCAGATCGGATTCGTTGCCGATGAGTTGGCGGAGGCCATCGCGCATCATGGGATGATCGTCGACGATGAAAACACGGCGGGCGGGTGGCCCAGGCCGGGCGGGTGCGGAGGTTTTTTTCATGGCGACAAGGGTGCGACGCAAATGACCCGGACGCCTCCTTCCGGGCCGGGACCAACGCTGACAGCACCGCCGAGGGTGGCGACTCGATAGCGCATAATGCGCAATCCCATGCCCTGGCCGCCAACGATTTCGGAAGGAAAGCCTGTGCCGTTGTCCGCGATTTCAAGACGGAGGCCGGACGCCGCGGCGGATAGGATGATGTCAATTTCACCGGCCCGGCCGTGTTTTACCGCGTTGCTGACGGCCTCCTGAACGATTCGAAATAGGTGCGTGGCCGCGATGTTATCAGCCACCGGAACAGGAACGGGGCAATGGAACCGGCAACGCACGCGGAAGAGGGCAGAAACATTGGCAGCGAGTTCCCGAAGCGCGGACATGAGGCCGTTTGCATCAAGTTCGACGGGAGAGAGACCACGGGCCAGGGCGCGGGACTGCCGGATGGCTTCGCGCACATGCCGGGCAATGGCGGCGGCGCGTTCGGCCTCGGGGCGGTCCTGGGAGGCAAGCCTTTGTTCGAGAGAATCAACCATTAGCTCGAGACCAGCCAGATGCTGGCCAAGACCGTCATGGAGATCCTGGCCAATACGGCGGCGTTCACGCTCGCTGATTTCGATAATCTGCTGTTCGAGCTTCGCGCGCTCAATCTCCCCAGCGACAAGGCGGCGTTCACTTTCAAGGCGGTCAAGCGAGCGAAGCACTCGGGAGGGAAGAAACTCGATAAAATTCGCATCCTTGACCAGGTAGTCGAGAGCGCCGCGCTTCATCATTTCGACCGCCACGCGTTCGTCGCCCTGGCCGGTTATGATGATGAAAGGGAGAAGGCGGCCAGCCGCAGCGAGCCGTTCGATGAAAACGGCTGCGTCCACGTCGCCAAGCTTCAGGTCGAGCAACATGAGCTCGGCGGAACGGGAGGCAAGCCAAGACTCGGCGGCAGCGGCTGAACCGGCGGCAGCAGTGGAGCAGCCTTCCCGGCGTAAACACCTTTCGATAAGGCGCGTCAGGCCCTGGTCGTCATCGACAATGAGGACGGTCTGGGCGCGTGTTTCGGACATGATCAGGGCCGTCCGTTGATTTCAGGAACCTGAACAAGGGAGATGAAGAAGCCCAAGCGCATCATGGCCTCGGAGAACTGCTCGTAATCCACGGGTTTGACGAGGTAGTTGCTGCAACCGAGAGCATGGCAGCGGTCCACTTCGCGCGGATCGTCAGTGGTGGTAAGCATGCTGACGGGGAGTTTGCGAAGGTCGGCATCCTGCTTGATCTGGCGGAGCACCTCGACGCCATCGACCTTGGGCATGCGAATGTCGAGCAGGAGCAAATAGGGACAATCTAACCTCCGGCGCGGTCCGTCGCCACGTCGAAAGAGAAAGTCGAGGGTGTGTTGGCCATCCTCAAACCGTAGAATCTCGTTTTGCAACCCGGCGCGGCGGAGATTCTTCTCAATCAAGCGGGCGTGCCCCGTGTCGTCGTCGGCAATGAGGATGATCAAGTCGCGCGTCATGTTTCTTTTCTATGCGGGGACGGCACAACCGCAGGCAAGGAAACAAAGAAGGTGCTGCCGCTTCCGGCCAGGCTGGTTCCTCCAGCGGCGCCGCCCATGAGTTCAGACAGGCGGCGGGTGATGACCAGTCCCAGCCCCGTTCCGCCGTGCTGACGAGTCATGCGGTTGTCTACCTGCTCAAAGGGGCTGAACAGCCGCCGCATGGCCTCGTCGCTAATGCCGATTCCGGTATCCTCAACTTCAAAGCGGAGCGTTGCCGAGTTGGCGTCTTCTTCTTGCACGAAGGCGCGAAGCGTGACCGTTCCGC
>CAYQWK010000011.1:29574-33874 GCA_964420805.1 uncultured Bifidobacteriaceae bacterium | reverse complement strand
CTTCAGGCTTCTGAATTGGTCAGCACTTTGAACCTGCGCTTCCAGGTCCTCGGCGGCAGCGCGAATAGCCGGATGGATCTCGACCAGATCTCCGTGAAAGTCGTCACCGGCGGCGGCAGTTCCACCAACGTCGCGATGCTCGACGACGGCCTGCATCTCGACGGAGCGGCGGGCGACCATGTTCACGGCGCGTTCATCCCGGCGTTTCCGCTCGGCACGACGGTCAATTACTACCTCACCGCCACCGACAGCGGCGGATTGAGCACAACGTCACCGGCTGGTGCGCCAGTGAGTGTTTACGCCTACACCGTGCAAAGCGGCAGCAGCACCAACACCAACACGGTGCAGACCGTCGGTTTGTTCCTCAATACGAGCAATGCCTTCCCCGGTTACACGTTGATGTCGCCGATGCATCACACGAACACCTACCTCATTAACAACGCTGGCGAGGTGGTTCACATGTGGACCAGCACCTATGAGCCGGGTCGCAGCGCTTACCTGATGACCAATGGCCACATGTTCCGCGCCGGCATGGTCAAGCAAGGCGGCCCGTCCACTGGCGGTGGCGAAGGCGGGCGGATCGAGGAATACGATTGGGACGGCAATCTCGTGTGGGCGATTGATTATTACAGCCCGACCTACATCCATCACCACGACTTCAAAGTGCTGCCGAACGGCAACGTCCTCATGCTCGTGGCCGAGAAGAAGACGTTGGCGGAGGTCATCGCCGCTGGGTTCAACACGAACCTGCTCGACGCGAGCATTTTCACGCAGGGCTATATGTTGCCAGATTGCCTCGTCGAAGTGACGCCCACGCGGCCCTACGGCGGCACGGTCGTTTGGGAATGGCATCTCTGGGATCACATGATCCAGGACTACGATCCGACCAAGAACAACTACGGCGTGGTGGCGGATCATCCTGAGCGGATCGATGTTAACGGTCCGGGCATCAAGATTCCGCAGTTTTGGAATCACGTGAACGGCATTGACCACAACGCGCAGCTTGATCAGGTCATGCTCAGCATCCGCGGCAACAGCGAGGTGTTCATCGTCGATCATCAAATCACCACCGCGCAGGCCGCCAGCACCAACGGCGGGCGCTACAACAAAGGCGGCGACATCCTTTACCGCTGGGGCAACCCGCGCCAATACGACCGCGGCACGGCCGGCAATCAACAGCTTTACCAGCAACATCACACCCACTGGATCGAGACGAACTGCCCGGGCGCAGGCAACATCCTCATCTTCAACAACGGCATCGGCCGCGGTTACTCCACGGTCAACGAAATCGTGCCGCCCGTGGACCTAGTCGGAAATTACACGCTCGCCACCGGCGCAGCCTTCGGTCCGACGTCACCCGTCTGGACCTACACTGCGACGCCGCCCACGAACTTCTACTCGGCGGAAATCTCCGGCGCGCAGCGTCTGCCGAACGGCAACACGCTCATCTGCGAAGGCATCAAGGGCAACCTCTTTGAAGTCACGAGTGCTGGACAGACCGTCTGGAACTATCTGTGCCCCGTGACCAGCACGATCCTGACGCAAGGAGACGCCGTTCCGATCGACGCAGCCCGGCCAGACCAACTGATGAACGCCGTATTCCGCGTGACGCGTTACCCGACCAACTACGCCGGACTAATGGGGCGGGATCTGATGCCGCAAGGCGTGATTGAATGGCCGGCTGATCAAACGTTGCGCCTGGTGTCGGACCGGGGATTCTGTGCGGGTGTGCGATTTACCTGGGCTGGCATGTCGGCTCGGAATTACGCGATACACTACAAGCCCGACCTCAATTTGACCAATTGGACCAGCATAGCCACAAATCGGAGCATCGGTTCGCTGACGATTTTCACAGACACCAATGCCGCGCGTTTGAACCAACCGCATGGGTTCTACCGCGTGACTCTGCTTCCATAGAATTATGAGATTGTGCTTTGCCACGTTGCTCTCTGCCGTCGCGCTTGGTTGGACGATTTCGCCCGCTACAGCGACCAATCTCGCGCCAGCGTTCAACGCCGCGACGAACCGTCACGTCATAACCGGTGGCGTGACGCTCACCGTTACGAACACCGCGACTGACGCCGACCTGCCGGCCCAGCCACTTGCCTACAGCCTGCTCGCGGCTCCGCTTGGGGCGACCATCAACGCGGGCAACGGTGTCGTGACATGGATCACAACAACAAACAACGCGGGCACTTCGAACTTTTTCCGCGTCGTCGTCACGGATACCGGCACGCCGCCGCTGAGCGCGACGAACAGTTTCACAGTGTTCGTCCGCCCCGCGAGGCCGAACATCGTTGTTATCGTCACGGACGACCACGGGTTCGCCGACATCAGTGCGCACGGTTGTCCCGCACCGACGCCGAACATGGACCGGCTCGGCAACGAAGGAATCCGGTTGGAGCGCTTCTACGCCACGCCAGTGTGCAGTGTCAGTCGCTCGGCGCTGCTCACCGGGCGCAACCCGATTCGCACGCAGGTCAACAATGCGCGCGGCCTGGATCTCGGAGAGCACACGCTGCCGCAAACGTTCAAGGCGGCGGGCTACCAGACTTTCATGTGCGGGAAGTGGCACTTGGGCGGTCTCTACAACACCGAGACCAACACAGCTATCAACGGTGTCGTGACACCGGTCATCCGCGAGAATGTGGAGTATCAGCCGCAGAACCGCGGCTGGGACGTTCACTACGGCGAATACACCGGCGCAATCGGATACTCAAATCACGTCAGCCAGGAGTTCGGGACTTACGACTGGTGGCTGAACGGCCAGACCAACTTCGACACGGGCTGGTCCACTGATTTGCTCGCGGACAAGGCGATTCAGTTGTTGCAACAACGCGATCCGTCCAGGCCTGTTGTCATCTACCTCGCATTCAACGCCGTGCATGGACCGGTGAGCGCACCGGCGGCCTACTTGAACAAGTATTTGAGCATACCCAACGTGAATCGGCGGACGACGCTGGCGGCCATCGATCAAATGGACGTTGCCATTGGCCGCATGCTCGATGCCATCGACACGGAGGGCATTCGCACGAACACGCTCGTGGCGTTCTTCGGCGACAACGGTGGTCAGGCGGCGAGCGGCGGCTCGAATCTTCCGTTGCGCGGTGACAAGGGCGATCTGTTCGACGGCGGCATTCACACGCCGGCGGCGATCCGCTGGCCGGGCGTGCTGCCATCAGGCGTGACGAACTGCCAGCAATTCGTGTGGGTGGGCGACTTCTTCCCGACGCTCTGCGCGGCGGCCGGAGTGACGCCATTGAACACCAAACCGTTCGATGGCGTGAACATGTGGCCGCTGCTTTTGGCTGCGACGAACGGGTCGTTTAATCCCGCCAATTATCGCGGCTCAACGCTGGTTTCTGGCAGCAACGCGGGCAGCGGGATCTTCGACGTCTTCAGCAATGGCACGAATCTGACCATGTTCAAATTGATCCGCGACCGGTTGCAGGGCGGCGGTGGCGGCGGTGGAGGGTCCACCAATCTCGGCTTGTTCGACATTATCGCAGATCCGTTCGAGACGAATGATCTACTCGCCGTTCCAGAATTCGCGGGAGTGGTGGCGACGCTGAGCACCAACCACGACTCGATCAAGGGTGAGGCATATTCGCCCTACATCGGAACACATCCGCAGAACCAGACCGTCGCCGCCGGAAGCAACGCGACTCTCTGGGCGATGACGACTGTTTATCCGCGACAGTTGACCTGTCAGTGGCGGAAGAACGGCGTGAACATTCCCGGCGCCACCAATCGCGTTACGGTCGATACGAGCGTCTATCTCACACAGTTGGATCTGCCGAACGTGTCGGTCACGGATGCCGCGACCTACGACGTGGTGGTGACTGACAACGCCGTGGGCTGGCCCGCTACAGTTGTGAGCCTGCCTGCCGTACTCACGGTCACCACCAACAGCATTTCCACTAACACCAACAGCGCCGTCTCGTTCGACGTGATCCTGGGCCGTCCCACCGACACTTCGATCGCGGCGAGCGTGCTTTCGAGCAATGCGCTGCAGATGTATTTCGAGTACGGCGGGCAACCCGGCGTTTACACAAACGCGACGCCGCTGTTTGGTGTCACTGCCGGTGCACCTGTCGTGGCAACGATGCATCAACTCGAGCCGAACCGGCGCTATTACTATCGGGCGCGGTATTCGACCACGGGCGGTGCGCCGTTCGAGACAGGGCCGGAGCGGACGTTCCACACGCAACGGGCCCGCGGCAGCACGTTCACCTTTGCGATCGAAGCCGACCCGCATAACCGCGACAACGTCCCGGCGGTCTGGAAGCTCGCACTCACC
>CAYQWK010000011.1:0-29564 GCA_964420805.1 uncultured Bifidobacteriaceae bacterium | reverse complement strand
TCACCAACATGGTGGCCGACGCGCCCGATTTCCTCTTCGACCTCGGGGACACGTTCTTCGAAGAGAAAGTCGGTGCGACGAACGCCTACTACCTGACTAAGCCGGGCATCTATGATTTGCACCAGGAAGTGCGCGCGGGCTTCTTCAGCATCATCGGACACTCGGTGCCGACGTTTCTGGTCAACGGCAACCATGAGGCGGAACTGGGTTGGCTGCTGAACGGCGCGAACAATCCGGGCGTCTGGAGCGCGCAGGCGCGGCAACACTTCTTTCCCGTACCTGTGCCCGGCGGCTTCTATTCCGGCGCGACGAACAGCGACCCGTACACGCTCGGTCCGCGCGACGGCTATTATGCCTTCGAGTGGGGCGATGCGTTGTTCGTCGGGATCGATCCGTTTTGGTACACGAGTCCGAAGCCCCAACAGAACGGCTGGAGCTGGACGCTCGGCGCCGAACAATACTTCTGGCTCAAGCGCACGCTGGAGCGCAGCACGGCGCGGTTCAAATTCGTCTTCGCCCATCATCTCATCGGCGGTCTCGGCGGCGGTGAGGCTCGCGGCGGATCCTCGTTTGCTTCGTGGTTCGAATGGGGCGGGTTCAACACCAACGGCACTTATGGCTTCACCACGCTAAGACCCGGATGGCCTGCGCCGATTCAGGATTTGCTGCTCGCCAATGGTGTCCAGGCGTTCTTCCACGGCCATGACCACCTGTTCGTGAAGGAATCTTTGGATGCGAATCAGGACGGCATTCCCGACCTCATCTATCAAGAGGTCCCGCAGCCGAGCCAAACCATCTTTGGCACGAACACCGCCGCCGGCTACGGCTACACGAATGCGGGCAGCGTGGTCATCGCCAGCTCCGGCCACCTCCGCGTGACGGTGTCGCCGACCAATGCACGCGTGGATTATGTCCGCGTTTTTCTTCCGGCCAACGAAGGCGCCGGCCGCACCAACCGCATGATCAGCCACAGCTACAACATTGCGCCCGCTCCGCGCTGGACCATGAACCGCCTACCGGACACAGCGCAGACCAATCGTTACTCGATCCCGGTCACGGGAGTGGATGCGGACTACACCATCAACACTCCTGTGTTTATCAACAATGGCGACGGGACCACCACGGACGCGCAGACTGGCCTGACCTGGCAGCGCGTGGATGGCGGTGAGATGACGTGGACAAACGCTCTAAATTACGCCGCGACCAACACGCTCGGAAACGTCCCCGCCGGAACATGGCGCCTGCCGACTATTCACGAACTGGCGAGCATCATGGTTTATCACCGCGAGAATCCGGCGCTGGACACCAACCACTTCCTCTCGGGCGGCGGTTTCAATGCGGACTACTGGTGGTCGCGCGATCGGCTGGTGACTGACCCTTCGCGCGTGTGGTGCGCCAATACCGGTGGCGGCGTTGGCCCGAAGCCACAAACAGAAACGATCAGCGCGGGAGGTTCATTGCGGTATCACGCGCGACTCGTGCGCGGCCCGGGTGCGCCGACCAATTCACCTATCCACCGGTTCCTTAACAACAGTAACGGCACCATCACCGACCTCGATACCGGACTGACGT
Source organism: uncultured Bifidobacteriaceae bacterium (assembly GCA_964420805.1). Classification (GTDB taxonomy): domain Bacteria; phylum Verrucomicrobiota; class Verrucomicrobiia; order Limisphaerales; family SIBH01; genus JANNGC01. Next base: position 27,992 of record CAYQWK010000011.1, on the reverse strand, counting down.
GGCAGCAAAGCGAAGCCCCCGCCGCGATGAACTGGACGAACGCGCTCCTCTACGCCGAGAGCCTGACACTCGCTGGCCTCACCAATTGGCGCCTGCCGAACATCAAAGAGCTCGAATCCCTCAACGACGAAACGCTCACCAGCCCCTCCATCGACACGAACTATTTCCCCGGTGCGAAATCCGCGCGCTACTGGTCGTCCACGACGCAGAACAACCGCACGACCAACGCGTGGTTCGCCGAATTCATCACCGGCATCACGAGCCAGAGCGCGAAGGTGGGCAGCAACTGGGTGCGCGCCGTGCGCGGGCCGGACACCTTCGCCCCGCCGGTGTTGGCTGTAGCGACGAACACTGGTTCAGGTGTCCGATTGTCCGTGGCGGGCGAGGCAGGCCGGGTGTTTACCATCCAGGCTTCGATGGATTTTGTGAACTGGACCAGCCTGTTGACCACCAATCCCGCTGTGACGCCGTTTGTGTGGACGGATTCGAATCCAGGGCAGCCATGGCGATTCTACCGGGCGTTGCTGGAGCAATGAGCACAGGCTTTGGCGGAGTGGAATGCGCTACTCGCAGCGGATGTTGAGCAAGTAACCGAACAGCGCGCCGCCGTGGTCGTGGGAGTCGGTGAAGCTGATCAGGAAATCCCCTTCAGTCGGAGCGGTGAACGACAGGCTGGATTCGGCAGCGCCTTTGGAATCGTCACTGGAAGCCAGCTTGTGTCCCTTGACATCGTAGAGGCTCACGAACGGGTCGAGCAGCGAACCGTAGTTCGCGCTCAATGAGCGCGATAGAGATGGCCTTTGCGGACACACGCACGACATCCACATCGAGCGCCGTATCAATCACGCCGCGAATGATCTGGTTTGGCTGAATGACGTTGGGTTTGGCGAAAGCCTCATTTGGCTCCACCTGTTCGAGCACCAGCTTGCGAGCCACCATGTGCAGGCGATTGCGCGTTGAGGGGCGTCAGGCGGTCAGGCGTATCGGCGTAGAATAAAAGGTCGCCGTTGGGAAATAATCAGGGAGCGTGAACTCCACATCGAACTGCGTGTCGCCGATTTTCTTCGCGTCCGCCTTCGCGGGCACGGTGGCCTTTTAGCCAGCGCGCGATTTTGTCCGCAAGCTGGAGGATTTTCCGAACCCGCCGCATGGCCACTACGAGTTTGGCAACGCCGAGACCTGCTTCCTCGTCTGCGACGCGTTGGGCAAGGCTGCTCGAACGCCCGTGAACGAACAGGGAGTTGGGTAAAAGGCGGACCGCCAGTTCAAAAACTCACCGTGAAATCGACATTAACGGAATGGACCAGCGCCCGGCCGGTTTGGATGGTGCCCGGAGAGTTCTCGACCTTCCACTCGGCGGCTTCTGCCGAGTAAAACCTGTATGCCGCACCCACGGAGCATTTCTCGTTGTATTTGTATCGCACGCCGGCAAAGGCCTGCCACGCAAAGACAACATCGCCGCCCGTTCCGTCCACCCGCGCGCCATTCGGAGCGCGCTGGTTGTCGATTGCGAGAATGCTCACATCACCGCCTGCGCCCGCCCCGGCGTAAGGCGTCCATTTCGAGCCGGCGGCCTCGTACCGGACCACGAAGTTCGCCAGCATCGGCACATGAGCGAGGCTGGCGTCCATGTCCTTGAACTCGTTGGCAATGAGGCCGGTTTCAACCTCGACGCCGAACATCTTCGTGAAGTTGTACCCGGCCGTGACGCCAATGCGGCCACCGGGTTCCAGTTTGGCGTTGCGCCCGACCGGAACCAGGAACCTCTCGACCTTCACATCCTCGGCAAACGCGCCGCCGCCATGAGCGGAAATCTGAAAACCCTGCCCGCAGGCTTCATGGCCGAGGAAGCTCAGAGCCGTTAGAATCGAGAAGGCAAGCGAGGTGTTTCGCGAGTGGTTGTTCATTCTAGTGTATGTTGTTTCCGTATTTCTTTCGCACGCGCGCCATGAAATGCGGTGGCGTGACGGGTTGTTAAAGGCGCAGCGTGGACTGGTCAAGGTTCCGTTGTCTTCCGTTCCACCGCTTCAAGCCAAATGCCGAACCGCCACTGGAGAGGAATGGACGCGAATTGTGGGGCGTCCGCGGTCTGCGTTCATTCGCGTTTCAACTTCGGGTCTGGAGGAACCTGAGCGAAAACAACAAAAAACCCCTCCCGGTTACCCGGGAGGGGTTCGTGGACAAGATCCGATTAGAACTTGTAGATGATGTTGCCGGCGACCATGACGGCATTGCGCTCGTCGGCGGTCGCAGCAGACTGGCCACCAAACGGATGGCCTTCGGCAGCGTGATCCCAGCGCACTTCGAGGCGGCTGAGAACATTGGCCCAAAGGTCATACTGAATGGTGCCGGTGACGCTCAGGACTTCCTCGGGCATGCCTTGCGTGCCCCAGATGCCGCCCGAAGCGTACTTCGAGTTGATCTTGGCCCACTCGCCACGGAGGTGGAGGCTCAACTTCTCGGTGGCGGCAATCGAGCTGTAGAGGGCGATCGCCATCATGCTGCCATCACGGCCAGCGCCGTTGCTGTCCACTTCGGCGTAGTCGATGGCCGCGCCAACCTTCACCTTGCTGCTCGGCGTGTTCAGCGTCGTGCCTGCGTAATAGCTGGTGATGTCGTTGCCGGCGCCAGTGTTGAAGCCGTCAATAATGCCGAGGTAGAGCGCCGAACCGGCGAGCGGTCCGAAGCTGTCCGGGGCCGTCAAGGTGACTGCACCCATGTAGGTCTTTTGTGACTCAACCTGGTTGCCGTTCGAGTTGACCGGGCGTGCGTTGACGCCGGCCGACCAAGTGTTCGCCACACCAGCCGAGAGGCCGACGACCTTGTTGACCTGGTACGAGGCAAGCAGGCCCGTGTGCTGGGTCGGCTCGAAGGTGTAACCCCAGGAACGCGTGTAGTTTGGATTGCTCCCGGCATTGAAGACTTCGTAACCGATGATGGTGTCGAAGGTGCCGATCTTGATGTCGATGCCGTTGCCAACCGGGGCGCGCAGCGCGACATACGCCTGCTTGATGCTCAGGTCGCTGTTACCGGCTCCGACCGTGTTGTTGAAGCCGATTGCATTTGCGCCGTACACGAGATCCACCGTGTAACCAGCCGCCCAGGTGCCTTCGTCGAGCGGTTTGGCAATCACCACGTTCACCGCGTTCAGATTGAACCCGTCCGCTTTTCCAGCATTAAAGGAATAAGCAGGATTGTTGGCGTTGCCAGAACCCACGTTCCATTGCGCCGACGTGTCCACGTAACCGCTGATGGTCGTCGAAGACAGGCCGGTCAGCAGTTGATTCGGCTTGTCCGCGGCTGAAACCACAGCCGGGATGCTGACCAACCCGATGGCGGCCAGACCCAATGTCCATTTGTTTGTTTTCGTCATTTGTTCCTCCGCGCTTTCATGCGTTTGTCAGGCCGGCACTTTGCCCGCCCGTTGCACCGTTTTGGTGCAGTTCGGAGATTTACTTAGGGAAACCGCCAGATGGACGCAACAAGTAATTTTTCTGGAATGGCCTGCCGCGGCAACCTCCAGGCTCGACGGTGAAGGATGAATGGATTGAATTCTCCCTGTCATTCTGCCTGCTTCACTCCTACGGTTCGCGCCGGCAATGCAGCCCATCGCGTTCAAACTCGGTTCCTGGCCCGTCCACTGGTATGGCGTGCTTATCGCCGCCGGCTTTATCATCGGGCTGTGGACCGCGGGCCGCCGTGGACTGCTGGCCGGCTTGCGGCCGGAACAGGTTGGCGACGCCGGGCCATGGCTCATCATCGGCGGGTTGGTCGGCGGCCGCTTCCTGCATGTGGCCACTTATTGGCAGGAGAGTTTTGCCGGACACCCGTGGACGGAGATCTTCATGGTGCAAAAGGGCGGGTTGGTCTTTTACGGCGGGTTCATCGGCGCCGTGCTGGCCGGGGTGCTGTATTGCCGGCTCAGGAAGATCGCGCTGTGGAAACTCGCCGACGTCCTCGCCCCGAGCATCGCGCTGGGATACGTGTTCGGGCGCCTGGGCTGCGTCATGACCGGATGCTGCTACGGCCGCGCCTGCGATTTACCATGGGCGATTAAATATCCACAGGGTCATGAAGTCGCCGGTGTGCCGGTGCATCCCTCGCAAGTCTACGATTCGCTGCTCAACCTCGGGCTGTATGCCGGCCTGGCCTGGCTTTACCGGCGCAGGAAATTTGACGGCCAGGTTTTCGCGTTCTACCTCATCGGCTACGCCTTCAGCCGGACCTTTGTCGAGATGTTCCGTGGCGACTACACTGCGGCACATGTCCATGCCGGGCTGTTCACCCCGGCGCAACTCATCAGCGCGGGCATCTTCGCCACCGGCGTGGTGCTGGCGGTGGTCCTCCGGCGGCAGCGGGCCGCGTCGTGATTCGTGATGTCCGGCCCGCGCCCGATCTTCCTCGTTGGTCCCACCGCCTCCGGCAAATCCGCCGTGGCGCTGGCCATCGCCGAGAAACTGGGCGGCGAAATCATCTCCGTCGATTCCATGCAGGTCTATCGTGGCCTCGACATCGGCACCGCCAAGCCCTCCGATGCCGAACGCGCCCGCGTGCCGCATCACCTCATTGATGTCGCGGAACTCACTGATCCGTTCGACGCCGCGCGGTTCGTCACGCTTGCGAAGGCTGCCGAGGAGGATATCCGCGCCCGTGGCCTCGTGCCGGTGTATTGCGGCGGCACCGGCTTTTACGTCAAAGCCTTCCTGGACGGCCTTGGCGAAGCCCCGCCCGCCGATCCCGCGCTGCGCCGCGAACTCGAAACCCTGCCGCTTGACGAACTCCTGCGCGAACTTGCCGCCCGCGATCCTGCGACCCATGCCCGCATCGACCGCCAGAATCCGCGCCGCGTCATTCGCGCCGTGGAGGTCATCCGCCTGACCGGCAAACCCTTCTCCCAACAACGTGCGCCGTGGTCCCCACGCGCTTCTGAACTCGAAACCGGAAACCCAAAACTCGGAACGCTCTTCGGCTTGCTGCGCGATCCAGCGGACCTCCAGGCGCGCATCGACACCCGCGTGGATGACATGTTTTCCCGCGGCCTGGTCGCCGAAACCCGCGCTTTGCTCGAACGGGGACTCGACCGCAACCCCACCGCCATGCAGGCCATCGGCTACCGGCAGGTCGTCGAACACCTGCGAGGCGAACGCGGGCTGGAAGCAACGATTGAACTCGTGAAGACCCGGACCCGGCAGTTCGCCAAGCGGCAGATGACGTGGTTCAAGCGGCAACTGAAGGTGGAGTGGCTGCCAGTCCGGGACGAATCGCCCGCAGCTCTGGCTGATCAGATACGGCGCTTGAGCCAGCCCTGCTGATCTGCCAATGTCTGCCGTGATGACGTCACTTCTTGAACTGCCCACTGTGCGCGAGCGCGTTCACCGCGTCTCCGTGGCGGACTACCACCGCGCGTTCGCGGCGGGCGCGCTGCCGGAGAACGTCGAGTTGTTGCGTGGCATAATCGTCAACAAGATGCCCAAATCACCACTGCACGAGTTCCTTGCGCAGAAGCTGATGCTCGTGCTCCTCGCCTTGCTCCCGAAGGGATTTCAGTTACGTCCCGAGCGCCCGCTTACCCTCCGCGAATCTGAGCCAGAGCCGGATCTCTCCGTGGTGCGTGGACGTCCCGAGGACTGGATGGAAGCCCACCCGACCACCGCCGAACTCGTGATTGAGGTCGCCGTTACCAGCACGGAGATAGACGAGCGCAAGGCCGAGATTTACGCCGAAGCAGGTGTCCCCGAGTACTGGCTGGTGCGCGCCGAGGCACGAACGGTGGACGTGTTTCGACAACCCTCTCCTGACGGATACCGCGTCAAGGTCACGTTCCGCGACACGGACACGTTGCGCTGCGAGGCCGTCCCGGGGATTATCTTTCCGCTTGCGGGCGTCTTCCCCGCGCGGGATTAGGAATGGTTCCCGTCTCTGTTCGCCGGCTTCAGCCCGCCGACTACTCCATGCCGTGAGAGCACTCATCGAAACCGCCAATCGCCGCACCGAGCGCGTTTTCCTCGTCGGCTTGGAACTCAAAAGCGGCGCGACGTGGGAAACGCGCGACTCGCTGACCGAACTCGCCGAACTTGCCACCACTGCCGGCGCGGTCGTCGCCGGCAACGCCACGCAAAAGCTCGAATCACCCGTGGCCGGCACCTTCATCGGCAGCGGCAAGGCCCAGGAACTAGCCACACAATGCAAGGCGCAGGACGTGGACACTGTCATCTTCGACGACGAATTGACCGGCGCGCAGGCGCGCAATCTCGAACGCATCTTCGAGTGCAAGATTCTCGACCGCACCTCCCTCATTCTCGACATCTTCGCCCAGCGTGCCCGCACCCGGGAGGGCAAGCTCCAGGTGGAACTCGCCCAACTCGAACACCTCCTCCCGCGCCTGACCCGTTTCTGGGGCCACCTTTCGCGCCAGAAGGGCGGCATTGGCATGAGGGGCGGCGAAGGCGAATCGCAACTCGAAGCCGACCGCCGGAAAGTACAGGAACGCATCGACCGTTTGCGCGAGGAACTCGCCACCGTCGTTCGCCAGCGTGCGACACAACGCGCCGGACGCCAGCGCAACCAATGGCCGCTCGCCTCCATCGTCGGCTACACCAACGCCGGCAAGTCCACCCTGCTCAACGCGCTCACCGGCGCCTCCGTCCTCGCCGAGGATAAGCTCTTCGCCACGCTCGACCCGACCAAGCGCCGCCTCCGGCTGCCCACGAATCAGAACGTCCTGCTCAGCGACACCGTGGGCTTCATCCGCAAGCTCCCGCACGACCTCGTTGAATCCTTCAAAGCCACGCTCGAAGAAGTCGTCGAGGCCGATCTTCTACTTCATGTCGTGGACATCAGCCACCCGCAGGCCGACGAGCAGATTGCGGCCGTCAACGCTGTGCTTGCCGAGTTGAAGGCCGATCAGAAGCCCACGCTGATGATCTTCAACAAGATCGACCGCTTTCAGATGGACGGCGCGTTCTCGCGCCGCCGCGAGCAGTTCCCGAACGCCGTGGCCATCTCCGCGCGCACCGGCGAGGGCGTGCCCGAACTCCTCGCCGAGATTGGCGCGGCGCTGCGCCCGATCCGCGAGTTCGTGGAACTGCGCATCCCCCACGACCAACCGCAGGTGATGGCGCGGTTGCACCAGGTCGCGCAAGTGGTGGAGCGCGATTACAAGGGGAAGAAGGCGCGCTTCAAGGCCCGCATCCCGCCGCACCTGCGCGCGGAGTTCGCGAAGTTCATCCACGCGGAGTTGCAGGCGGCGTGAGTTCTGTGAAGCTGCGTCAGCCACTCCAACAACGAAAATAATGAAACCGAAACGAATCCTCATCGGTGCTACGGTATGTGCGTTGTGCGTGCAGTTCCTCACCGGGTGCATGGCTGTGCGTTACGTGGGATCAATCGGGGAGCGGAGTGAACACTTGTCTGCTCCTGGTAATGTTCGCCTTGCCGCCGACGGCTCTGTCGCGTTGGAGGTGAAGGCTCATTATTACGGAGGCAGCGTCCCGTACTCCGTCCCGAAATACCTTGTCGGATCGACGCAGGCCATGGCTGCGTTGTTTCAGTTACACTCCGGGGAAAAGGTGAATTCCTCAACGGGCAAGCAGAGACTGTCTGTAACGAGTTACCCGCACAGCTATTCGTTCACAAACTCATGGGATTGGCGGCTGATTCCACCCAGATTCGGGTCTGATCCCGCGATTCAATACGATTTGCCCGAGGAATTCCGAAATTCTGCACGGTTCAGTCCTACGAATTGTGTGGATTACGAGTTCCAGGGAAGAGTCTACGAAATCGAATTCCGTGAGGAGGATCGGAGATTTCGAACAAGTCATGTTTGGTGGTCCTTTCCTGTGCAACTTCTTGTCGTTCCAGCCGCTGCTATCGATGTCGCTACGGGGCCGTTTCAGTTGATTTATTTGCTCGGCAGACACTGACACTGATCAAGGAGTTCAGGCTAGCGCATCACGGTACTGCGTCCGGTTTGCGGGTTCGCCGAACTGCGCATTCCGCCGCACCTGCGCGCGGAGTTCGCGAAGTTTATCCACGCGGAGTTGCGGACGGCGTAGTCGGGGGAACCCGGTTTTTGTCCAAGCGCCCTGGCCGGGGCCGTTCTTCCGGCACGCTTGTCATCGCCCGCCGTGGAGGTAAGCTCCTGGCATGCTCGATTGGACTCAATGCACGGCGGTGGAACGCATTCCCGGAAAGGTCAGCGGCGCATGGCTGTTTCGCGGGACGCGCGTTCCGGTCAGGGCGCTCTTCGAGAACCTCGAGGATGGCGCCACGGTTGGCCAGTTCATCGAGTGGTTTCCCGGCGTGACGAAGGAACAGGTGGAATCGGTTATCGAATTTGCCAATCAGAGCCTCGTCGTTGCCGGGCAAGGTTGACGGGATGAAGATACTCTTCGACCAGGGAACACCCGCTCCACTTCGCCGTGTTCTGTCTGCGCACTCGGTGGCCACCGCCTACGAGAAGTCTTGGGACAAACTTGGAAACGGGGATCTCCTGCGCGCCGCGGAAGCGGAGGGTTTTGAAGTCATGATCACCACCGACCGCAATTTGCGCTATCAGCAGAACCTTCAAGAACGAACTATCGCGATCCTCGTTCTGCCCACCACGAGCTGGCCGACCATCCAGCTACACGCCCAGGAAATCGCCGCGGCGGTTGGTTCGCTCGAACCGGGTGATTACCGCGAGCTGAAGTTTGGCGACTGAGGTTTCCGCGGCGGCTTCGACCCGTGGCCAGGCGCGGTGAAGCTGCCCCACTCTTTTCGTGCCTTCCAACGGCCGGCTGGTTAAGAAACCCGGCATGTCCAACCTCCTCATCCGCGAGATGCCCGAAGGCGAGCGCCCGCGCGAACGGCTTGCGCGATTGGGCGCCGATGCCCTGCGCAATGCGGAGTTGATCGCCATTCTCCTGCGCACCGGCATGAAGGGCGTCTCGGCCGTGGCCATCGCGGACCGGTTATTGCAGAAATTTGGCACGCTCGAGAATCTTGCCCGCGCGACGCTCGATGATTTGCGGCAGGTGAAGGGCATCGGACGCGACAAGGCCATTGCGCTCCAGAGCGCCTTCACGCTGGCCAAGCGGATGGCGAGGGAAATCCACGCGGAGGCGCCGCTGCTCGACGTGCCCGACCGGGTGGCGGATCTGCTGCGCGAGGAGATGCGGATGATGACCGTGGAAACCTTTCACGTCCTGCTCCTCAACACTCGGCGGCGGTTGATTCGCAGTGAGAAGATTTCCGACGGCACACTCGACACCATCCTGGTTCACGCCCGCGACGTCTTCCGCGCTGCCATCACCGCCAACGCCGCCGCGATCATCCTCGTCCACAACCACCCGAGCGGCGACCCCACCCCCAGCGACGCAGACATCCGCGTGACGCGCGACCTGATCCGTGCGGGTCAGTTGCTGAAGATTGAGCTTCTCGACCATGTGATCCTCGGCCGCGCGACGGCGGAACGGTCCAAGGATTGGGCGTCGATGAGGGAACTTGGGTATTTCTATCAGTGAGCGCGGGGCGGTGCCGAACTCGTCCTGAGTTGAGGCTTTTCACTCCGCGCTGTCTGTGTTCAGTTCCACGCGCGCATGATTCATCAAACTGCGGTTGTTCATCCAAAGGCCCGTCTTGACGCCTCCGTTCGCGTCGGCGCGTACGCGGTCATCGACGAGGGCGTGACGCTTGGGCCGGATTGCGTAGTGGCCGCCCATACTTATCTCACCGGCCAGACCACGGCGGGGGCGCGCAATCAGTTCTTCCCCGGCGCGATCATTGGCGAGGCGCCGCAGGATTTGAAATACAGCGGCGAGCCCACCCGCCTGCGCATCGGCGATGGCAACGTGTTCCGCGAACACGTCACTGTGCATCGCTCGAACAGCCTTGAGGAAGACACGGTGATCGGCTCGAACAACTTCTTCATGGCGCATTGCCACGTGGGGCACAACGCGCAGGTGGGCAACCACGTCATCATGGCCAACGGCGCGTTGCTGGCCGGCCATGTGTCGGTGGGTGACCGAGCGTTTATCTCCGGGAACTGCCTCGTCCACCAGTTCGTCCGCGTGGGCACGCTGGCGATGATGCAAGGCGGCTCGGCGGTGAGCCAGGATCTGCCGCCGTTCACGGTGGCGCGCGGGGACAACGGGATTTGCGGGCTGAATGTGGTGGGCCTGCGTCGCGCCGGTTTTCCGCCCGAGCAGCGCCGCGAGTTGAAGCGGCTCTATCTGGTCCTGTTCCGCGGCGGGCGCAAGCTGCGCGAGGCCATCGAGGAAGCGCGCGAGGATTTTCGCAGCGATCCGTCGAAGGTGTTGCTCGATTTCGCCGCGTCGGTGAAGCGCGGCATCTGCTCAGACACCGGCTTCAGCGCGGAGTCGGACGATGAATGACCTGCGGGCCGTTCAGCGGTGGCAGTATTCCCCGAGGGCCTCAAGGAACACGGCGTCGCTGACCAGCGCGGTGGAGCGGTTGTAGTCGTTGGCAGCGAAGTCCGATACCGGGACGACCTCGATGTCGGCAAGTTTCCCCTGTAAAACCTCGCAAAACTCATCCAACTCGAAGTCATCCGGCAGCTCGTCGCCGCCGCACATTTCGCGGTCAACGTAAAAGAGCTTTCTCATGCCGCTAGGCTAGCCCGGCGAGGTGTTTTTGCCACGCCTGAAATGGGAAAATGTTCGCGCGGATTGGCACGGCGCGGACCGGATCACAACGGAATGAACTCGTGGCGCAACCCGTCTTTTTCCAGATGCACCAGCGCCACACCGCGCGCGGTTCCGCCCCTCGGTTGTGTGGCTGAGCCGGGATTGAGGAACAGTGTGCGCCCGAAACGCCGCGCGTACGGCTGGTGTGTGTGCCCGAACACCACGGCATCCGGTTCCTCCTGCGCAATGCGCCGGTGGATGGCCTGGCTGAACTCGCCCGGTGTGACGATGTGATGCACAAGGAACTTGAACCCGCCGATGGTGGCGATCTCCGTGGGACGGAACGCAGGGTCGTCGTCCATGTTGCCAAGCACCGCGGTCACGCGTGCCACCGTTTCGAGTTCCAGTATGATCTCCCGCCCACAGAAATCGCCGGCGTGGAGGATGTGATCGACGCCTGCGAAGACATCGAGCACGCGTGGGTCGAGGTGGCCGTGGGTGTCGGAGATGACGCCGATTTTCACACCCCGGCCTTTTCCGGTTCGGCTTCGGTGTCGCCTTCGGATTCACCGCCGGATTCGTCCGCAGGCGTGGCGGCCTCCGCATCCTTCTTCTCCTGCGCGGATTCGAGGTGCGCCGAATACTTGAACGCGGCGGCAAACAGCGCGGTGAACAGCCCCGAACTGAACAGCGAGTTGCGGAAGAACTCCCAGGTTTGCGGCCAGTTCCCGGCGCCCTTGGTGAGGGCGATGAACCAACCCGCAAGCGTCTTGGTGTATTCCGGATTGCCGAACGGGTTGAACAGCCACGCGGCGGTGTTGGTGATGAGGTAGAACAGAATGGCACCCAACACTGCGCCGCTAACGAGCGCGGCCACCGACTTCTTCGCGTCGAACCGGCGGCCCAGCCAGATGAGCGCGGCATAGGCCGCGTAGTTCATGAGCTGGTAGGGCTGGAAGGGATTCACGTGGTAGTAAGCAAAGCTCAGGACGACATCCGTTGCCGCAACCACCACCAGTGGCAGCCACCACGCGATGCGGTCGCGGAAGAACACGCCGGCGCAGAACATCAGCGCGTACACGGCGCTGAAATTCGGTGGCAACAGCCCGGGCCAGCGCGTGATCGCGAACACGGCCAGGAACACCACCGCCAGCCAGAGGTGACGTTTGCTCTTCACGGCGGGAGGCTACTTCGCGGTGGGGACGAACGTCACGTCGAGTTCAATTGTCACCGGCATTGATTGCCCGGGACCGGTGAGCAGGTTGGTCACGTTGTAGGGGAGAGTCAGCTTCTTGCGGCCCTTCTGGGTGGTGGTTTTTCCAGCTACACTCAGGACCACAGTGCGCCGCGCGGCGAGGGTGATTTCCTTGGGGATCGTCACGTCCGGCAGGTCGGCCGTGCGCTCGAGTTTGTAGTCCACGTCCGAGCTGTTGTGAATTTGCACGGAGACGCGGCCCTTGCCCTTGATCTCGAAGGCGCGGCTTTTCAACACCTGCACGGAAGCCATGTAGATCGGGCGGAGGAACTTCTCATCGCCGATCAACTGGCTGCCGGAATACACCGCAGTCTGCCGGGCGAAGAGCGCCTTTCGCAATGAGTCGAGCGTGCGCTCCTTCGCGAAAACCAGCGTGATGGGGCGGTGGTCGCCGGTGTGAACGTGGTAGTCGAGGTTGAGAGGGTTGTGGATGTCCGAGTTGCTGAACATGGCCAACCTTTTCTCGCCGGCCCAGCGGTGCGCCTCGACATAATAGTCCCGCCCGTTCACGACTTCGATGCCGTGCAACATGTCCTTCTCCAGTAGCTCCGTGTGTTCGGGATACCAGCGCACGACATCGTTGGTGATCTGCGCGTCCCAGCCGGGATGATTCCAGAAGAGATAAGCGCCCTGGCGGCGGGCCTCGGCGATGGCTACGCGCCAGTTCGTGTCGGTGAGCGCGGCGGAGTTGGTGAGGAAGATGGCGTTGAGGTGGCCGGGCGGCATCTTGCGGGTGATCTCGGAGCCTTTCACCACGAGGACATCGAGATCACTGCCCGTGCCCCGGGCAATTTCGTGCGAGCGGTTGTGGTTCGTCGAGAGGTCGGCCTTGTGCGGCTGATACTCGATGTGGTCCGTGATGGCGATGGCGTCCAGCCCCTCGCGCCATGCTTCTTCAACGCGCACAGACGGCCAGACCAGGCCGTCGGAGAAAACGGTGTGAATGTGGAAATCGCACTTGAGGGTCAGGAAACCGGGGATGTCGGGAATCTGAATCGGCGCACGGGCGCGCGTCACGGGTTCATGGGCGAAAGCCGTGCCAGCCAGCGATCCGGCGAGCAGCAACGTGCGGCAAATTGCGGCGAGGTTCATGCGGCCGCGACTCTACCGCGCGCGGCACGCCGGCCTCAACTGCGGAGCGCGGCGGCGGGCTCCCGGCAGCCTGGACGCATTGAAGGCGTATGCACGGAAGGGTGATTTACACCGTATGCAGTCCTCGCTAAAACGGCGGCGGTTCTTCTCCATCACGAAGAACCGCAACCACATCAGCTTATGAAGCCGCGCAAAACCTGGCGGGAGAAGCTCGCCGACAGCAAAGGCCTGCCGAAAGTCGGCCGGGTCGAAGGAAAGATGTCCAAACGCTGGGGCGCCGGCGTGATGGTCATTCCCGCGCCCGTCGAGGTGGATGAACTGATGCGGCGGGTGCGAAAGGGCCGCCTCACCACCATCAACGACCTGCGCGCCGCGCTGGCGACCAAGCACCGAGCGGATTTCGCCTGTCCGATCACCACTGGCATTTTCTCATGGATCGCCGCGCACGCCGCCGAGGAGGACGCCGCGGCCGGGCGGAAACGTTTCACCCCCTGGTGGCGCACTCTCAAAACCGGCGGCGAGTTGAATCCAAAAGGGCCCGGCGGAATCGAGGCACAAAGGGTGCATCTGGAGGCTGAAGGCCACGCGGTGGTGCAGAAGGGGAAGCGGTTCTTCGTCCGCGATTTCGAGCGGGTGCTTGCGCGGCTTTGACCAGCCGGCACGCGTATGGTCGTGGCGCGGAACGTCTTGCCGGTCGCGGCGATTTCGGGGCTTGACGGGTCATGGGTCGTCGCATAGACAACGCGCACAAATTAGAAGAACGGAGAAAACTCATGGCTGAAAAAAGCATCGAACAGCGCGTAAAAGAAATCATCGTCGAGCAGCTCGGCGTCAACGCGGATCAGGTCACACCGGACGCCAAGTTCATCGAGGACTTGGGGGCGGACTCGCTCGACACCGTCGAGTTGGTGATGGCCTTGGAAGAGGAATTCGGCCACGAGATTCCCGATGAGGAGGCCGAGAAGCTCCAGAGCGTCGGCGACGTCATCACTTACATCGAGAACACCCGCAAGTAAGGCGGACAATTTCCGGGGGCAGCTTCGCCGTCACAGCACGAGGCTGCCCCTTTTGATTTTCATGGGCAACTGGTCAGAACGTAGAGTCGTCATCACGGGCCTCGGCGTCGTTTCACCGCTCGGGCCGGCGGAAGAATTGTGGACGCGCCTCCTGGCGGGTGACTGCGGCATAGACCGCATCACTCATTTTGATCCGGCGAACTTCGACACGAAGATCGCGGCCGAGGTGAAGGCGTTCGACCCTGTGCCGGCGTTTCCTTCTCCCAAGGAGGTGCGTCGCGCGGACCGCTACACCCAGTTCGGCGTGCTGGCCGGGCATTTCGCCCTCAAGGACTCTGGCCTCGACCTCGACAAGGCGGACCGCGACGAGATCGGCGTGTTCCTAGGCTCGGGCATCGGCGGCCTTCAAACCACCCAGGACCAGGCCAAGGTGCTCTTCGAGCGCGGCCCGGGGCGGCTCTCGCCGTTCATGATCCCGATGCTCATCCTGAACATGGCCTCTGGCGTGTTCTCGATGTACAACAAACTGCGCGGTCCCAACGTCGCAACCTGCTCGGCCTGCGCCACTGCGACCCACGCCATCGGCGAGGCTTGGCGCACCATCAAGATGGGCGACGCCAAAGTGATGTTCGCCGGCGGCACCGAGGCCACCATCACCCAGATCGGCATCGGCGGCTTTTGCGCCATGAAGGCCATGAGCACCCGCAACGACGACCCGAAGAAATCCTCGCGCCCGTTCGACGTGGACCGCGACGGCTTCGTGATGGGCGAAGGCGCGGGTGTGCTCGTGCTGGAGGAACTGGAACATGCGAAGGCGCGCGGCGCCCGCATCTATTGTGAACTGCTCGGCTACGGTAACACCGCCGACGCGAACCACATGACCGCGCCGGCCCCGGAAGGCGAGGGCGCGGCGCGTTGCATGAAAATGGCGTTGCGCAACGCCGGGTTGAACCCCGCCGACATCGACTACATCAACGCCCACGGCACCTCCACCCCACAGGGCGACATCGCGGAGACGCAGGCGATCAAGACCGTGTTTGGCGACCACGCGCGCAAGCTCGCGGTGAGTTCCACCAAGGGCGCCACTGGGCACATGCTCGGCGCGGCCGGCGCGGTGGAGATGGCGATTTGCGTCAAGGCCATCGGGGCTCAGGTCGCCCCGCCCACGATCAACATCATCAATCAGGATCCTCAGTGCGACCTGGACTACGTGCCGCACACGCCGCGCCCGATGAAAATCAATGCCATCGTGAACAACTCCTTCGGCTTCGGCGGGCACAACGCCAGCCTGGTGGCGCGGAAGTTCGTGGGTTGAACTGATCGCGCTCTAACGCCGCGCCGCAAACCAGCCACGCATCTTTTCCAGTGCCCGCGCGCGGTGGCTCATGCCGTTTTTGATGTCCTCGCCCAGTTCGGCGAAAGACTCCGCGTGCCCGGCCGGCACAAACAACGGGTCATAGCCGAAACCGCCACCGCCCGAGGGCGCGCGGGAAATCCAGCCTTCGCACGCTCCGTTGAAAATTTCCGTCGCCCCTCCGGCCAGCGAAGCCAGTGCAATCACGCAGCGGAACCGCCCCGTGCGTTTCCCGTCCGGCACCCCGGCGAGGAGGCGCAGCAACTTGGCGTTGTTGTCCGCGTCCTTGGAGTTGCCGGGCGCGCCGGTGTCCAGCGCGGCGAAGCGCGCGGAATGCACTCCCGGTGCGCCATCGAGCGCATCGACTTCGAGGCCCGAATCATCCGCGAGCACGAGGGCATCCGGTGGAAGGCCATCACTGGCGGCTCGCTCGCGCAGCCATGCGGCAAGTTCGTTCGCCTTCTTCGCCGCGTTGCCGGCAAACGTGTCCGCGTCTTCCGTGACCGGCGGTGCGTCCGGGAAATCCCGCAGCGTCAGGCATCGGAATTCCGGACCGAGAATGGCGCTGATTTCTCCGGACTTGTGCGCGTTGCGCGTGGCGATGATGAGCGTGGTCATGCGTTTCTCCCGCGGGCCGCCGCTCATTGCCGCTCGAACGCGCCGCTGTCCCAGCCACCGTTGACAGGGCGGGGCAGACCGCGTTGGTCGAAGGCCGGGCCGACCTCGCCGATGTCCACGGCGGGGCTGAACGGATCAAGGTCCATCGTCAGCGTCGGGCCGCCATTGTCCTGCAACGGGCCGAGGAAGACATCGAAGTCGTTGCCGCTGGCGATTTCCCAGAAGATGGGCGATGCATCCGAGCTGATGTTGGCGCCGGCGTCGAAGAAACCGGGCAGTTGCACGGGCGTGTTGTCGCCGACGTTGTGCGGAGTGCTTTCGGCGAAGATCGAACCGCCCATCCAAACATGCCCTCCGTTCAGGCAGAGCGAACCGCCCACGGCAATACCCGGAAATTTTCCGCCGCCGGCTGTCGCGTGGTTTCGCGCCAGCGTCACGTGCTGAAGAAACACATTGCTGGAAAACGTGTGGATGCCGCCGCCCAGGCCGTTCTTGCCGAGGTAATACGTGGCCAGTTCGATGGGCGTCCCGGCACCGCCCCGGGCCGTGTTGTAAGCGCAGGTGAGATTGGTCAGCCCAGCCAGGCCGCCCAACGACAACCCGCCGCCGCGTCCGTCGCCAGAGTCGTGCCCGGCCTCGAAGCCCTGGCCGAAACTGTCCGAGCCTTCCGCCCGATTGAAGGCCACGAGGGATTCGCCCAGCAGCAGCACACCTTCCGAGTGGATCGCGCCGCCTTGCGACGGAATGCCGTCGAGCGCCGCGTTGTTGGTCAGGTTGCCGTTGCGGAGCGTGAGCAACCCGGTGTTGGCGATGGCGCCGCCGCGGGATTCCGCGGGTTGAATCCGGTCTGTGTAAATGCCGATGGCCGAGTTGCCCACGAACTGGTCGTTCAGGCTCGAGGCCGTCCCGCCGATGTTCCACGCGCCGCCGCTGCCCATGCCGCCGGAGGCCCGGTTGCTGGCGTAAAGAGAACCCACCGAGGACAAAGCTCCGCCCGAAATTGAAACCGCCCCGCCGCGGCCCGCGCCGAAAATCGAATTCACCACCGCCGGGTCGCCGCCATCCGCCACGTTCCCGATGAACAAACTGCCCAGCAGGGCGACCGAGCCGCCTGCCGCGTGAATGGCTCCGCCGCCGGCATCCGAGCCGGAGGCGGACAAGGGCAGCCGGCCGCCGATGGTTCCGGCCACGCGGTTGTTGATGAAGGCGCAGTTCCAGACCGTGAGCGTGCCGGCGTCCTGCCGAATCGCTCCGCCGCCGGCAAAGATGCCGTTGGTGCCGCGCACGGAGTTATTGGTGAAGGTGCAGTCCGTCACCGTCACGTTGCCGGCCTCGTTGCGTAGCACGGCACCACCGCTTTCCTCGCCGCCAGCGAGGTAATGATTGGCAAACGTGAAACGGCTGAGGGCAAGGTTGCCGCCCGCCGCCACCGTGAACACCGGCTGGTTCGCCGGTGGTTGAAATTTCACGTTCCGGCCTGCGCCATCAAGCGCGAGGGTATTGGTCACGCGCAGCGGCGCGGAGAGTTGGATAACGCCATCCGTCGCGAGTGCGACGTTGGTAGCGGCTGCGATGGCTTCGCGAAGGTTGCGCTCATCGGGGAACGACACGGCGCCGGGCGCGGAATTCGTGGGTGTGGTGATGGTGAGCAACGCGGCCGGCGGGTCGAAGAAATCATTCGCCGTGTTGATGGCCACGCTGTAGCTGCCGGCGGCGGGCGACTGCGGCGCGATGAGAACGAGATTCGTCGCGTTGGCCCCGGCAATCGGCTGCCCATTAAAAGACCACTGGCTTTGAAAAAAGATCGGGCCGGCGGAACCAATGGTCACTGTGAACGCCGCATCCGTTCCCGACTGCACCGTAATGTCAGCCGGCGGAACGGCGATGCGCGCGTCGCCGAACAGGCGCACGAGGTTGTGCTGGGTCGCGCCGTTCCAGGTCGTGAACGTGCCGCAGGCCAGGCCCGCGCTGCCGGACGCGGCCAGCGCGCTCAAAGGAGTGCGCGACGCAGCGCCGGGCTGGAACGAACCGTCCAGCGAGCCGTCGGCGAGCAACCGGGCCAGCCGCGGCACTTCCGCACCGGCGAAGATCTTGAAATCCCCGGCCAGCAGCAGACGGCCATTGGCAAGCTGGACGAGATGCCGCACCGGCCGGTTCGCGCCCGCGCCGGACAGGAACGTGGCATCCAGCGCGCCGTTGGTCTGGAAACGGGCGATGCGGCCTGCGGCCTGCGTGCCAGCGCGAGTGAAGGAACCCGCCACAACCAGTTGCGCCGACGGCGTCGCCGCCAACGCGTTAACCGGGCCGTTGAGGGCCGGCGCGGAGAAAGTGGCGTCGAGCGTGCCATTGCTGCGCAGCACCGCCACCCGCGTGCGGGTGGTTCCGACCACGGAGAAACTCCCACCCAGCGCCACTCGGTCGTCCGGCAGCAAGGCCAGCGCGTTGACCGCGTTGTTGATCACGGGCGGATTGAACGTCATGTCCCGCGCGCCGTTGGCGAGCAGACGCACGACGCGGAAGGCGTTTGACGTGCCGAAGCGCGTGAACTGCCCGGCCACCAGCAACCGGCCGTCCGCCTGTTCCGCGATGGCGTTGACCGGCCGGTTGGCGCCGGCTCCCACGTTGAAGTTGGTGGCGCGTTCAAGGGCGGCCGTGAACCGCGCCAGGCCGCCGGGCAGGTTGCCGCCCACCACGATGTCGCCATTCACGGTCACGATCAACGACTTCACCTGCGCGACGAAGGAGGTGCTTTGCGCCAGCACCCGGCCCTGATTGTCGAGCCGCAAAAGCCGGGCCGCACGTTGATGGCCGATCTTTCCCGCATCGACGGCAACCACGATGGTCCGCACGTCCCGCGCTGCCGCAGTGACGTTGGCGGTGGGGCCCTGATAATTGAACGTGGCGTCGAGGTGCCCGGTTTGGGCTGGAAGAGTTGAAACGGCGAGGACGGCGGTGGCAGCGGACAGCAGGCGCGCGAACAGTCGGTTCATGGCCCTGATGCTAAACCGCCCACCGGAATTTGAAACAAGGACGTTTTCATATTCAGCCGGTCCGGGATTGGCGACAAGGGTTCGCCAAAATCAGGTGAGCCGAAACCAGCCTGCGAATTGGACGGTCAGGGAAGGCTGGGATGAAAGTTTCCGTTGTTCATGGCGCGCGAAAAACTCATGGTTTGCTCGTGTCCGCCGATACCTTCCCCGGACCATGAGAACGGTCCGGAAGAGCGTCGTGTTTGCCGGGTGTCGCGATGGATGCGGCCCGGTTGTCGTGCTTTTGTTGGCCGCTTTCTGGCTTCTGGCGCTGAAGGACGCCGCGGCGGGGGCCGTGCATTTCACGACCACCAACGCCACCTGGAAGATTGCGCGTGGCACCAACGAGGCCTCCCTGCCCGACACCACGGCCTGGCGCCAGCCCGGGTTTAATGACGCCGCGTGGCAATCCGTTGCCGCGCCGGTTTATTACACCAGTTCCGCCAGCGAACCCCCCTTCACCGGCGCGGGCATCAGCGGCACGGTGCTGTCCGACATGTTGAACCGCTACTCGTGCGTTTTCTTTCGCAAGACCTTCGTACTGCCCAACGCATCCTCCTCCGGCAGCGTGACGGTGCTGGCGGCTTGCGATGACGGTTTCATCGCGTGGCTCAACGGCGTCGAGGTGCTCCGCGTGAACATGCCCGCCGGCGCGGTGGCGTACAACGGTTTTGCCTCCAGCAACCCCGCCGAGCCGGTGGCCGTGCAGGCCTACACCATCACGAACACCGGCGGCCTGCTGCGCGATGGCACCAATGTCCTCGCCGTTCAGGCTTTCAACCGCACCTTGAACAGCACGGACTTTGGCTTCATGGCCGGACTGTCCAGCGCGGAAGACTCCGTCCCGCCGGTGGTCGCTTCGATCAACCCGCCGCCGGGATCGTCGCTGTTTTCCTTCGCGCAACTGGACGTGGCCTTCAGCGAGCCCGTGATCGGGCTTCAGGCGGCGGATCTGCGGGTCAACGGCACCCCCGCGCTGGGTATCGCCACGCTGGCGCCAAACCGGTTCCTCTTCCTTTTCGCGCAGCCAGCCACCGGCACGGTCAACATGGCCTGGGCCACCGGCCACGGCATCACCGACACCGCCTCCAACGCCTTCGCCGGCGGAAGCTGGTCGTATCAACTCAGCACCAACGCGATGGCCGGCGCGGCGCGCATCAGCGAATTCATGGCTGATAATGCAGTGGCGTTGCTCGACGAGGACGGCGACGGCCCGGATTGGATCGAGATCGAAAACACCGGCGCGACTTCCCTGGCGTTGCACGGCTGGTTCCTGACCGACAGGCGCACTAACCTTCGTAAATGGAGCTTCCCGCCCACCAACCTCGCGGTGAATGCCCGCCTGATCGTTCACGCTTCAGGCAAGGACCGGAGGGTTTCGGGCGCGCCGTTGCACACGAATTTCAAACTCGATTCGGGTGGCGGCTATCTCGCGCTGGTTCGACCGGACGGCGTGACTGTGGCCAGCGAGTTCAGCTACCCGCGGCAGCGAACGGATGTTTCCTTTGGGATCAACCGGCACATCGATTCCCGGCCACTGGTCGCGCCGGGCGGACCGATGCGACTGCTCGTGCCCACGAACGACGCGGCCGGCACTCTGTGGCATGGTGCTAGCGAGCCGTTCGACGATGCCGCGTGGCTGTTGGCCGCGGCACCGGTCGGGTTCGATCTTTCGCCGCATGGGTCGGGTTCGATGCCGGTCGGATACTGGAATTTCGATGATGCGACTCATCCCGACTCGGCGCGCGACGAGAGTGGGAACGCTCATCACGGCACGATTTTCGGTGCAAGTTTCACAGATGACGCCGGCGGGCACACGGGTTTGCCGGGCGACCGCGCGATGAACTTCGGGCCGGTGAACAACGGCCGTTACATCAACGTGCCGGACGCGTTGTCCGGGATGTTCGACGCCGCGACCGGCTCGGATCAAATCACCTTCAGCCTGTGGATCCATGGCGATGCCACCCAGCCGGGAATGGCCTCGGCCTTTTGGGGCGCAGACGCTTCCGGCGGCGTGGGGTTCAGCGTGCATCTGCCGTGGGCCGACAGCACGATTTACTGGGATACCGGCGGCAACGGCGCGGGCCAACGCATGTGGATTGCCGAGCCGAACACCACGAAATTTCGCGGACAGTGGAACCATTACGTGTTCCTCAAGAATGGCGTCACCAAGCAGATCTGGCAGAACGGACTCAAGATCGCCGAGGTGCAGAATGCCACCTACCCGTTACAATCCATCCGCGCGTTTTACATCGGCTCGAACAACGGCGGAACCTGGAGCTACGGCGGGTTGATCGACGATTTCGCCGTGTGGACCAGGGCGTTGACTGCCGCCCAAATCCAGGATCTCGCCGCGGGTATCTCGCCGCTGCGCCTCGAAACATACAACACCATCACCGCCACCGATCTCGCTGCGTCAATGTGGAACATCAACGCTTCCGCCTTCATCCGCATTCCATTCGTGACCGCAATCGACACCAACGCCGACCTCCTGCTGCTGCGTTTACGCTACGACGATGGCTTCGTTTGCTGGCTTAACGGCGTCGAGGTCGCGCGCAGCAACGCGCCGGCGACCCTCAGCTTCGATTCCTCCGCGACCGCCAAACGCGTGAAGCCGGAGGTTCCCGTTGTGTGCGAGATCGACCTGTCATCCCGACTGCCGTTGTTGCACGCGGGAACGAACATCCTGACCATTCAGGCGCTGAACTACGCCGCCAGCGACGCGGACTTCCTGATCGCGCCCGAATTGTGGCGCGGGCGCGCCTCCGCCCCGCTCTATTTCAGCAGCCCGACACCCGGCATGACCAACGGCGGCGGCGTTCCCGGCCTCGTCGAGGACACCACCTTCACCGTGGATCGCGGGTTCTTTTTCGCTCCGACGAACACCGTCATCACCACGCCCACGCCCGGTGCGACCATTGTTTGCACATTCGACGGTTCCGCGCCGTCGCCGGTGAACGGGGTGCAGTTTCCTCCGGCGACCGCGGACAGCGCGCCCTTTGCCGTGGTGGCGATCACGAACACAACCTTGCTGCGCGCCATGGCCTTCAAGGCGGATTTCCAACCCTCCGACGTGGACACCCACAGCTATTTCTTTCCGGCACAGGTCGCGAAACAGACGCGGCCCGGCTGGCTGCCGGCGATGTGGCCGGACAACTCACCGGCGGACTACGACATCGACCCGCGCGTGGTCACGAATGCCGCGCCCGGCTTCAGCTTCACCAGTGCGCTGCTCGCCATCCCGACCATCAGCGTGGTCACGGAGTCGAACAGTTTGTTCGGCGCCTCGACCGGCATTTGTGCCAATCCGATCAGCAGTGGGCTGCTTTGGGACCGCGCGGCCTCGGCGGAGATGATCGTGCCCGGGCATGCGGAGGGATTTCAGATCAACTGCGGCGTGCGAATTCACGGCGGGGCCAGCCGCTACAACCAGTTCACGCCCAAGCATTCCTTCAGCCTTTTGTTCCGCGACGAGTTCGGCGCGGCGCAACTGAATTACCCGGTGTTCACCAACTCGCCGGTCCGCCGTTTCGACCAGTTGGTTCTGCGCGCGTGTTCGAGTGATTCGTGGCCGGCGCAAAACGGCGACCCGGTCAACGGCGAGCCGTGGCTACGCTGGATGCGCGACGAGGCCAGCTACCTGCGCGACCAGTGGATGCGCGACACCCAGCTCGCGCTCGGGCATCCGGCCTGCCGCGGTATCTACGTCCACCTCTACCTCAACGGCCTTTACTGGGGCCTCTACAATCTCGCCGAGCGCCCCGACGAGTCCTTTGCCGCCGGACACCTCGGCGGCGACAAGGAGGAATACGACGTGATCTCCGACTTCAACGAACTGCACAACGGCACGCTGGACGCCTGGAACACGTTGCACGCGTTGCTCGCCACCAATCCCGCCAGCGCGACGACCTACCAGCTTCTCCAGGGCAACAACCCGGACGGCACCCGCAACACCAACTTCCCGGTCCATCTCGATGTGACCAACCTCGTTGATTACATGATTCTGCACATCTACTCCGGCGCGGATGACTGGCCGAATCACAACTGGTGGGGCGCGCGCAGGCGCGGGTCGGAAAGCGCGGGCTTTCAGTTCTTCACCTGGGACCAGGAGGTCGCGAACAACTCGCTGCAACGGCAGCGCATTTCACTCTCACCCTACTGCCTCTTCGCGGATGTGAACGCCACCTACACGCCCACGTATCCATACGCGCAGTTGCGACAGAACACCGAGTTTAATGTCCTTTTTGGCGACCGCGTGCAGAAGCATCTCTTCAATGGCGGCGCGCTCACGGCCACGTCGAACATCGCGCGCTGGGAGGCGCTGCGGCGTCAGGTGGACGCGGCTGTGGTCGCCGAGTCTGCGCGCTGGGGCGATTTCCAGCGTCCGGCCAAACCGTACACCCGCGAGTCCGAGTGGATCAGCAACCAGACTTGGATGGTCACGACCTACTGGCCCTCGCAACCCACCAACGCGCTCCCGCGTTTCCGCAACGCGGGGCTTTATCCGCAGCTTGGCCCGCCGGCGTTCAGCCAGTTCGGCGGGGCCGTGCCGGTGGGTTATGTCCTGGTCATCACGCACACGAACGGCGGCGGCCAGGTCTATTTCACCGCCGACAACTCCGATCCGCGCGCCGTCGGCGGGGGGCTTGCCGCCGGGGCACAGCTCTACACCTCGCCACTCTCGCTGCTCGCGCCGACATTCATCCGCTCGCGCGTCCGCAACGGCACGAACTGGAGCGCGATCATTGAGGCCCAGTTCCAGACTGCGCAGGATTTCTCCGCGCTCCAACTGAGTGAACTCATGTACAACCCGCCGAAGTCCGGGACCAACGATGGTGACGACTTCGAGTTCCTCGAACTGCACAATGCCGGCGCGAGTACCTTGAACCTGGGCGGCCTTCTGTTCACGGACGGCATCAACTTCGCCTTCCCGAATGGCACCGCGCTCGCGCCCGGCGGGTATCTCGTCCTCGCGCGCGATGCCGCCGCCTTCGCCGCGAAATATCCCGGCGCGCCGTTGCACGGCCTTTATTCCGGCAAGCTCGCCAACGAGGGCGAGATGGTCACGCTCTCGCATCCGTTTGGCGGCACGTTGTTCTCGCTGGCCTACGACAACCAGGCGCCGTGGCCCTCGGGCGCGGATAACACCGGCCTTTCCTTGCACCGCATGAGCGCACAGCCGTGGGCCGGCAATGTTTGGAACTGGGCCGCCGCGCTTCCGACTCCCGGCAGTCCGCCCCCCGCCGAAATCGCGGACAGCGACGCCGATGGTATGCCCGACTTCTGGGAAATCGCCCATGACCTCAACCCGGCCGCGGACGATTCGTTCCTCGACAAGGATGGAGACGGCTTTGCCAACCGCGACGAATTCCTGGCCGGCACGAACCCGGACAGCGGCTCGGATGCGTTGCGGTTGGGCATTGACGCGGCGTGCCGTGTGCCGGCGTTCATGGCCCTGTCGAACCGCAGCTACACGGTGCAATTCCGGGAAGGACTCGCGCCAGGCGGATGGTCGAACTTGCAGCACGTCGAACTCGCGCCGTCGAACCGCTGGGTGGTGGTGACCAACTGCGGAGTGTCCGAAACCCCGTGCCGCGTCTTCCGCCTGACCACTCCGCGGCTGCCGTGACGGCCGGTTCGGAGAGCGAAGTTAATCCGGGTGGAACGGCCAACCTGCCGCCGAGCGGAACGCACTGTTAGCGCTCGAAATCCCAGACCCGCGTCCCGCGTTTCGCCCGACAGAACGGGTCAGTGGCCGGTGCCTTGGTCATTCGCACGCCCGCGTCACACGCGCGTCCGGCGTTGCCATGGAAGCCAGCCGGAATCGTCGGTCGCATCAAGTGCAACCATCGCCTCCTCGCGGAAGCGTTCATCGAGGCGCTTTGAGGCCCAACTGATCCAGATGAACGGCCACACCACCATGCCGAAGCAGCCGAGAAAGGGCACCACCACGGTGATCCACGGCAGCACCAGCACGGCGAAGATGGTCTTGCCCACTGCCCGGTCGGCCCGCGCCGTGGTTAGCCCGTACCACATGCCCATGTAGGCCAGCGCGTGCAGATCGAGCAGAAAGGACAGGAACCAGAACACGCCGAAGACAAACAGCGCCGCCTCGTTGTCGAACGCGCGCCCTCCCGAGACCACCGCCCGGCCGATCATTCCCGCGACAGTGAAGCCCATCCCGGTGGCCAGCGCCGGGCCGATGAAGCTGGCATACAGAGCGTCCATCTGGCCGCGCACGATTTCCTTGGGTGTGAGCGGCGTGCAGAGCAGTAGTTCGAGCGCGCCGCTACGTTTGGAATTGTTGAAAGACTGCGGCGCAACCGCGGCCAGCCAGAGTTTCAGTGCCAGGGCAAACGTGATCTGCCAGCCGAAGACGATGGGCATCGCGGCATTGCCTCCCACCAAGCCAACCACGAAACAGATTGCCATCCCCGCGCCAGTGAGCATCCACAGCAATCGCTGTCCCGGCAACGTCCGCTCCGCCAGCCACACGCCGGGGCTGCTCTGCGCGGACGCCCCGCCCCAGCCCTGGATGCGGTCCACGCGCGGGCGCAGCAGCCGGTGCCACCAGCGCTCCACGTTCTTCACTTCGAGGCGCGGGGATTTTTGCAGGACAATTCCGGCCCCGGCCAGCAGCAGCGCCGTCCAGAGCATCGTCACCAGAAACCCCAACTCGAAGCCGAATGACATGGCCGTGAACGGCTTGTCTCCGGAACTGAGGATCATGCCCGCCGGCCCGGCCAGGCCGAGAAAGATTCGGCCGACCGTCTCCGGCGCGCGAAATACGTCGAGGGACACGGCCGTGACCGCCAGCGGTGCCGTCAACGCGCCGGCCAGCAGGGCAGTGCCCACGTAAGCCGCCACCGGAATGACGACGAGCGAGGACACGAGCATTCCCGCCGCGAGCATGAAGCAAAGCGTGGCGACGAAGGTGATCATCACCCGCCAGCATTCGCCCGCCGTCACACCGCCGATGAGCAACGGCAGGGCGAAGGCCGGCAGTATCGAGAGAACCACCGGCGCGGCCTGGATCAATGCCGCCGCGAACTTGCCCAGCACGATCCGCGATCCGTTGAGATCCGTCAGCAGCAGTAAACCCAGCGTGCCTTCGCGCCGTTCTAGGGAGATGGAATCCGCCGCCGTCCGCAGCCCCTCCAGTGCGCACAGGATGAAACCTCCCCACGAAATGCCGGAAAAGATCATCGGACCCGAAAGGCGCGTGATGGGGAGGAAGGCAAAGAGGACCACGACCGTTCCAAGCGCGAGCGCGGCGTAAACGACGCGCTGCCGGTAAGTCGCGGTGCGTCGCGCGGCCACGGCGAGTTCCCGCAGAAGCACGGGGAGGAAATTCACGGGCGAACGTTGCCCCGGCCCGACGGTGGTTGCACGACCAAACCAAGGGCCGGAGGAAAGGGCCGCGCATTCCGAAGTTGTTGGTAGCGGTTGTCGCGCTGCGACAACCCCGTCCGCGCAGAGCGGACGGAATGGAGGGCGTGAGGTCGTCCGTTGCGATGGTGGACGCGACGGGCTCCACCACTCACATGCGCGCATCCGGCGTCGGAGTTCAGGTTAGGAATTCCCATTTCATGGCGAGTCGTGCGAGTGTGGCCGGGTAACTTGGATTGCGTATGGGTGCTCCACCAAAATCCGGGCCGGACGCGCGGTGTCTTGTGCAGACCGTTGCTGAAGCAATGGCGCGCGAGCCTGCGCTCGAGGCTGTGAAGATCGACCGCGACAGGCATGAGCTGTCGGTGGCCACGCTCGGGAAGGCTGATCCCAAGTTGGAACAATTCGTCAGCGAACGCATTCGCACCGCGCAGGAGCAGGCCGAGGGGCCGCGTTGCCGGCTGCTCGATGGCGGGGAAAGCTGCGAGGGCTGCCAGGTGCCCGCCGACTCCGGCCTGCGCCGCGAGTTCAACATCCAACGCAGCGGCAGCAGCATGACAATCGCCCGCCAGACCTGCCCCACCGCGCCCAGGTTTTGGCGCTGGCACGCGGTGCCGATCCCCGTGTTTGTTCCGCGCGAACTGCACCTCGACGAGGAGGAGGATCATCTCGACGAATGGAAGTGGCAGCTTGCGGCGGCGGTGCTTTGCGGCGCGCTCGGGTTGATCGCGTATCTCCTCAAGGGCGGGACAATGGCGCAGACGTTGTTCGTACTCTCTTATGCGGCGGGCGCGTGGTTCGTCATCGAGGAAATCTGGGAGGGGCTTCAGGAGCGGAAGCTGGACGTGCATTTTCTCATGCTCGCCGTGGCTGCGGGCAGCGCCGCCATTGGCGCATGGGCGGAAGGTGCGGCCTTGTTGTTCCTCTTTTCCTTTTCCGGCGCGCTCGAACATTACGCGATGGGACGGACGCGCCGTGAGATCTCCGCGCTGTTCAAAACCGCGCCCAAGTCGGCCACGCTGGTCGAAGGCGGCGTCGAGAAGATCGTTCCCGTGAGCGAATTACGCGAGGGGATGCGCCTGCTCATCAAACCCGGCGAGCAATTTCCCGTGGACGCCGTGGTGGCGAAGGGTGAGAGCGCGAGCGACGAATCGAACCTGACCGGCGAGGCAACTCCAGTGGGCAAAAGCGCCGGGGACACCGTGCTGGGCGGAACGATCAACCTTTGGGGTGTGGTCGAGGTCACCGTGCTGCGGGCCGCGTCGGAAAGCGCGTTGCAGAAGATCATCCGGCTCATCAAGGATGCGCAGCATCTCAAGGCGCCGTCGCAGCGGTTCACGGACCGCTTCGGCACGGGCTACACCTACCTGATCCTCGCGTTGACGCTGGTGATGTTCTTCGTGTGGTGGCTCGGGGCGGGCCGGCCTGCTTTCGTTTCCACGCCGGGCATGGACAGCGCATTTTACAAGGCGATGACGCTGCTGGTGGTCGGCTCGCCTTGCGCGCTCGTCCTCTCAATCCCGTCGGCAGTGCTGGCGGCGGAGCGCACCGTGGTGGATTGCTGCAGCTTGACCCGGAAGCCCAGCTGGGCCGGCGCCGCCTCGGGGAAGAAGC
>CAYQWK010000010.1:0-35611 GCA_964420805.1 uncultured Bifidobacteriaceae bacterium | reverse complement strand
CCCGGCGTCGCCGCCGGTTTTCCCCGCGCAGAGAACCAAAACAACAAGGCAAAGAAACATGAAGAGGCAACGTTACTTTCCCGCCCTCGCGAGCGCGCGTCCCGGATGGTTCGCGAATTACACCACGCAACTCGACGCCAAGGTGACCGTGCTGGGGCTGGACCCGGCGGAGGCCGCCGCCAGCATGGCCGACGCGCGGTTCCTCGAACACGTCACAGGAGAGTGGCTGACGGCGGTGCGCGAGTGATCAATGACGAATGACCGTTGGCGAGAGGGGCGCTCGGGTTTCGTCATTAGACCTTTGAACCATGTTTGAACCTACCAAACCCGCCGCAAATTCGCCGAACAGTTCCGCCGAGATGCCGCGCAGTTGAACGGACTCAAGGAACTCATCGGCGCGCAGGCGGCGCTGATCGCCTTCCTTTTGCGCGACTTGGCGGCGGCGACGTGACGTGGTTGATTCGCCGCGTTCGCACCGGTAATGCACCGCGTCATCTTCCATCTCGACATGGACGCGTTCTACGCGTCCGTGGAGCAGCGCGACAACCCGTCGTTGCGCGGACGGCCCGTCATCGTGGGCGCGCCACCGACGCAGCGCGGGGTGGTCGCGGCGGCCAGCTACGAGGCGCGCAAGTTCGGCGTGCGCTCCGCCATGCCCAGCGTCACCGCCGGACGCCTCTGCCCCAAGGGCGAGTTCGTCCGGCCGCGCATGGAGGTTTACCGCGCCGAGTCACGCGCCATCATGGCCATTGTGCGCGAATTCGCCGGCGAACTCATCCAGCAGGTTTCGGTGGATGAAGCCTATCTCGACGTGTCCGCGAGGTCGCAGGGTGAATCCGCGGACGCGAGCCTGGAGCAAGCCCTGCCGCTGGCGCGCGAACTCAAGCAGGCCATCCGGGATCAACGGTGTCTCACCGCCACCATCGGCGTGGCTCCGAACAAGCTTCTGGCCAAACTCGCCAGCGATTTCCAGAAGCCCGACGGCCTGACGCTCATCCGCGATTCGGAGAAGGTGGCCTTTCTCCGACCGCTGCCCGTTCGCTCATTGCACGGCGTGGGCGAAGTGACGGAGCAACACCTGACCGCCGCCGGAATTCGCACCGTGGGCGACCTGCAGGATCATCCCGGAGATCTGCGCGCGCTGGTCGGTTCCTGGGGACCGGAGTTGAAGCGGTTCGCCTTTGGCGATGATGACCGCCCGCTTGATCTTGGCGACGAGGTGAAAAGCGTCAGCAGCGAGAACACGTTTCTGCGCGACACCGACGACCGGCCCACCCTGCGCGCATGCCTCAAGGAACAGGCGGAGGACAGCGCGCGACCCCTCGCGCGACGCCGCCTGTCCGCCTTCACCGTGCAGGTGAAGGTGCGTTATGGGGATTTCACCACGCTGACGCGGCAGATTTCATTTGAGGAGCCGCTGAATGACGCGAGGGAGATTTACCGTGCCGGCTGCTGGCTGCTGGCGAGGGAGAAGCTGGTTTCGCGCCCGTTGCGGCTGATCGGCCTGGGCGTGAGCGGCCTTTCCGAAACTACCGCGCGGCAACTGACGCTCGACCTCCCGGCGCGATGACCGGGGAAACCGGCCACGTTGCCCGGAAGCTCAGTTCAAGGGCACACCCTTGCGGATGTAGGTCGGAACGTCCAGATCCTGGCCCTGATGAATCGTTGGTTCACTCTTTTCGAAGCGGCCCTTGGATACAATCTCCAGCGGCAGGGTGCCCTGCTTGAGTTTCGCCATCTTGCGCTTTCCGCGTGCCCCTTGTGCCGCGACTTTCTGCGCCGCCTCCCAGGTTGTGGTCGGCGCGGGTGCGACAAAACGCGTGGTGCCCGTCTCGGAAGTGCCGGTGTCTACCAGTTGTTTCTCGAGTTCCGGCGCACCGGCCGTGAGCGGCGCGGGAGCGGATTCGCTGATCCGGCGTGCAGCCACCACCGTAAGCGAAAGCTTGCCTGTCCACGATTCCTCGATGGCCGCGCCCATGATGATGTGGGCGGTTTCGCACTGGCGGTTCAGGGCCTGCATCACGCGGTTCACGTCGGCCATGCTCATGTCCGGCCCGCCAACCAGGCTGACCAGCACGGAGGCCGCGTCATTGAGCGCAGACCCGCCGTCCAGCAGCGGATGCTTGAGGAGTTTTTCGACGACCTCCTTTGCACGCGCCTCGCCCATCGCCTCGGCCGTGGCCAGACAGTTCTCGGAATGCTTGGAGCGTGTCACCGAGCAAAGGTCGGCGAAATCCACGTTGATCAATCCCGGCCGCATCAACATGCGCCAGATGCCACGCACGCCGTCGGCGAGCAACTCGTGCGTGATGGCGAAAGTCTCGACCATGCTGGTCTTCTCATCAATGAGGGTGAAGAGCTTCTGGTTGGGCAGGCAGATCACGCCGTCGGCCGCCCCCTTCATCTCGTGCAGGCCCATGTTGGCCTGGCGCAGGCGGCGGCTGCCTTCCCACTCGAAAGGCAGGACCAGCATGCCCAGCACGAGCGCGCCCGCCTCCTTGGCAATGCGCGCAATCACCGGCGACGCCCCGGTGCCGGTGCCGCCGCCCATCCCGGCGGCAATGAACACAATGTCCGTTCCCGCGCACAACTCGCGGAGCTTCGCGGCGTCCTCCTCCGCGGCGGCGGCGCCACGTTCAGGATCGCCGCCCGCGCCCATCCCGCGCGTGAGTTTCTCGCCGAGAACGATGCGGTTGGCGAGGGCGAGCTGCCCCAGGGCCGCTGCGTCCGTGTTCAAGGCGAAGAACTCGACGCCGTCCACGGGAACGCGCGCAATGTGGTTCACGGCGTTGCAACCGGCGCCGCCCACGCCCAGCACCTTGATGCGGAAACTGGTCTTCAACGGAGCGGGCTGGGATTGTTCAATCTGGTTTTCCATGCGGCCTCCGGTTTCAGCGTTTGAAGATGTCCTTGAACATCGAGAACGGCCCGCCGCCCTTCTTGCGTTGCTGGAAGCTGCCGAACTTCACAAGGCCGATGGCGGTGGCGAACTCGGGCTGGTCGAGCGCGGATTTGAGGCCACTGATCGAGTTGGTGCGGCCCAGCTGGGTGGGAAGCTGCAGGATGTGCTCGGAGAGCTTGTGAATGCCGGGGATGTTGGCGCCGCCGCCGCATAGGAAGACTCCGCAGCGCAAGTAGTCGAGCAACCCGCGCGACGCCAGCTCCTGCTCGATGAGCTGGAAGATCTCCTCCACGCGCAGCGCCATGATGCGGCGCAGGTGTTCGAGATTGATGTGGCGCTCGGGCAGCCCGTTCTCGTTTGGCAGCGTGACACTGCGGCCCTTCACGCTGTCCTCCACGAACGCACCGCCGTACTCAAGCTTCATTTGTTCGGCCCGTCCCAGCGGCACCTTCAATCCGTAGGCAAGGTCGTTCGAGATGTGGTCACCGCCAACGGCCAGCGCACCCGTGTGTTTGATGATGCCACCGCTGTAAACCACGTACTCGGTCGTGCCACCGCCGATGTCGATGACCAGGGCGCCCAGTTCCTTCTGCTCGGCCGTAAGCAGAGCCAGCGCGGAAGCCAGGCCGTTGAAGACCACCGCCTCGACGTCCAGTTGCAGTTCCTTCACGACGCGCACCGGGTTCTGCAACCGGTTGAAATGTCCGTGGATCACGTGCATGTCCACCTCGACGCGCGCGCCGAGCATGCCGACGGGATTGGCGATGCCCTCCTGGCCGTCCACGCTGAAATGCTGCCGGATGGCGTGGAGCACCGTGTGGTCAGCGGGCAGGTTGATCGCCTTGGCGGTCTTGATCACGTCCTCCACGTCCTGTTGCGTGATCTCGCGGTCGGCGGAAACAACCGGATGCACGCCGCGATTGTTGAAACCGCGCACATGCCCGCCGGTCACGCCGAGATAGACCGAGCGGATTTCCGCGTCCGCCATCTGCTCCGCCTCGACAATCGCGCCGCGGATGTCCTCGCCCGTGAAGCCGAAGTCGATGACCTCGCCCTTGCGCACGCCGCGCGAGCGCGACTGGCCCACGCCGATGATGTTCAGCGTGTCCTTCTCGCCGACCTCGCCGACCACGGCGCAAACCTTCGAGGTTCCGAGTTCCAGTCCGACGATGATGTTCGAGGCGTCAAACATGTTTCTTCTTGTGGTAGAGGGCGGGTTTCTTCGTCTTGCCGGATCCGGGCGGAGCGACCACGCCGTCCAGCCAGCGCAATGGCACATTGTCGCCCACCGAAAGGTCCAGCGACGCGATCTGCCGGGCGGATTGAAGGCCGCGCTCGTGAATGAGCCGCCAGCGGTTCAACTGCCGGTCGAAATCCTGGTATCCGAACGTGATCTCGTTCCCCTGTGCCGTCCGCACGATCAGCACTTCCGGCTGCGCCACGTCGATCCGCGCAATGTCCACCGCGCCTGCCATGGCCGAGCGATCGAAGGCGGCCAGAAAACGCATCGCCGTCCGCGCCCGCAGCGAGTCCGTCTCGCGCCCCACGCGCACGTCCGCCGGCGCCACCCCGCTGATGAGCGGGTAACGCTCGCCCGGCTGCACGGGAATCGAGCGCTGGTTTGATTCGAGCGGCAACATCGCCACGCCGTCCGCGTCGAGCAGGCAGTTATGGACCTGCGCCATCGGCTCGCGTTCCGTCACACGGATGCGCAACGTGCGCGGCAGCACGCGCTCGACGGACACCGACTGGATGGCGGGCACGAGTTCGAGGTCGCGCTTCACGCGGTTCAGGTCGAGCGCGAACAAATTGTCATGCGGCTTCACGCCGGACCAGCGGCGGAGTTGCTCGATGGCGATGATGCCGTCCGTGTGCAGGTCGATGGTCTCGACGCTGAAGGCGGCGTTGTCATAGACGAAATGGTTCAACAGCGCCTCGCCCACGCGCCAGGAGATGTACACGGCGAAGACCGTGCCGAGCGAAAGCCCGGCGGCGAGCGTCGCCACGCGGGCGCGCAACCGCCGCCGCGCGCTGCGCGCAACCTTCACGTCAAGGACGTGGCGCCGTTCCAGCGCCCGGTTCCTCGGTTTGCGTCGAAACCACATTGGTTTTTCCTGTCGCGGATCACGCTCCGCAGGCGCGGCATTCCTGCCGGTTTCAGTTCATCAGGCGGCCCGAGCCGCCCGGCCCCGCCGCACGAGCGCAAGCTCGATCATTCGCTGGCAGAGCATCTCGTAATTCAATCCCGCCGCCGCCGCCGCCTTGGGCAGCAGGCTCGTCGCGGTCATTCCCGGCAGCGTGTTCACCTCCAGCACCACTGGCTCGCCGCTCGCGCGCACCATCACGTCCACGCGCGCATAGTCGCGACCACCCACAGCCTGGAACGCCCCGAGCGCCGCAGCCTGGATGCGCGCCGTCGTCCCGGGGTCGAACTGCGCCGGGCAGAAATAGTCCGTCGCGCCGGGCGTGTACTTGTTCCGGTAGTCGTACGTGCCCTGCCGCGGCCGCACCTCGACCACCGGCAGCGGTTCACCGCCGAGAATCCCCACCGTCGTCTCGCGGCCCTCGATCTTCTCCTCGACCAGCAACTGCGTGTCATGCCGCAGCGCCTCACGCAACGCCTCCGGCCAGTCCGAAACCCGGTCCACGAACTGAAGCCCCACGCTCGATCCCTGCCGCACCGGCTTCACCACCACCGGTGGCTGCCAACCCATCGGCCAGGGCGTCGAGGCGGACTCGACGACCACGAACCGCGCGGTTGGCACACCGGCCGCCACGCAGCGTTGCTTGGTCAACACTTTGTCGAACGCGATGCGACTCGCCTCGGCGTCGCAGCCCGTGTAGGGCACGCCCAGCAGATCCAGTTGCCGCTGCACCGTTCCGTCCTCGCCGTACGTTCCGTGCAGGGCCAGAAACACCACGTCCGTCCCTGGCAACAGCAGCCAGTCCGGCGTCTTCGGATCCATCTCGGTAACCTTGTGTCCCAGCGACCGCAACGCATCGGCCACCGCTGCGCCGGTGCGCAACGACACTTCGCGCTCCGCGCTCGGGCCGCCCAGCATCACGGTAATGTTCAACTTCGCGGTCATTCGCCCAGAATCTCCACCTCGGTCTCGAGTTCAATGCCGCGCCTGGCCTTGGCGGTTTCCTTCACGAACTGGATCAGATCAAGCACGTCCTTCGCCGTCGCGCCGCCCTCGTTGACGATGAAATTGCCGTGCACCGGCGAGATCATGGCGCCGCCGCGTCTCGTGCCCTTGAGCCCAAGCTCGTCGATCAACTTGCCGGCGGGAATGGACTTGGGATTCTTGAAGATACAGCCCGCGCTCGGCTGCGGCGGCTGCGTCTCCCAGCGCTTGGCGTTGTAGGCGTTGGCGCGTTCCTGGATGACCTCCTTCGGTTCCGCCGTCCCGCGTAACACCGCGCCCAGCGCAAAGTGCGTCTTGAAAAGCGGGCAGCCGCGGTATTCCACATTCACCTCGCTGGCCCGCCGTTCGTGGACCGCCCCGTTGAAATCCATGAAACGCACCCGCTCGACGACCTCGAACATCCACGACCCCATCGCGCCCGCATTCATCCGCAAGGCACCGCCAACACTGCCGGGAATCCCCTCGAGGAATTCCAACCCGGCCAGGCCCGCGCGCCGCGCTTCGACGGACACAGTCTTCAACTTCGCACCCGCGCCGCAGTGCAAATGGTCGCCCACAATCTGCACCCGCGAGAATGCCTCGTGCCCGAGGCTGATGACCACGCCACGAATTCCGCCATCGCGAATCAGCAGGTTGGAACCGCGGCCGATGATCGTGAACGGCAGTTGCTCCTGCGCACAAAAACGCAGCAGCGCCGCCAGGTCGTCCTCACCAGCCGGCTCGATGAAATAATCGGCCCTGCCGCCAACACGCAAGGTGGTGCGCCGCGCCAGCGGTTCGTCGCAAACGAAAAGCGCGTCCGGGGAAAGAAGCGCCTGAAGCCGGGCCGCCAGACCGGTGGCGCGGGGAGTGGCATCGCCGTTCATACGCAATTGGTCCGCGAGTTGGTGCGCGGCATTCGTGATGTCGCCCGCGCCGAGGAAGAGGACCAGGTCGCCCGGCTGGATCACCGCACGCACCGCCGCCGCCACGCCCGCCAGTTCCGGCACATGCTCGACCTTCTGGCCGCGGGCGCGGATCAAGCCGCCGAGGATCACGCTGTTCACCCCTGCAATTTCCGGCTCGCTGGCCGGGTAGATGTCCGCAAGGAACAGCAGATCCGCGTCGCCGAAGGCACAGGCGAACTGCTGCATGAGCCGCAGCGTGCGCGTGTAGCGATGGGGCTGGAAGGCCACCACCAGCCGGCGCGGGTTCAACTGCTTGAAGGCGCGCAGCGTGGCCCGGATTTCATTCGGATGATGTCCGTAGTCGTCAAACACCCGCACCGCGTCGTTCGCGAACAACTCCTCCTGCCGCCGCGCCGCGCCGGCGAAATCCGCGATCGCGGCGCGGATGGCTTCCGGCGCCACACCAAGTTGATGCAGCAGCGCGATCACCGCCGTGGCATTCGAGATGTTCTTGTCGCCGATCAGCCGCGTCGAAAACTCGCCAAGCAACACGCCGTCCCGCGCCACGGTGAAACGCGTCCGGCCGGTCGTAGCGCTGTCGCCCACCCGCGCCGCGCGGTAATGGGCGCGCTCCGAGAAGCCGAATGACAGCGCCTTCGGCCGGTTCACAAACATGGCGGCCAACCGCGCGTCATCGGCGCAATAGGTGAGCGTGCCTTCCGCGTTCGCCGCGAACTGCTCAAACTCGCGGCACACGTTCTGAACGTTCAGGAAATAGTCGAGGTGCTCGTCATCGACGTTCAGCACCACCGCGTGCCGCGGACGAAACTCGCAGAGCGTGCCGTCACTCTCGTCAGCCTCGGCCACAAACAGCCCGCTGGTCGGCGGGGCCGGATCGACCGGCGCATCGACGACGAATCGCGCGTGGGCCGGGAACTGCGGGATCGCCGCGCCCACCGCGAAGGAAGGCCGCGCGCCGAGCTTCTCAAGCGCAAAGGCCAGCATTGCCGCGGTCGTCGTCTTGCCATGCATTCCCGCCACGCACACGCCACGACGCCGGTGCATCAGCGCGGCCAGCAACACCGCCCGCCGCACGATCGGCAGGCCCAGTTCGCGGGCTGCGTCGATTTCCGGATTGTCCGCGCGGATGGCCGAGGAGTAGGCGACCAGCACCGGCCGGGCATCCTTCACCTGCTCCGCCGCATGACCGCCATGCATGACCGCGCCCCGCGCGCGAAGCTGTCGCAATCCGGCGTTCTCGATGAGATCCGAGCCGTGAACGGCGAACCCGAGATCGAGCAGCAGATGCCCCAACCCGCTCACCCCGCATCCGCCCGCGCCAACCAGGTACACGACCGCACCGGGCCCCGCGGCATCGAGCACCGCATTGACTTCGGTTGTGCTGAAGTGGGCGGGAGTCACGGTTCCAAATTGCAAAGTTCCGCTTGCAGGCGGCCGGACAAAGGCTCGCCGCCCTCGTCCGCCTGGTTGCCCACGCGCGGACGGACGGGTGCGTTGGGGATCCCCTGCAGAATCGCCTCCGCGATGTCGGCGGCCGCGTTCGGGAAATGCCAGCCAGCCAGCGCGCTGGCGAGGCGGCGGCGTTCTGCCGAAACCGTCATCAACTCGACGATCAGGCCGGTGAGGTTCTCCGGCGTGGACCGTTGCTCACCGAGCATCCGTGCCGCGCCCTTCTCGACGAGCGCGCGGGCGTTGTGAAACTGGTGGTTGTCCGTGGCAGCCGGGAACGGAATAAGGATCGCCGGCACGCGCATGGCAGCGAACTCGGCAAGCGACGACGCGCCGCTGCGACTCACCACGACAGTCGCGGCATCCAGCGCGAGTTCCATCTCGGTGAGAAATGGCCGCACCACGGCACGCGCGCCGGACTCGCGGTAAGCGGCGGCGACCTTCTCGTGATCCTTCGCGCCGGTGAGGTGGAGGAATTGAACGTCCGGAAGTTCCACGCGCAACGAGCCGAGGCAGCGCATGACCAACTGGTTGATCGCGCTCGCGCCCTGGCTGCCACCCATGACCAGCAGCGTGTCGCGCCGCGCCTCCAACCCGAGGGCGATCCGCGCCGCGCCGGCGTCGCCACGCGTGAATTGCGGACGGACCGGCGTGCCGGTGACACGCACGTTCCTGGTGCGCAAACGCTCCGCGGCGGAGGGAAAGCCGATGAAAGCCCCGGAGACAAACCAGGACAGAAAGCGGTTGGCGCGGCCCGGAATGGTGTTCGACTCGTGCAAATACGTGGCGGCGCGAAGTTTGCGCCCGGCCAGCACCGGCGGTGCGCTGGTGAAACCGCCCATGGCCAGCACTGCGGCGGGCGGACGAGCCGCGAACACTCGTTGCGCCTCGTGACGCGACGCGCGAAAGCCGGCGATGAACTTCAGCAAATTGCCGCGCACCAGGCCGACGGCCGGCAGAGTCACAACCTGCATTCCTACCGCCGCGCGCACGGCCTGCTGGTCCACCTCCTTGGGCGAGACGAGCAGCATCACGTCACAGCCGCGCGCGAGAAGTTCTTCGCCCACAGCCATGCCGGGGAACAGATGGCCGCCCGTGCCACCACAGGCGATGGCGACGAGTGGAGTTGCGCTGGAGGCGGGCATCAGTGGATTTGCGTGGAGGGCGTTTCGCCCGGGTTGAAGGGGTTGAACGGATTCAAATGCGGAATCTCGCGAATCGGCTCCTTCGCGTGCCGGACGACGCTGAAGAGCACGCCCACGCAAGTGAGCATCGTGACCAAGCTCGAACCGCCGTAGCTGACAAATGGCAGCGCCAGCCCTTTATTCGGCAGCAAGGTGGTGACGACTCCAATGTTGATGACGGCCTGCAACGCAATGAGGAAGGTGATGCCAATGGCCAGCAACGAGCCGAAGCGGTCCGCGGCGTTCGCGGCGATGAACACGCCACACAACGCGATGGCCACGAACGCCGCCACCACGCCGAGCGTCGCGGCCAGGCCGAGTTCCTCGCCGATGATCGAGAAGATGAAGTCCGTGTGGTTTTCTGGCACATAGCCAAATTTCTGACGGCCGTCGCCCAGGCCCACGCCGGAAGGGCCGCCGGAACCGAGCGCGATGGTGCTCTGCCATTGCTGGAATCCCTTTCCTTCGCGATGCAGCTCGGGATGCAGAAACGCGATCACACGCGCGCGGCGCACCTCGTTTGTCATGACGGCTGTGCCGATGGCCGCCAGCCCGATCAGTCCCGCCAACGCGATGATGTGCCAGCGCACACCGGCCACGATGAGCATCACGCCGCTCACCGACGCGAGCAGGATCGTGGTGCCGTAATCAGGCTCCGCAAAGATCAGCGCGAGCACCGGCAGGATGAATGCAGCGGGATACAACATGCCGCGTTTGAAGCGCGGCATCTGCCGGTGATAATAATCCGCGTAGAAGGCAATGGTGATGATGATGGCCAGCTTGGCCAGCTCGGAGGGCTGAAAATTCATGACGCGCAGGTTCAGCCAGCGTGAGGCCCCGCCGGCGCGATGGCCAATGCCTGGCACAAACACCAGGCCGAGCAGAACCACACACACCGCAAGCAGCGGCACGGCGAATTTCTTCAACTTGCGGTAGTCAAACCACGCCGCCCCCGCACACGCGGCGAGTCCGATCGCGCCCCACATCAACTGCTGGGTCAACAGGCCGCCCGTCGCGCGCGGGGCAAGGCCGGAGCCTTTCGGCGAGCTGTAAAGCATCACCGTCCCAAGCGCGAGCAGTGCCGCCACGCAGAAGGCCAGAATGGTTGTCGCAATCTTCATCGCCAAAGCGCGAACGCCGGGCTGAGGGGGCCCGGCGTTCTCGATTCATCATTGGGCCGGGGCCGGCACGCCGCCCGGTAGCGACGCCGGCGCGGGTGTCACCGGTGCGGGCGGGGCCGCAGGGGCAGCGCCAGGCACCTTGAGCTTCTGCCCAACCTTGATCTGGGTGGTGCCCAGGTTGTTGAGGCGTTGCAGTTCCTTCACCGAGGTGTGGTACTTCTTGGCGATGGTGGTCAGGTTGTCGCCCGAAGCCACCGTATAAACACCAGCATCGCCCGTGGGCGCGCTAATCGACGCGCCATTGCGCGGCACAACGGTGGCCTTCGGCGGAATTTGCACCTTGTCGCCGATCTGAAGTTTCGTTGGCGAGAGCTTCGGGTTCGCCGCCTGAATCGCCTTCACGCTCACCCCGTATTTCTTCGCGAGCGAATCGAAGGTCTCGCCCTTGGCGATGGCGTGCTCAGTGGCGGCAGTGTTTTCAATCGGCGGAATGACCACCGGCGGAATGGTCACCGACGGGTTCGTCGGCGTGCCGGCAAAAGGATTGACCGGCGGCGTGACCGGGTTGGTCGGCAGCGGCGTTACGGGCAGATTCTCGCTGATCGGCGGCGCGTCATTGGTGGGCGCAACCGGCGGAACCACAGGCTCGTCCTTGTCGCGCTTGCAGCCCTGGATCAACAGCGCGCCCAGCACCACCACGTGAATGGTGAGGATGGTGAACACGGCGATGCGGACATGGGATTTCTTGCGCGCCTGGGCTTCGAATGAACCTTGCGGCAACAGCGGATTTGGATCTTTCATTTTTTCACTTGGCGCCCCGTGGGGCGTCCTTCCTGAGGTTTTGTTTTCTAAAACTCCGCCCCGGCGCCTTCCCTCAAAAAGCCCCGGGGCAAATCGTTCATCAAATCTTCAAATCAGGGAGCCGTTCATGGCTGCCAGAAAGGGAGACGAATGCATCGTGCGCGCCGGAAAGCCCAAGCTTCCTCACCCCGTCACGATACACTTCACCCCTGTGCTGGTAGTTCTTGAACTGATCGAAGCTCGAACACGCCGGGGACAACAGAACCACATCGCCCGGCATGGTGCGTTTCGTCGCTTCCTGAAGAGCTTCTAACAACGACGATACGACGCTGCAAGGAGTAAAGAGACTCCAGGCCGCGCGAATTTTTTCCGCGGTCTCGCCGAACAAAAACGCGCCCTTCACGCGCTGTGAAACCACCGGCCCGGCGTCGTGGAATTCGAAGCCCTTGTCCTTGCCGCCGGCGAGCAGCCAAACGTTCGGTTCGCGCGAGGTTCCGTTGCGCGGCATGGCCAGCAATGCTTTCACCACCGCGTCCACGTTCGTGGCCTTCGAGTCGTTGACGAACTTCACACCGTTGATTTCCGCGACCAGTTCGCAACGGTGCGGGGCCGGCGCGTAGGAGGCCAGCGCGTCCACCATTCCTTCCAGCGGCAGGCGCAGCACACGGCCCACGCCCAGGGCCGCCATCAGGTTCTCGGCGTTATGCGGGCCGGCCAGCCGCGCCGCGTCCATGTTCAACAAAGGCCCGGCCCAGCCCTCGATGCGGCTGATAATCAAACTGCGGTCGAGGAAGATGTCCGCGCTCTCATCCGTCGCGCTGAAGGTGATGATCTTCGAGGGGATGCGAACGCCAACACGTTGCAGGTGTTTGAGCGCGTCGCTCTGGATGATCGCCCAGTCGAACGCCTGCTGGTTCTCGAAGAGCCGCGCCTTCGCCCGCGCGTAAGCGTCCATGTCCGCGTAACGGTCGAGATGATCGGGCGTGATGTTCGTCAGGACCGCGATCATCGGACGGAAATAGAGGATCGTCTCGAGCTGGAACGAACTTACTTCCAACGTGATGAAATCCAGCGCCCGCGCCTGCTCCGTCACTGCGCACAGAGGCGTGCCGATGTTGCCCGCCGCCAGCGTTCGAACGTGGTTCAGTGTGAGCATCCGCTCGACCAACTCGGTGGTCGTGGTCTTTCCATTCGTGCCGGTGATAGAAATGTTCAGCGCGGCGGATTGCTGGTAGCCCAGCTCCAGCTCGCCGATCAACGGGATCTTCCGCGCGCACACGTCGGCGAGGATTGGGTTGTCGAGCGGCACGCCGGGACTGGCCACGGCGAGGTCGAACCATGTGTTTGCCGGGAGCGCCCGCGCGCCCAGTTGCACATGCGCCCCGCGCTCGCGCAGGCGCGAGGCCTCGTTCCGCAATGCCGGGGTATCCGCGCCGTCCACCGCCACCACCCGCGCGCCGCGCGCAAGGCACAACTCGGTCGCGGCGACCCCGCTCACGCCGAGTCCGGCCACCAGCACATGCTTGTTTTCGAGTGTGACCATTATCTGATCTTCAAGGTGCTCAACGCGATGACCGCGAACAGCACGCAAAGGATGTAAAACCGTGTCACCACCTGTGACTCGTACCAGCCCTTCTTCTCAAAGTGGTGATGCAACGGCGCCATGAGAAAAATCCTCCGCCCCGTGCCGGTGGTGCGGCGCGTGTACTTGAACCACGCCGTCTGAATCATCACCGAGCCGGCCTCGATCACGAAAACGCCACCAGCGATGACGAGCAGGAACGGTTGATGAACCAGCACCGCGATGATGCCCAGAGCGCCGCCCAGCGCGAGCGAACCGGTGTCGCCCATGAACATCTGCGCGGGATGGCAGTTGAACCAGAGAAAGCCCAACCCCGCGCCAATCATCGCGCCGCAGAAGACCGTCAACTCGCCCGCACCGACCACGTGGGGAATCGCCAGGTAACGCGACAACTCGGCGTGGCCAGCGAGGTAGGTCAGTACCAAAAAGACAATTGAGACGATCACCGTGCATCCGATGGCGAGGCCGTCAAGGCCGTCTGTGAGATTCACCGCGTTCGAACTGCCCACGATGGCGCAGACGGTCACGAGCATTCCCAGGACCGGCACACCCAGAAGCATCCCGCCGCTGATCGGGTGCTTGTAGAACGGCACGACCAGTTCAGTGACTAGTTGCGAGGTCGCTGGAAGCCGCCAGAGGTATATGGCAATGAACACACCAAGCGCGCCCTGCACCCAGAGCTTCACGCGCGCGGCGGCACCGAGATTGTTCTGCCGCGTGATCTTAGCGTAGTCGTCGTAGAAACCCAGGCCCGCGAACACGAGCACGGACAGGAGCGTCAGTTGAACGAGGGTGTTCCACTGCGCCCACAACACCGCGGAGATGTCCATCGCCAGGACGATCAGGATGCCGCCCATGGTCGGCGTGCCCTTCTTGCTGAGAAGGCGCGCCGTGAGGTTGCCGCCCTCTTCGGCTTTGTCCGCGTAGTCCTGCCCAAACTTGAGCCGCTTCAGCCACGCGATGATCTTCGGCCCCCACCACCAGCTCAAAAGCAACGCCGTCACCGCCGCGCCCGCGGCGCGAAATGTGATGTACTGGAACACGCGCAGGGAGGAAAGCGCGTCCTCCCATCCGGTGCCGTGCGCCGATTTCATGAGATACTGGCTCAGGTAGTAAAGCATCAGCCCAGCCCTTCGCTCACACGTTCCAGACCGGTCACACGCGATGCCTTGAGCAGCACCACGTCGCCCTCGCGCACGATGTCGCGAACCTTCGCCGCAGCCGCGGCCACGTCGGAGCATTCGGTCACGTCCTGCAAACCCGCCTCACGCGCCGCCTGCGCGGTGACTGCGGCCATGCGGCCAACGGCCACAAGCCGGCTCACACCCAACTCGGCGGACTTGCGGCCGATCTCCGCGTGCGCCTCGGCGCTGTGTTCACCGAGTTCAGCC
The DNA here is from genome assembly GCA_964420805.1 of uncultured Bifidobacteriaceae bacterium. GTDB lineage: Bacteria > Verrucomicrobiota > Verrucomicrobiia > Limisphaerales > SIBH01 > JANNGC01. The sequence goes on along the minus strand of CAYQWK010000010.1, from coordinate 21,124 downwards.
ATGTCACCCAGGACCGCGATGCGGCGGCCCGCGCACGGGAACTCACGGAGCGTCTGCAACGCCGCGAGCATCGAGTCGGCGTTGGCGTTGTACGCGTCGTTTAGAATGCGCACGCCGTTCTTCTCCGTGACCTGAAGGCGCATCTTCGCGGGCGCGCAGGAAACAAGGCCGTGCCGGATTTCCTCTGCGGACAAACCCATTTCCCCGCCCAGGGCGACGGCGAGCGTGGCATTCAACGCCTGATGCCGCCCGAGCAAATTCACGCGGTACTCGCCGGAGAATTCGACGCGCGGCGCCGCCACGGTGAAGGTCACGCCGCGCTCGTCGCATTGCACTGTGGTAATCCGCCAGTCGCAACCCGCGCCAAATCCAACCCGCGCCACCGAGGCCTTTGTCCGGCGCGCGATCTCGTCGGCGCAGGGCGTGTCCGCGTTAATGAACAGCTTGCCGTCCGCCGGCAGCAACTCGGCCAGCCAGCCTTCCTCTTCCGCGACACCGGAGATGTCGCCGAAGAATTCGAGGTGCTCTCGGCCGATGCTGGTAATGATGCCGTAACGCGGGCGGATCATGGCGACCAGCGGCGCGAGTTCGCCGGGATGGTTCGTGCCGACTTCCAGCACGGCGGCCTCGTGGTGCGGCTCAATGCGCAGCAGCGTGAGCGGTACGCCGATGTCGTTGTTGAAACTCGCCTCGCTCCAGAGTGTGGAGAGTCTCTGACGAAGGACGGAAGCAATGATCTCCTTGGTAGTGGTTTTTCCGTTCGAGCCGCCGACGGCCACGGTCGGCAGCTTGAAGTCCGCGCGGTATTCAGCGGCAAGACGGGAGAGGGCCTGGCGTGTGTCCGCCACGGCGATGACCGCAAGGCCAGAAGGGGTGGGCAGCCGTTGTCGGTTCACGACAACGGCTGCGGCGTCTTTACCCAATGCCTCCTTTAGAAAGTCATGCCCGTCGAACTTGTCGCCCGCGAGCGCGATGAAAAGGTCGCCGGGCCGAACCGCGCGCGAGTCGGTGCAAACGCGCTGCACCAACGTGCCGGGCGAGCCGGTCAGGTGTTCGCCGGCGCAGGCCCGGGCGATGTATTGCAAGGTTCTCGGTTCCATGCCGGTGGTCATGCGCACCTCGCGCGCTTCAAATTCTCCAGTGCCTCGCGGGCGTGGACACGGTCGTCGAAGGGCACAATCGTGTCTTCGAATTCCTGATAAGTTTCATGGCCCTTGCCGGCCAGCAGCACGGTGTCACCCGGGCCGGCCAGCGCCATGATCTCGTGAATGGCGCGGCGGCGGTCCGGCTCGACGAGATAACCGTCCGCCTTCACGGAACGGAATCCCGCCTCGACCTGCGCGGCGATGGACTCAGCCCGTTCCTTGCGCGGATTGTCGCTTGTAATGTAGGTAAAGTCGGCGATGCGTGCCGCGACCGCGCCCATCTTGGCGCGCTTGCCGGTGTCGCGGCTGCCACCGCAACCAAAGAGAAGCAGCAGGCGGCCCCTGGTCACCTCACGCACGGTGGACAGGACGTTCTCCAACGCGTCATCGGTGTGGGCGTAGTCCACATACACGTTGAAGGGTTGGCCCACGCTGACGCGTTCGAGACGTCCGGGCACCGGAGCCATGTGGTTCAGCGCGGCCTGAAGTCTTCCCAAGTCCACGTCGAGCGCGAAAGCCGCGCCGGTGGCGGCAAGCGCGTTGTAGATATTGTGCCGGCCAATGAGCGGGAGGCGGCAGGCGAAATTCTTCTTTGGTGTTTCGATGGTGAATTGCGACACGTCAGGTCCGAGCTGAACCTTGGTGGCGCGAATGCTTGCCGCGCCATTGATGCCGTAGGTGAGTTTGATCTCGGCGTCGGTCGCGCGCGCGAGCCGGGCGCCGGCGGAGTCGTCGATGTTGATGACCACCGAGGCCTTCTTCGAGCCGCCCGCCGCGCGGGTGAAAAGCTTCTGCTTGGCGGCGAAGTAATTCTCCATGTCGCCGTGATAGTCGAGATGGTCCTGCGTCAGGTTGGTAAAGATGGCGACATCGAACTCGATGCCGGCGACGCGCTTCTGTTCGAGCGCGTGCGAACTAACCTCCATGACGCAGGCTTTGCAGCCGGAGGCGACCATTGACGCCATCATCTGATGAACCTCCAGCGCCTCGGGCGTGGTGCGCGTGGCGGGAATCACGCGGTCACCCACCTCGTAGCGCACGGTGCCCAGCAGGCCGGTCTTCACTCCGGCTGCCTCGAGAATCTGCTTCACCATGAAAGCGACGGTGGTTTTCCCGTTGGTGCCGGTGACGCCGATGACCTGAAGTTTGGTGCTGGGATGCTGGTAAAATGACGCCGCGGCGCGGGCCAGCGCGTCGCGCGCATCGTGAACCTTGATCTTGGTGGCGCGCGGGAAGCTGAAGCCGTTCCGCTCGCAAATGACGGCGGCAGCACCACGATCAATGGCACTGTGTATGAAGTCGTGCCCGTCCACTTGCGCGCCCTGGATAGCGACGAAAACCATCCCCGGTGTGACGCGGCGTGAGTCGTAGGTGATGCCGGCAACCTCGCGTTCGAGCGGGCCTTCGACCGCGGTAACGGACAACTGCTTGATGATGTCCTTGAGTTGCATAGTCATCGGCGGTTGTTCTGATTGAGCGCAATCTGTCCCGCCGGCAGCGGCGCGTTTGTTTCACCGGGCGAAGGAACGAGTTTGTCGGGTTTCAAGTTGAGGAAGTTTGCCGCGCGGTCGGAGATTCGCTTGAAGGCAGGCGCGGCGACCTGGCCGCCGTAGTAGCCGCCCTTGGACGGTTCATCGACAAATACACCGACACAAAGCTCTGGAGCGCTGGCGGGGAAATACCCCACGAACGACGAGAAGAACTTCGTGTGCGAATACGCACCGTTGACAACCTTTTGCGCCGTGCCGGTCTTGCCCGCGACGTTGAAATGGTCGAGGGCGGCTTTGTCGGCCGTGCCCTTCTCGACGACGGAACGGAGCGCGCTGTTGGCCAGACCGGCTGCCTCCGGGCTGATGACAGGGCGCACGGCCTGGGGTTCGTGCTTCACCACCGTGTTGCCTTTGTCATCCACGAGCCGATCCACGATCATAGGCCGCACCAGAGTTCCACCATTGGCGACAGCGCACATTGCCATTACAGTTTGCAGCGGCGTGGCTGAAACTCCCTGGCCGATCGGAATGCGCGAGATGTGAATCGGCTTCCAGTCCTTGAGCCTCGGCAGATAGCCGGCGGCCTCGCCGGTGAGCGGAATGCCAGTGCGTGTACCGAAGCCGAATTCAACAATGTGCCGGTAGGTACGTTCCTGGCCCATCTTGATCGCGATCTTGGCCGTACCGATATTCGATGACTTAGCAATGATCTTCTCCACCGTTAGCGGGGGATAATGCTCATGATCGTGCAGCGTGCGGCCGGCGAAGAAGAAGGCGCCGTTCTCGCAATCGAACACGTCGGTCAACCGAACCACCCGGTCATTCAAGGCGGAAGCCACTGTGACGGTCTTGAAGGTGGAGCCGGGTTCAAAGGTGTCAGTGATGACGCGGTTGCGCCGCACGGCCGCGTCGCGGTATCGGCCGGCGAAATTGGGATCGAACGTCGGCAGATTGGCCATGGCGAGAATCTCTCCAGTGCGCACACGAACCACTATCGCCGACGCGCTGACGGGCGCGTGCTTTTCCATGATCGCCGCAAGCTCTTCCTCGGCGAACTGCTGGATGCGCGCGTCGATGGTCAGGACGACGTTCAGGCCAGGGCGCGACTCGACGTCCTGTTCGCGGAACACGACGAGTTCACGGCCGCCGTTCTCCGTCTCAGTCTTCACCCAGCCACGGGCACCGCTCAATTTGTCGTTGAACGAGGCCTCTATGCCCTCGCGGCCGGCAGTGTACGAGTTGGTCACGCCGTTGCGCGTGACCTCCATGTTACCAGTGAAGCCAAGCACATGCGCGGCAAGGTGGCCGTTCGGATACTGGCGAATCTGGTCATCCTCGGTGGTGATGGCACGGAGCCAGATGCCCTGAAGGCGGGTCTTTTCCGAACTGGAGAGTTTCCGCCCAGCGGTCAGCCGGCCGTACTGGTTGGTCAGTGTGTGGTGAATTCGTTCCCAGTCATCCATCGAGACCTTCTGCTTGAGGCGCACGTAGCGCTTCTCGGTGACGATGCCGAGGGCGTTGGTCTGCTTGTGACGGTTCAGCAGCGTGAAGACATGGGCTTCGTTCGTCCTGAGCAACGGTGCGAGCAGGCGCGTCATCTCGATTTCGCTGCCTTTGAGGAGCGAAGGATCGGCGCACACGGTCCGCACTGGGACGCTCGTGGCGAGCAGGTTGCCGCGGCGATCGCGGATGTCGCCGCGGGGAGCCTCGCGGAAATAGGAGCGGTCGTGCTGAATATCGGCGATGGCGCGAAACTCCTCGTGGCGCAGCCACTGCAGGTCCACAAGGCGGCAGCCGATGCCCGCAAAGCACAGCATCACCAGGCCGGTCAGAACGACCAGTCGCGTCCGGTTGATCACCGCTTCCATAGCTTCCTCCGGGAAATTTCACCAACCGCCCGGCGCCGGTCGGTTCCTCAATCGACGGGCGTCGCCGGGCGGTGGCAAATCTGTTTCTACTTCAAGGCCGCGATCCGGCGGATCTGCGGCCCGACCTGTGGCGGCTCAACAAACGGAGCGGCCGTGGCCGGCATTTCGATGATGGTGAGAATCTGGGATTGGGCGGGCTGAACGAGACCAAGGTTCAGCTTGCGCGCACGGTCCTCAAGAACGGTCGCGGACTGCAGCGTCTGGAGGTTCTTCCACAACTTGGCGTTGTCATCGCCGAGCTGTTTCAGTCGCACCTCGCGCTGTTTGATCTGGCGGCCCAGGGCGATGATCTGGTTTTTCTGGTACACATAACCAATCGCCGAGACACCGAGCAGGACGCAGATCAAGGCCGCCTTCACGGCGGGCTTGAAACGTTCCGCGGATCCGTTTCTACGATTTTTTGCCATCAAACTTTCTCCAACACTCTCAACTGCGCGCTCCGTGACCGCGGGTTTTGCGCCAACTCATCGTCGCCGGGCTTGACCGCCCTGCGCTCAACCCACCGCATCTCGGGCACGCGCGGTTTCCGCAACTCGGGGACATCGACCTCACCTTCAAAGGTGTATTCCCGCGTGCGTGCATTTCCCCACAACTTCACCTCCCGGTCCTCAAGGGAATGGAAGCTAATCACCGCCATTCTCCCGCCGGGCCTCAAAATCCGCACCGCGGCGTCCAGGCCCCGTCGCAGTGAACCGATCTCGTCGTTCACCACGATGCGCAGAGCCTGGAACACCTGCGTGGCCGGGTGCGTTTTCCGGCCACGCCGCGGTGCCAGTCGCTCAATCAGGTCCGCCAACTCCTTCGTCGTCTTGAAAGGCGTTACCTTTCTCCGCTCGAAGATTGCGCGCGCAAAGCGCCGCGCCTGCGGTTCCTCACCGAACTCCCAAATCATCCGGGCCAGTTCCTGCTCGTCGCTTCGATTGACGAGGTCCGCCGCCGTGAGCGCCTGTCTGCGGTCCATTCGCATGTCGAGGCTTCCCTCGGCCATGAAACTGAACCCGCGCTCCGCCAGCGTGAGTTGAGGCGAACTCGGCCCGAGGTCCAGGCAAACCGCGTCGCAGCTTGCCGGGGCCAGCCAATCCGCCAGCTCCGCGAAGTTCCCGCGCTTCAACTCGAATCGCCCGGCAAACTCCGCCAGTCTCTCCTCCGCTGCAGCCAAGGCCGCGTCGTCCCGGTCCATTCCAAAGAGCCGTCCATCTGGCGCCGTCTCGCGCAACCATGCGGTTGAATGGCCAGCGCCGCCCAAAGTCCCGTCAGCCAGCACCGCGCCGGGCCTCGGGTTCAACCCCCGCAAGGTCTCGGCCAGCAGCACTGATTTGTGCGCAAACTCCGGCACACATGACCTTCAGCGCGTCCCGCCGCGCGCGAACCGTGCTTTCAATCGCGTCCACCAACCTGCTTCCGTGGGTTTTGCCTGCGCCGAAGCCACCGCCTCTGACTGCTTCGGAGCCGGCTTCAGCGGCACCAGTTCCAAATCCGAGTCAGACAGGTCATTCCGTACCGGCTTCACCTTGTCCAAGGACAATTCGCCCTGCACGGACTGCGGCACCCGCACCACCACCGGCCGGTTGGCGCGAAATGGGTTCGCCTTGAGCGTCCACCGCCCCTTCGGATAGGCCGGCTTGACCGCGTTCGTCTCTGAAATTGTCTGCGCACTCATGATCACTCTCGCTCCAGGCCCAGCCTGCCCGCTCCCCACTTCGCCCCCCAGACGACCTCCGAGGACGGGCAGCGGGTCACGCATGACTTTGTACCGGTGCGGACGATACCGCGCATCGCGCAGGCTCCGTCCGACTGTCAGCAACTGCATCAGGCCCATTTTTAAATCAAACTGAACGCATCCTTAACCAGGGCATCCACGCCGGGGCGCGTCGCCTCGTACCGGTCCGGGCTCCAAATCTGGAACCGGTCGAACATGCCGTTCATGACCACTTCGCTGTTGATTCCCGCCGCCGTCGCCATCCAGTCCGGGATGCAAATGCGCCCGGCCTTGTCGATCTGCACCCGGTCCGACTTCTCGCCGAGGATCCTGCGCAGCGCCTCCGCGCGCGGATCAGCAAACGGCATCGCCTTGATCTTCTGCACCAACTGCTCAAACAAATCAGGCGGCAGCACCAGCAGGCACGAATCCGGTTGGCCGTTGTGCGGCCACAGAATCAACGTGAACTTCACCGTTTCATCCGTCGGCCGCCACTTCGCCGGGATCTGGACACGACGCTTCTCATCCACCCCGTGGCGGTAGCGCGCGTTGTAATAGACCGGCTCCGACGCTTCGTTTGCCATCTGTGCGTTCATCGCAGGCCAGCCACACCACCGTTTCACCGCCGACCCACAACGCCCCACTTTGTAATCCCAACGCCCCACAACGGTCAACGGTCATCTTCACCAAAGTTATTGCCACGATATTCACAGCCTCGAATTATTCCGCCCCGTGCGAACCGCTGACTTTGATTTCCCGCTCCCAAACGAACTCATCGCGCAGCATCCTGCCCCTCTTCGCGACCAATCCCGGCTTCTCGTGCTAAACCGCTCGTCGGGACAGATCACCCACCTTCAATTCCGAGACATCCTCACACGCTTGCGTAGTGGCGACCTCCTCGTCGTCAACAACTCGAAGGTGATTCCGGCCCGCCTGCGGGCAAGAAATGCAGGAACCGGTGGTGCGTTCGAGATTCTCCTCCTCGCCGAAAACTCCACAAACGACTGGTGGACCATGATGCGCCCCGCGAAACGCGCGCGCATCGGCGCCCAACTCGCGTTGCTTGATGCACAGGGCAATTTCAGCGACATCAAGGCCTCGGTGATCGAGACCAACGCCGAGGGCCACCGGCGCCTGCGTTTCAACACCACCGGCGACATTGCCGATCAACTTGGGCATCTTGGCGAACTGCCGCTGCCGCCGTATATCCGCCGCAATGACCACCGCCTGCCCGCCGAGGATCGCGAGCGTTACCAGACCGTCTATGCGAGTCAGCGCGGTTCGGTGGCCGCACCAACCGCCGGCCTGCATTTCACAAGCGAGTTGCTCGATGCGTTGAAAACGCGCGGCGTGCAAACCTGTCACATCACATTGCACGTCGGCCTCGGAACATTCGCGCCGGTGAAAGCGGAACTAATTGAAGAACACAAGATGCACCACGAACGCTTCGAGGTGAGCGAGTCCGCGGCGGAAATGATCAACTTGGCAAATCGCGAACAACGCCGCGTCGTCGCTGTCGGAACCACTTCCGTGCGCGTGCTCGAATCCGTCGCACGCGAGCATAAAGGCAGAATCGTGGCGGGCGCAGGACAGACAAACATCTTCATCCGCCCGCCGTGCTGTTTCCAAGTCGTGGACGCGCTCATCACCAATTTCCATCTCCCCTGCTCCACCCTGCTCATGCTCGTCAGCGCATTCGCGGCCCCAAGTGAAACCCGCGGCCGGGAAATGATCCTCGACGCCTACCGCCAAGCCGTTGCGGAACGATACCGTTTCTTCAGTTACGGCGACGCCATGCTCATCGAATGAACCCGCTGCCCACTCTGCATCCAAAGCTGCGCGAAGGTCTCCCGTTCGTGCGCATCAACATCGCCATGACCGCCGACGGGAAAATCGCGCCTGCGCACCGGCGCTTTCTTCCATTCGGCAGCAAACACGACCACGAACTTCTCCTGACGCTCCGCTCCCGCGCTGATGCCGTGATGTCCGGCGCGCGCACGGTCGATTCCGCGCCGGTCAATCTCGGTCCTGGTGCAAAGAAATTTCGCAATCTGCGTCTGCGGAACAAACTCGCCGAATACAACCTGCGCGTCGTGGTGACCGGAAAGGGCACCATCAATCCGCGCGCCGAGGTTTTCCGGCACAAGTTCTCACCCGTCATTGTTCTTGTAAGCGACCGCGCAGGACACGTTGCAAAAGCACGCCTGACCAACCTTGGCGCGCACGTTCACGTCTGCGGTGAAGGCGAAATCGATTTCACCGCCGCGCTCCGCTGGCTTCGGCGCGAATGGAACGTCGCCCGTCTGCTTTGTGAAGGCGGTGGCGCGCTCAACGATGCGCTGCTCCGCGCTGGATTGGTTGATGAGATTTACCTCACGATTTGTCCGCTCGTTCTTGGCGGCCGCGATGCGCCGACATTTGCGGATGGCGTTGGATTTCAGAAACTTGCCAATTCTACGGCCTTGAAACTCAGGGCATCTCACCGCGTTGGTGACGAACTATTTCTCGTTTACCGCGTCGCGCACAACTGATCAGCGTCGCCGCAATTCCGCGATTTGAAACGCCGGTACCCGCACCTCTCCCAGCGCCGGCTCCCGCAGCACCACGTCGCCGTCCACGAATGACATTGCCGTGGCCAGCAGCACCGAGCCATCCACCGCACGCAACTCCACCAGCGCGCGCGTGACCGGGCCACCGCGCAACACCAGCGCCTGAACCTCCTCATCCACGTCGAACGTGCGCAAACCATATAGCACCGAACTCATCCTGAGCTTGTCCTGGCGCACACCTTGAAACTCCGCGTCAAAGAAATCTCCGCTCCCGACCCAAACGCCGGGCCGGCTCGCGCGCGCCTTCCATGCCATCTCCGCGCTCAACGGCGCGTAGGCGATCCGTGCCACCGCTGCCATCGGCACGCGCACCACGCGCGGGCCGCCTGCAAATACCATTTCGTCCCCGTCCACCGACAGCGGACGTCCCGCGACCACCGAACCGCTCGTCAATTCGACCTCCGGCGTGAAATCCTCGCGAATCAACTTCGGTGCCTCGCGCACCTGATCGAACGTCGTCCAATGCAGCACCCCATCGCGGCCGCTCGCCAGCGCAAGGCCCGTGTAAAATTCCGCGCGCATGTCCAGAGACACCCTCTCAATCAACGTCCACCGCCGCCCATCCGGAGACTTGAAACCGCTGAATTCATTGCCACGCCGGCGCAGCTTCAACCACCACCCCGTCCGGATGTCCGGCTGCGCAAGCACCTGCGTCACACGGCCTTCCGTGGCGCGCACCTGCCAGGCGCCGCCGCGCCACATCGTCGCCGCCACCGTCACGTTGCGCGCCTGTCCGCCCATGTTCTCGCGCATCATCAACGCCGCGCGCGCCTCCACCGGCGTGTGCTGGATGCAGCCAAGCCGCGCCACGATCTCGCTGTCCCCCCGCACGGATTTGAAAACGTAATGGAATGAATCATCCGTCCCGGTGAAGCCCGCTCCCGCGGCGCGCGTGGTAAACGATCTCTGCCGCACCCGCGTGCCTCCGGTCACGTGACCGTCGCCCACCTCCATCTCCCGCCACTCCGCCGGCAGCACGCCGTCTGCAAAATCATCGGAAGGCACGGGATCGGGCGCCGGAAAGACCAACTCCGCCACATTCGTCTCCGGCACCGTGAACACATGCCCGCGCTCGATGTTGGCCAGCACCACGCCGCCTGCGACAAAACGCGCGTGGCCGCTCCACTCCGCTCCCGTGCGCGTACGCACGATAGCCACACGCGCCATCACCACCGGCGCGCACAACACGCAAAACATCATCAACAGCCAACCGCGCACGCGCGGACAATCCCTCACGACGCATCAAACTTCCAACCGAAACCAGGCTCCTTTACGCGCTGCCGTGCATCCCAAAATTGTCGGTGAACTTTGTTGCGCTGCGACAAAACGAGCCCGCGTCCAGCGCGGCGATCCGCGTGGCGCAATGCGTAAAGAACAATTCTGGAATTCCAGTTGCGCCGCTGAACGCAGAGCAATGCGTCTCACCAACAACTTCGAGAAGCACTACCCGCTCCGCTGGACGAATGCAGATGAATCTCCGCCCAGCGCGCGCGTCCTTCTGTGCCGATGAAAACCTCGCTCCTTTTCCGCACCAGTGCGCTCTCCGTCATCCTGGTCTGCAGCCTTCATGCGGGGACCACGCTGACTCCGCCGAAACCAAATGATCCATACTTCGACGGCTTCGAGCCACGACCGGCCCCGCCGTCCGCGAGTCTCATGCTGAAGAAGGGTGACCGCCTCGCCATCTGCGGCGACTCGATCACCGAGCAGAAACAGTATTCGCGCATGATCGAGACCTACCTCACCGTTTGCGTCCCGGAACTTGAAATCACCACGCGGCAATACGGATGGAGCGGTGAGACTGCATCCGGTTTTCTCGCGCGCATGACCAATGACTGCCTCCGCTTCAAGCCCACCATCGCCACAACCTGTTACGGCATGAACGACCATCGCTACACGCCCTACACTGATGAAATTGGCGACACCTATCGAAAACGGAGCACCGCCATCGTGCAGTCCTTCAAAGCAAACGGCGTTCGCGTCATTCACGGCTCCCCGGGGTGCGTTGGCAAAATGCCCGGCTGGGTGAAATCGGCGAGCGGCACCGTGCGCGACCTGAACCTGAATCTCTCGCGCCTCCGCGAGATCGGAATCGACATTGCAGCGCAGGAGAACACCGGATTCGCGGACGTCTTCTGGCCGATGTTCGCCGCAGGCTTCGAGGCACAGAAACGGCACGGCACCAACTTCGCCATCGCCGGCAAGGACGGCGTCCATCCAGGCTGGGCCGGACAAACCGTCATGGCCTACGCCTTCCTCAAGGCGATGGGCCTGGACGGCGAGATCGGGACTTTCACCGTCGATTTGCAATCCGGCAAAGCTTCCGCTTCCAACGGGCACGAAATCGTCTCAGCAAAATCTGGCACGGTCGAGATCAAGAGCCGCCGCTATCCGTTTTGCGCCACGGGTCCGGCGAATGACGACGGCAGCATCCGCGCCGCGTGGACGCTCATCCCATTCAACGAACAACTCAACCGGCTCACACTCATCGCGAAAAATGGAACGGCGCGGAATTACAAAGTCACTTGGGGCGCGGAGACAAAAACCTACTCTGCCGCGCAACTCGCCGCCGGCGTCAACCTCGCCTCTGACTTCGCGGTGAATCCCTTCTCAACTGCCTTCGCAAAAGTGGACAAGGCTGTGGGAGCAAAACAGGCCTACGAAACCAAGCAGATCAAATCTGTCTTCCACGGCCTTGGACAATACAAGTCGGCTGATGCGATCAAAGATCCGGAAGTCCGCCGCCTCTGGGAAACACGCGGCGCGGATGGCAAGTGGAACAAGGACCTGCTCGCTGGCGAAACCGAGAAGGTGCGCGCACCGCTCGCACAAGCCATCAAGGATGCCTTCGAGCCAGTGACCCATTCGATCCAGATCGAGGCGCAGTAAGCCCGCATCAATCCACCGGCGCGACACTCGAACGCTCGTCGCGCGGCTCGGGCAGCAGCCACACCGCCGGAAGCGCCAGCAGGAAAAGAAAGCCGACGTAAAGCAGCGTCTGCCGGTAATTCCCTCCCCGCGTAATCTCCGCCGCGAACACCGTCCCCACCGCGGCGGCGATGCGCCCGATATTGTAGCAGAACCCCGCGCCGGTCGTCCGCAGCAGCGTCGGAAACAACGGCGGCAGCAGCATCGTGAACAAACCAAACACACCGCTCCAGAACCCGACTGCGGGTAGCCAGAACTTCGTCAGCGCATCCAGCGAATGCTCCGGTCCGAACGCGCCGAGAAAGGTCAGAAAGAAACCAGCGAACATGATCATCAGCGTGCGCTTGTAGCCAAAAGAGCGGGCAAGCGCGCCGGCCACGAAATTGCCCAGGACCGAAACGCCGATGATCAGCGCGAACGTCACAGCCACGAGATGGTCCCGGTCGCCGCCGCTCATCGCCACGACGGCCGGCAGGCTGCGCACATGCTGCGCCTGCCAGAACATGAAGGCCCACCAACCCGTCAAGGTCAGCGCACAAACGCAAATCGAGACCAACGTCAGCCGCCGATACCGCTGGTTGAAGAGGTCCGCCACACCCGGCTTGCGCTCGCCGGTGGCCGCGGCCGACCACGTCTCGGGCTCCGGCACATGACGCCGAATCCAAAACACCAGCAAAGCCGGAACCACGCCGATGAGGAAAATCCACTTCGGATGCCGCCCTTGCAGTAGCACGCCAGCGAGACACGCGAGCAGCACGCCGAGATTCACGCCGGTTTGCAACACCGCCGCCGTCCACGGGCGCCATTTGCGCGGCCAGGTCTCGGCAAGCAACGTTGAACCCACCGCCCATTCCCCGCCGATGCCCAGCGCGGCGAGAAAACGGAAAATGAGCAGATGCCACCAATCCTGCGCGAAGAACGACAGGCCGGTGAACAACGCATAAGTCAGCACCGTGAGACTCAATGCGCGGCTGCGCCCGATCAAATCGCCCAGCCGCCCGAAAAACCCGCCGCCCAGCGCCCAGCCGATGAGAAACGCCGCCTGAATCCAGGAACTGCGCTGCTTCACCGCCAGGTCGCCGGTATGGCTGCGCGCGGAAAACACGTCGAACTCCTCGCGCGAAATCACGCCGTCCTTGTTCCGGTCCGCCTGCGACAGTGGCTCGGTGAAGGTCCATTCCGCCGCGGCCAGCACGCGATCCTTGTTCACATCCAGCATGTCGAAGCTCTGATGAAACGACGGACCGTTCACCAGGATGGCCACGAACCCGACCGCCACGAGCGTGTAGATGTGCATGTCCAGCCCGTCGAAAAGCCAGCCCAGCCACGCGGCAATGCCCGACCTCCATTGCTGCGGCGAGAGATCACGCAAATGGCGCACATCCTGATGGCCCTCGCGCGCAGACTCCGGCGCGGCGGCATGAGTGTTGGTCTTGTTCATGGGAAACGGATGGCGCGGAGAGTAGCGACCAGTCTCCGGGAGGCGAACAAATTGCGGACGGGCTGCCCGGCCAGCCAATCGCTGTTTGAAGTTTGAAACCCTGGCGGGCCGCTCCTACCTTCCGCGCGCCGTGAACGAGCAATTCATCGTCGTGCCGCCGCAAAAGCCGCGCGCCACCTTCGCGATCCTCGCGTTGAACGTGGCCGTGTACTTCATTTGCGAATGGTTCGCGTGGAATCGCAGCGCGCCAGTGGATGAATGGTTCGCCCTGAGCCAGCGTGGCCTGGGCCACGGATGGCTCTGGCAGATCATCACCTTCCAGTTCCTCCACGCGCCATTGGCACATCCACCCGGCTGGCAGACGATCCAGCATCTCGACATCCCGTGGCACCTCATCCTGAACTGCTGGGGCATCTTCGTGTTCGGGCCGCCGGTCGAGTTCACGCTCGGGCGGAAGAAGTTTGTCCTTCTCTACCTCTTGAGCGGCAGCGTGGGCGGGCTTCTGCAAATTCTTGCCGGCACGCTCTCGCATCATTTCGCCGGGCCGGTCGTTGGCGCATCGGCGGGTCTGTTTGGATTGATAGCCGCGTTCACCACGCTCTACCCGGCCACGCCCATGACGGTGCTGCTGCTATTCGTCATCCCCGTGCGCATGAGCGCAAATACCATGCTCACCGTGGCGACCGCGCTCACGGTGTGCGGCCTGGTCGTCGCCGGATTATGGCCGAACCTGGGCATCAACCGCATCGCCCATGCGGCGCACCTTGGCGGGTTGATCTGCGGCCTGATTTTCCTGCGCTGGCAAATGCGCTCTCTGTTCCGGCGGTGAGGGAAGACAAGGCGCAGCGCAAATTAAGTAATTGCAGCGGCGGGCGCTAAATCGGCCTGGCAAAGCGCGGAGCCGCAGTTTTGTGTTCGAACAGAACAGGGGAACCCGCCGGTTCGCGTCCATCGGCGTGCATTCGCGGTTTTGGATTCTTGTATCCGGACTAACCAGTCTCGGGAGTCGCGGGCGAGGCGAGCAGGCGTTGCGGGCCTTCCTCCAGCGGGAGCCATATTCGAAACGTGGTGCCTCTTCCCACGTTGCTTTCCAGTTCGATGCGACCGCCGTGGTCGCGAACGATGCGCTGGACGATCATCAGGCCGAGGCCGGTGCCCTTCTTCTTGGTGGTATAGAACGGCTCGAAGATGCGGTTGAGCAGCTCGGAAGGAATGCCGCCACCAGTGTCAGCCACCGTGATCCAAACCGCGCCGTCGGCGGGCTCAGTGGCCAGGGTAAGCATGCCTCCACGGTTCATCGCCTGCATGGCGTTCTTACAGAGGTTGACCAGAACCTGCTTGATTTGCGCGGGATCGAGCCGGGCCAGCGGAACGTTGGCCAGGCGTTCCTCAATTTGAATCCCGCGATTGTCGAATTCGGGCCGGAGCAGTTCCAAGGTCGCCCGCACGATGTCGTTAACCGATGATGCCTCGAAACGTGGAGGCGCGGGCCGGATGGCTTCGAGGAACTGGGTGATGATGTAGTCGAGCCGGCCGATCTCGCCCTTGGCCACGCCGAGGTAGCGTTCCAGTTTGAGGGTGATCTCCTGGACGTCGATCGCTGTTCCGGCAGCGGAGTTGCCGGTGTCCGCGCGGCGGCGCGGAGTCCGGTCGCGGATTTCCGGGACGAGCTGGCGCAGCTTCTTGATCTCGCGCTCCATGAGCTGGAGGTGGATGTGGAGGGCGTTGAGCGGATTGCCAATTTCGTGGGCGACGCTGGCGGCCAGCAGGGTCAGAGCCTGGACACGCTCCGTCTCGATTGCGGCGGCGGTTTTGTCGCGAGCTTCGGTGGCATCGTGCAGGATGAGTGCCATGCCGCTGGAACCCGGCTTGTCGCCGTCCAGAGGCGCGGCGTAGATGTGGACATAGCGACGCCGCGGGTAGGCGATCTCGAACTCATGCCGGGCCACGGCGCGTCCGCCGGCGCGGTCCATGTCTGCAAGGTGCTGCCAGTCCAGTTCGGGAATGAACCGTGTGACAGGCTGGCCTTCGGAGGCTTCAGGCAGGCCAATGAGCCGGGTGGCGGCGGCGTTGAACCAGGCGATCCGCCCGCGGGAATCAAGCACCAGAACCGCGTCCTCGATCGTGTTGAACAACGTTTCGAGAAAAGCCCGCTCGCGGGCAAGGCGCTCAACGACGGTGTGCAGTCCTTCCTTGTCGAGCCGGGGCAGCCGGCCGAGCAGCTTGTCGAGAAAGTTGGATTTGCCGGCCACGGACTAGAACCAGCGCTTTTTCTTGAACCACCAGTAGGTGATGGCGGTTGAGACGAACATGATGACGAAGGCGAAGAAGTAGCCGTGGCTCCATTCGTATTCGGGCATGTTCTTGAAATTCATGCCATACCAGGTTCCAACCATGGTGAGGGGCGTCGTGATCAGAGTGATCATGGTCAGGAGCTTGACCACCTCGCCGGTTTGGTTGGAGGACATGTTGAGATAGACCTGAAGGATGCCGGTGAGCGAATCGGCGTAGTTCTGCGCGGTGTCGGAAATCTGGTAGAGCGCGTCGTACACGTTGCGGTAGTATGGAACGAGGTGGGGGCGGATGAGCTTGAACTCGCCGTGGGCGAACCTGGCCAGCACCTCGCGCTGGGGGCCGATGATGCGGCGCAGGTGATAAACCTCCTTCTTGATATTGATGATGCGGTTGAGGGTTTCCCGCTTGGGGTTCTCCAGCGCGTGGGCCTCCAGTTGGGCGATCTCGAGGGACAGTTCGTCGAGTGCCGGCTTGTAATTTTCCACCAGGGCATCCAGCAACGTGTACGCGACGCGATCGGGCGCGCGGGCCGTCGAGGCGTTGCCCTTGATCGACATTTCCTCGACCAGAGTGACGCTGCGCAGCGGAACGGCGTGGTAGGTGACGAGGAAGTTTTTGCCGAGGACGAAATTCAGCTCACTGGTCGCAAACACGCCGGCCTTGCTCGAATAGTCCACCGCATGGATGACCATGAAAAGGTAAGGCGCGAACCGGTCTCCGTCCTTCGGGATGTATTCCTCGACCTTCGGCGAATGGCTCTCCTTGACGCAGTCGTCGATGGAAAGCGGGTGGAAATGGAAAAGTCCTTCGAGCACGAACTTGGTTTCTTCGGCCGAGGGGTTCTCGAGATCGATCCAAAGAAACAGGTTTGTGTCGGTAAGAAGGGTGGGCATCAGGAACCGCTCGATGTCGGCGGAGTGAAGGCGCCCCTGCGTTGTAAATGCGAACGACCGGATCATGCCAAAGCGCGGCGGGCGCGGCGCGCCCAAAACGCGGGCGGATGTTGCGAGGGCGCATGGTCCAACGCAAGGCCGGAGACGGACGATTGCAAACGAGGGAGAATCATCGGATGGTTCGCCCTGTTTTCCTGATGAAGAAATGGATTTGGATCGCAACGCTGGTGGCCATCGCGGGAGCCGCGCTCTGGCTGGGCCGCCCCGCATGGCGTGAACACAAGGAGAAGCGCTTCAGCAACCAGGCCCGCGAAAACCTCGCGTCCGGCGACGAACGCCGGGCACTGCTCGCCGCGCGGCAGGCTCTGGCCATCAACTCCAACAACCTCGCCGCTTGTGAGGTCATGGCTGCGCTGGCGGATCAGGGGCGCGCCCCCGCAGCCATCCTGTGGCGCCGCAGGATCGCGGAAATCCAGCCGGGCCTGGAGAACAGAATCAAGCTGGCTGCGTGCGCGTTGCGTTTCGAGCAGCCACCCTTTCCGCTGGCCGTGCAGACCTTGCGCGAGATTGGCACCAACGGCCACGGGTCCGCGCCGTTTCATCTCGTCGCCGCGCAACTGGCTTTGAAGCGCAACCAGACCTCCGAGGCAGAGCAGCATTTCGCCGCCGCAGCCCACATTGAACCAACGAACCAGTTGCACCGGCTGAACCTCGCCGTGGTGCAACTCCAGTCCCGCGATGCCGAGAAAGCCGCCGAAGCGGAGGATCAACTGGCGGCGTTGCAGGAGCACGCGAATCTCGGCGCGTACGCGCTGCGTTCACTGGCGATGCACCAGTTATCCCGCCGACAGCCCGCGCGTGCGCTGGAAACCTCGACGCGCCTGCTGCAACACCGCGGCGCGAACTTCGATGACACCGTCCAGCACCTGACCATCCTGCACGAAGCCGGGGCGGAAGGATTCGAGGCCACCTTGCAAACCGCGCAAAAGACAGCAGCCACGAATGCGGTGTTCGCATTCGAACTGTCGGCCCGGCTGATCGCGCTGGAGCGCGCGGAAAGCGCGCTCGCCTGGCTGCAATCGCTGCCGGAGGAGATCAAGAACCGGCAGCCCGTTCCGCTGGCGCTTGCCAACACGCACGCCGCTTTGAAGCGCTGGCGTCCGCTCGAAGAATTCCTCGCCACTCAGAAATGGGGGGACCGGGAATTCGTCCGCCACGCCCTGCTGTCATTCGCGGTTCGGAACCAGGCGGAAACCAACGTGGCATCGGTGCATTGGCAGAACGCAGTCCGCGCCGCCGCCGACCGCCCCGAGACCATGGCCTTGCTCGCGCAAATGAGCAGCGGCTGGCGCTGGCACGGCGAAACCGAGCGGACCCTGTGGCAGGCCTTGCGCGCATTCCCAGCCGAGAAGTGGCCCGTCGAAACACTGCTGAACGCCTACACGCGCGACGCCAACACGCGCGGGCTTCATTCGGTCTATGCCACGCTGCTCGAACGGCAGGCCACGAATGTGGTGGTGCAGAACAACCTCGCCTCGCTCGCGCTGCTGCTCGGCACGAACATCGCGCAGGCGCACGAACTCGCCGACGCGGTCCATCGCGCCAACCCGACCAATGCGGGATTCGCATCCACCTGCGCGTGGTCGTTGCACCTGCGCGGCCGTTCCGATGAGGCGCTGGCGATCATTGAGAAACTCAGCCCTGCGGATTTGAACCACCCGTCCATCGTGCCCTACTACGCCGCCCTGCTCGCCGCGCGCGGGCAAGCCGGCAAGGCGGCGGAACTGGCCGGCAAGGTGGACGCAAGGATGATGCTCCCGGAGGAAGCGGCTTTGATCGAGGGGATCAAACAGAAACAGTGACCGTTCACTCACCAAGAACCGCGTCCCAATTCGGTCTCTTGCCCGGCCAGGCGGCTATCGCCGCCACCAGCCTTTTCCGCCTTCGGTGTTTTGCTCGGCGGACGTCTCCTCCGGCTCCTGCTGCGCCTGAAGTTGCTGAATCAGCAACTGACTGCGAGCGGCAGTAAAGGCCATGATGAAATCGTCATAGGTACGGAAACGATCCCGCGGATCCTTCGCCATCGCGGTCATCAGGGCGTCGCTGGTGGGCTGTGTAATCTCCAGCACGACATGGTTCGGCGGAGTCAACGGCGTGTTGACGTGCGCGGCAATGACCTCCTCGACGGTCGGCGCTTCAAACGGAACGTGCCCGGTGATGGCGTGGTAAAGCGTCCCGCCGAGCGAATACATGTCCGAATGAAAATTCTCCTTCTCGCGGCGGATCTTCTCCGGCGCGACGTAATAGGGTGTCCCCCAAATCACCGCGCTGTCCGCGGACTCATCCTCGGCGTCGCGCGCCAGTCCGAAATCCACCAGCTTCGGTTCGCCCTCGGCATTGAAGAGGATGTTGCCCGGCTTGATGTCGCGATGGAGGAGGTTGTGTTTGAGCGCGGTGTTCAGGGCAGAGGCGATGGCGATGCCGATATCCAGCACGTTAAGTTCGGGAACGCGCCCTTCGCGTTCGATCCATTTGTCCACGCTGCCTGAGTCGGCAAGTTCCATGACGAGGTACGGTGTGCCGTCCAGTTCGTCGAAGGTGTAGATGTGGATGATGTTCGTGTGGTTCAGCGCGGCACTGGCGCGGGCCTCGCGATAAAAACTGGCCAATACCTCCTCATCGGCAGCCATCTCCTTCTTGAGCATCTTGACCGCGACCAAACGCTGGAGAGTGAGGTCCATGGCGCGATAGACCGTTCCCATGCCGCCGGAGGCGATGATCGAGCGCAACTCGAACTGCCGGAAACGCACGGGCATGAAAACGGGGTGCCCGCACCGCGTGCAGGCCACGCTCTCGAACGGGGCCAAGTCGGCGGGAATGAAGACCTTGGCGCGGCAGCCACCACACTCAACCATCTTGAGTGGCTTCCGTTCCTGATCTGCCGCGTGTTCGCTCACGGCCCGCAGCGTAGCAATCGCGCGCGTGCTCACAAGCCTTCTGTCATGTTTGCCCTCGCATCACTTTCTGTGGCGGAAATCCGACCCACAAATTGACAACGGAAGGTTCACGGCTAGACTGCGGCCCGTCGTTGCGGGTGTAGCTCAATGGTAGAGCTCCAGTCTTCCAAACTGGCTACGAGGGTTCGATTCCCTTCACCCGCTCCAACTCCCACACTGCGCACCGATTCCGCCGGAAACATTCAATCGGCTTACGGTCCCAGCGGAACAAGGCGCAAACGCAGGAAGCCCATTCCATTGCCCGAGGCCAGCGATGCTTGGCGGAC
Organism: uncultured Bifidobacteriaceae bacterium; assembly: GCA_964420805.1. Taxonomy (GTDB): domain Bacteria; phylum Verrucomicrobiota; class Verrucomicrobiia; order Limisphaerales; family SIBH01; genus JANNGC01. The sequence continues at coordinate 1,413 of CAYQWK010000010.1, read as the reverse complement.
GGCTACGGTTTGCGCCAGCCCGGTGTCAGCCAGAATCGTTTCCTCGACCCAGGGCGCGCCCGAATGCCAGATCTGAAGGTCGTCCGAAACCTCGGCCACAAGAGCAAATTCCGCAGCCACGGTATTGCGGGTGAATGTGAGGGTGAAACGTCCGCCCTCAACGCCCGCCCGCGGCAATCCGTTGCTCGCGCTGTTTGGGATTTTCGGGTCCAGCGCCAACGCGTATTCTAGCAGATTCGTCATGCCGTCGAACTCGGAATCCGCCGTCAGCCCGCTGACTGCGAGGTTCACCCACTCGACGTCATTCGTGAACCGCGCACGCCGCCACTGCTCCGAGGTCATGGTGACGTGAATGGCCACGCTGCCGGTGGCCATGTTGCCGCTGTTGTCCGTGACAGTCAGACGCGCCGCGTAGAAACCCGGCGCCGTGAAGAGTTTCACCGCGTTCGCGTTGGTGGAGAAATCGCCGTCATCGAAGGTCCACCGATGTTCCATGATGCTGCCATCCGGATCGGTGGCATGGGCGGTGAAGTTCACCAGCAGCGGAAGCGGGCCGTTGGTCAAGCTGGCGGCCGGCGCGCAAACGGGCGCCTGGCCAACGATGTTCGTGCGCAGGCACCACGGCGTGGCGGTGGGGTCGGTTTTGAAGAAGTTGAGCAGTTGCTCCGAGACCTTGCGCACGCCAGATTGCGATGGATGCGTGAAGTCCGAGCGCAGATCGCTGCATTCCCAGATAAGCCCGTCGCTGCGACCCACAGTGCCGTCCGCCCAGAGATACGGTCCCCACGCCAGCCACGGCGCCTCGACGGGGCCGCGGGCGGGATCATAGTTGAGCTGGCCGTTGAGCTGTTTCTCGATGAGCCACTTCACGGCGAAGCCGCCTTCGTAAGCTGCGGGCTCGGGGTTGAGTGAATTGTCCGCCGCGTAGGAACGAGTGCGGCTGGAGAGATAGACGATCTGCAAGTTCGGGAAGCGGCTTTTCGCGGCGCGGATGATGAGTTCGAGCTGGGACTGGAGGATCTGCGCGTGCGTCGGGAACGCGCCGAGGCTGAGCTGCCCGGCGATGGCCTGCTTGATCCAGATGACTTGAACCTGGTTGCTCGTCACGCCGGCGGCACTGAGGCGGTTTTGCACGTTGGTCCACGCGCCCATCGCGGCGTTGGTCCACATCGGCGCATCGTTGCCGCCTTGCGCGGCGTCGGCAATGACCAGGCGCGGGTTGCGTGAGGGATCGTTGGTGGCGCGATAACGAAAGGCCACGGTGAAGTCGTTGGTGCCGTCGTTTGCGCCCACGGCCCATTCCTGCGTGGTGTTCGACATGCCGATCGAAAGGAGAACGATCCGGCCATTGTTCGTATCCGGCGCGCCGGAGGCCGCACGCGGGATGATGTTCGTGCGCGCAATGGCGCGTCC
>CAYQWK010000009.1:3945-37497 GCA_964420805.1 uncultured Bifidobacteriaceae bacterium | reverse complement strand
CGAGGAAACCGACGTGCCGCCGCCGCACAAACGCCATGCGGACCGCCCCAAGCCCTCCCCCAAGCACAGCCGCCGCACCCCCGAGCACATGACCCGCCTTTACATGAACCTTGGCGAGGCGATGGGCGTGCGCCCGGCGGACGTGGTCGGAGCCATTGCCGGCGAAACCGGCCTGCCCGCCAAAGTCGTTGGCACCATCGACATTCGCGACCGCCATCTGTTCGTGGATGTGGCCGGCGAACACGCCAACGGCATCATTGCCAAACTCAACCGCACCCAGATCAAGGGCAACAAGGTGAAGGTCAAACTGGCCTGACGCGGAGCGAATCCGCTGCGGGCCGCAAGCGCGATGAACCCGCTCTCGGCCATGAAATCAAATCGCGTCAGGCTCCTCGCCCTGCTGGCGCTGCTGCTTCTGGGCGCGATCATCGCGGTGGTCGCGTTTTACTCCGAGCCTCGCGCCCGCGGGCACACGCTGACCGAGTGGTTGCGTTGGAATGAGGATCCGGATTCCGACGTTTCCAACAAGGCCGGTATTTCCGAGCAAGAAATGCGCGCCGCGATCAATGAAATCGGACCACGAGCCATTCCGTACCTCCTTGGAATGCTGCGAGCGGAGGACACGACCTGGGACAGGCTGCTGCGCGATTTGCATTCACGGGCACCTTGGCTGCCGATTCATGTCAGATGGGCAGATTACATCAGATCGCAAGGCGTGACCGGCTTTGCAGTTTTAGGAACGAACGCTCGAACGGCCATTCCAGCCCTTACCAAACTCCTTTACGCTCCCACACCAGAAAATCAGGATCCGGACTGTTTTCCCGCGTATTGTCTGGCCTTCATCGGCGAGGAGTCCCTGCCGGTTTTTCGCGCGGCCTTGGGCAGCACCAACTGGCAGACACAATATCGCGTTCTGAGCGGGCTCGCTGGCGCCTCAAACCTCGCGCAAGTTCTGCTACCAGAAATCAGGCCCTTCCAGACTAATAGTGAAGAGGTGATAGCATCCTTAGCAGTAGAACGACTCATGCGTTACGCCCCCAGGGAGGAAGCCGAGCAGGTTGCCATTCGAGCGTTGCAAAGTGGTCGCGGGCAAGTCCGGCAAATCGCGCTCTGGCAACTCAGACGCAAAGTGATCAATCCGGAGAAGCCCATTCCTATCCTCATTCAGCTGTTGAATGATCGTGATCGGATCTTCCGGCAATCCGTTTCCAACGCCCTCCGCGAACTCGACCCCGTGGCCGCCGCCGCCGCCGGCATTTCCACCAACCCGCCCGCCCCGACCACCGCCGGAAAACCCGGCGGACGCGGCCGGCGTCCCAGTTCCCCGCCGCCTCCTTAATCAGCCCGTCGCCCTTCCGCGCCAGTGCGGCGACGCCACTTTCCCATCCCTTGATTCCCATCAAGGAACGGCCGCCCTGTTTTCGCTAGCGTCCGCGAACGATGAGTTGCCGTCCGCGTCAACTTGCCGCCATTCGCAAGGGGAGTGAAATGCACCGCTCCGCATCCCCGCCGTTTTATCCAGACCTCTCCGCCGCCGCGGCGCCCATCCCAACGGCGTCGCCGGGCGCGTTTCAAACGCAGTTTTTTTCCCGCGATTGGCCGGACGCGGCTTCCAAACGCAGTTTTCAGGGTGCCGTCGGTCCAATCACGGCTTCCAAACGGCGTTTGGAACCTGCGTTTGGCCAACGGCGGGAAAAAAACGCCGTTTTGGAGGCGCGGTTGGACCAATCCCCGGTTCCCAACGCCGTTTTGGAGGCGGGATTGGTCCGAGCGCGGGTTTCAAACGCCGTTTTGGAGCCGTTTTTCGCCAACGGTGGGAAAAAAACTGCGTTGGCAAGGCGGGTTTTGGCCGGAGTTGGGTCAAGAACCGCGTTTTTGGCCTGTTTTCACCCGAATGTCAGCTTATGCCCGACCTTGAATACCCGACTTGGGACGATCCGCGCCTCCATTACGGCATGGCCGGCCTGCGTTACAACGCCCCTTTGCCTTCCTACATCACTCATCCGCCAAAACTAAAACCCGGAGACAAACCCATGCTCACCAAAGCCCAGTCATTGCTCATCAGCCGCGCCGAAAAAGCCGCCGACGGCCTGCAACAACTCACCGGCATCGTCACGCTCGTCCACAATCCCGAGGCCGGCATCCGCGCCGACATCGCGGCCATCACCGACGCCTCTGCCCAAGCCGATGCCGCCGTCACTGATCTCAAGGACGCCAACACCCTGGTCAAGGAGTCGCTCGAAACGGCTTACCAGTTCCTGCTGGCCGGCAGCCGCATCCTGCGCGTGCCGCTGGGCACGAAACCTTCCGCCGTTTGGGCCGAGGCGGGCTGGAGCGACCGCCACCTCAAGACGCCCAGCGCCGAGGATGAAGTGTTGCCGCACATCGGCAAACTGGGCGGATTTCTGGCCGGCCATTCCAGCTACGAAGTCACCACCGCGGAAATCACCTTCACCGCCGTGCGCGCCGCCGCGTTGCACAAGGCCCTGAGTGACTCGATCAGCGGCGACAGCGACCCCGCCCACGCCGCCGACCCCGACCGCGTCCGGGGCCGCGGCTGGTACGAGTCGCAGGTCACGGCGAGGAAGAACACGTTGATCCAGACGGAGAAGGCGCTGGAGCGGCGGATGAGGAATTTCGCCAGCGAGTTTGACGACGTGGTGAACGACCCGCTGAGTCCGCATTATGCGACGGTGGGCCTGCCGCGCCCCGGCGAGACGACGGCGCCGGAGAAAGTATTGAACGTGCGCGCCACGGCCCTGGGCGGTGGCAAGGTGAACATCGAGGCCGACGTGGCGGCGCGGGCGGATCATTATGTTTTCCGCATCCAGATCGTGGGGATGGACGCGAAGCTGCGTTACCTCGGCTCGAACGGGCAGCCGAACTTCCTGGCCAGGGATTTGCCCGCCGCCGCGACGGTGGTCATCCAGGTCAACGCCGTGAGCGAACTGAACCAGCATGGACCAGCGAGTGATCTGGTGCAGGTGGTGGTGACGTGAGGGCTGCGGGGAGAGCGTGGTGCGCGCGCCGGGACGATTCCCCTTTGACAGCCCCCGCCCCCGCGCCCACGCTGCCCGCACCATCACCATGACGACAAACCCATTCCGCACTGTCGATCACTTGCAAGGTTAGGCCACACTACGCCCATGCTCATTCTCGCATACTGTCTTTTCGCTGTTGGCGCGTTCGTGAGCATTCTCAATTTCCATCTCTCATTCATTCGTCCACTCATCTGCCGTTTGCGTCGGCAGCAGTACCGCTTCGTCTCCGGTTTTCCTTTGGTGGGTTCGCTCTTGCTCATCGTTTCTTTCTTCTGCTTCCCACGTGACCATTCAGTGAGGTGGGCTACTCTCATCATCGCGCTCTTCGATACGGGAGGTATTCATTGGTTTTGCGGCATGATGGTGTACGATGCATTTCGTGGCAGACGCTCACAGACTGGAGGAGACCGTCCATTCGGGCGCGCGCCAACTGTCGGGCGGGTCGCCCGACAGAACGGGCCGGTGGCCCGTTCCACCCGGACGAGGGCCGCGCCATTTTCCCAGATCGCCATTGAGTGCGCCGGGGCCGGGATCATCAACGGCTGGATTTATCTTTCCACGTTCCTCGGCGGGTTCCATCCCATCGCCATCGCATTCCCATGGGCGCTCGTTGCTTCGAGTGCGATTGGATTCGCCGCCGGATTGGTCCTGTCGCCGGTTGTTTTTCTGCTGCGCAGGCAGAAGCTACGGTTGCGGTTGGGGCTGTATGCCCTTGTCTTTGCAATGACGGCGTTGGGAAACCAATTCAACCCGCATATCGGTTTACGTCTTCCAGTGCCATTGCTGATCTGCCTGTGTCTTCTCGCCTGGTTGATGCGCCGGCCGGACGAAAAGCCTGCGAACGGGGAATGTCCCGATGAAGTGGCAACCAATCCCCGCGACGAACCATTTCAATGCGTGCAATGCGGGAAGACGATTCCGGGCGGGGAGTCGCGATGCGTCCAGTGCGGCTGGAGTTACGAAACCAACCTGGGCCAACAGTCCGCCTGACGGCTGAAGTCTTCCCGGCGTGCCCGGTGCCCTTCGTCCTTACCCCAACGCATCCTTCACCATCTGCCCGTGCACGTCGGTCAGAGGTTCGCTTGGGGTGGTTCTTTGAGCCGCCGGGGCAGGTTGCGCGCTCCGTGGATGGTGCGTTCCAAAACCAGCGATTCACCTTCAACGCGGTAGAACAAGAGCTGCTTGTGAAATGGCTTCACCACCAGGCAGCAGCGCAGGCCTTTCAACTCGGGGTCGGTGGCGAAGCGGCGGCGGCCCTGCCCCGGACGCGCCAGCAATTTCAGTAATGTGGCCTGAACTGCGGCCCGATAGCGGCGCGCCACATCCACGCCGGCTTCTTCGAGATACCATCGGAACTGGTTTTCGACATCGGTGAGAAAGTGTTCCGACTGCTGAAGACTCAGCGGCATGAGGAAGCTTTGTCCGCGAGCACCCGTTGCTCCATCGCCTCGAGTTCCTCCAACCGCAGCGGGCGGTGACGTCCGCGCACCGCTTCGAGCAGAAAGGACTTCAACTCCGGGCCGTCCTTGGTCCAGTCATTTTGCTGCTCGCTCCACTGGCGCACGGCTTCGCAAACCGCCTCGCTGGGGCTGCGAAAATCCCCGGCCCGGACCCTTTGCTCCACGAAGGCTTCCAACTTTTTGGGCAACGTCACTGTCATGGCGCAACGGTAGCGCGCCGCAGTTTCCCTCTCAACGTTTCTTCGCCGCCGGCTGGTGAGTTCTCACGCGATCACATCCTTCACCACCTGCCCATGCACGTCGGTGAGGCGGAAGCGGCGGCCCTGGAATTCGTAGGTCAGCCGTTCGTGGTCGAGGCCGAGGCAGTGCAGGATCGTGGCCTGCATGTCGTGGACGTGGACGGGATTCTCCGCGACGTGGAAACCGAGTTCGTCGGTGGCGCCGTATTGAAATCCACGTTTCACCCCGCCGCCGGCCATCCACATGGTGAAGGCTTGCGGATGATGGTCGCGGCCCATCGAGCGACCGAGGCTCGGGTTGGTCTCGACCATGGGCGTGCGGCCGAATTCGCCGCCCCAGATGACGAGCGTGCTGTCGAGCAGGCCGAGGCGTTTCAAATCCTTCACCAACGCGGCGCTGGCCTGGTCGGTGTTTTTGCAGTTGTTGGTGTGGTTGCCCACGACGTCGGAATGCGCGTCCCAGCCTTCGTGGTAAATGTTCACGAAGCGGACGCCGCGCTCGACCATGCGCCGCGCGAGCAGGCAGGCGCGGGCGAAGGAGGGCTTGTCGGGATCGCAGCCGTAGAGGGCAAGCGTCTCCTTGCTCTCGCTCTTGAGGTTCATGAGGTCGGGCGCGCTGGTCTGGAGGCGAAAAGCCATCTCGTAGGCGTTGATGCGGGTGAGGATCTCGGGATCGCCGGCCTGGCCGAGGTGTTGTTCGTTGAGCGCCCGGACGGTGTCGAGGGTGTCGCGCTGGAGTTTCGCGTCCACGCCTTTGGGGCTGGCGACGTTGAGGATTGGGTCGCCTTGCGCGCGGAGGCGCACGCCGGTGTAGGTCGTGGGCAGGAAACCGCTGGACCAGTTCGCCACGCCGCCGCTGATGCCCGCGCCAGTGCTCATCACGACGAAGGCGGGAAGGTCGCGCGATTCGGAACCCAGCCCGTAGGTCACCCAGGAGCCGATGCTCGGCCGGCCCGGCTGCGAGAAGCCGGTGTTGAAGAATATCTGCGCGGGCGCGTGGTTGAACTGGTCTGTCTTCACCGAGCGAATGAGGCAGATGTCATCGGCCACGGAGCCGATGTGCGGGATCATCTCGCTGAGTTGCGCGCCGGACTGGCCGTAGGGCTTGAACTTGAAGCGCGGGGCCATGACAGCGGCGTCGGGCCGGATGAAGGCGTAGCGTTGGCCACGAATGACGGACTCGGGCAGGGGCTTGCCTTCGAGCTTGGTCAACTCGGGCTTGTAGTCGAAGAGGTCGAGCTGCGACGGCGCGCCGGCCATGAACAGGTGGATCACCGCCTTGGCCTTGCCGGGGAAATGCGGCGGCTTCGGCAGCATGGGATCAACGGGCGCTTTGACTGCGGACAGCACACGCGGCGCAAACGCGTCGGTGAGCAGCGCGGCCAGGCCAAGCTTGCCGAGACCGATGCCGCAGTCGCGCAGAAACCAGCGGCGGGAGAGTGGCGTGCCGCGTTCGGAGTAAGTGTGAGATTGGCAGTTCATTTTATAAAAATGTCGAATGACGAATGACCAATGACGAAAAGGGCGTTGGAGTTGGCGTTGGTCATTTGGCATTCGTCATTCGTCATTTAATCAGGGCACGTGTTGCGCCAGATGGAGCAGAAGATGAGGTGGAGTTCGCGGGCTTCGCGCCAGAGTTCGCGGGCCTCGGGTTTCAGGCGTTCTTCCGAAACAGCGATCATGCGGAGGAAGAACTTGGTTTCGCGGGCTTCCTTTTTGCAGGTGCCGATGCGGTTGCGAAAATCCTTCTTCGACACCCCGTCGTCGGCTTCGCAGTAATTCGCGCCAACGCTGGTTCCTGCGCCGACAAGTTGACTGATCAGACGATCATTGACTGGCCCCAGCGGAATCTTCTTCGCGAACCGGATCACGGCTTCTCCAAATAGGGCGGTGCGTTCCTCCAGATCATAAATGCGCGCTGCGTTGCCATCATGCAGCGCCATCGACTCGCAACTAGGCGTCGCGCTCCAAAAAGCGTCTTCCACCGCATCCCGTTCCCGCTCAAGGCGCTCCGCCTCGTCATTCGTCATTCCGTCATTCGTCATTTGTCACTGCTTGGTAATGGTCTCGTCCAGGTTCAACACCACGCGCGCCACCGTGCTCCACGCCGCGCGTTCCACCGCGTCTCCCTTGCCTTCGTCGGCGAGGTCGGCGGCTTTGAGTTCGCCGGACTTGAGGCGGGCGCGCTGGGCCTGGAGGAAGGTGACGAGCTTTTCGAGTTCCGCCTTTTGCGGCGGACGGGTGAGGGCGCGGCGGAAGGCGAAGCGGACTTTCGCCTCGTCGTCGCCTTTTTGCGCGACAGTCAGCGCGCCGAGTTTCTGCGCGGCTTCTACGAAGGCGATGTCGTTGAGCAGCGTGAGGGATTGCAGCGGCGTGTTGGAAACCTCGCGCTTGGCCACGCAGGTTTCGCCGGACGGCGCGTCGAAGGTGTTGAACATGGCAAAGGGCGCGCTGCGTTTGATGAAGGTGTAGAGCGAGCGGCGGTAAGCGTCCTCGCCGATGCTCACGTCCCACTTGGGCGAACCGTAGGCGACCTCGGTCACGCCGGCGGGCTGCGCGGGTTTCACGGGCGGGCCGAACATTTTCTCCGAGAGCGTGCCGCTGGCTTTGAGCGCGGCATCACGGACGACCTCGGCTTCGAGCCGCACGCGCGGACCGCGAGCGAGCAGGCGGTTCTGTGGGTCGCGTTCGAGCAACTCGGGCGTGACGCGCGAAGCCTGCTGGTATGTCGCGCTGGTGACGATGAGCCGGTGCAACTTCTTGAGCGACCAGCCTTGCTTGATGAACTCAACGGCCAGCCAGTCGAGCAACTCGGGATGCGTCGGGAGGTCGCCTTGAAAACCGAAGTCGTTTTGTGTGCGGACAATTCCCTGCCCGAAGAACGCGGCCCACTGGCGGTTCACCACCACGCGCGCGGTGAGCGGGTTGTCCGGTGACACGAGCCAGCGGGCGAAGGCGAGGCGGTCCTTGCGCGCCGCGTTGGGCAGCGACGGCAGGAACGACGGCACGCCCGGGTCCACGGCGTCCTTCGGCTGAAGGAATTCGCCGCGATGGTGGATGAAGGTCGGGCGCGGGTTCGAGGCGGGTCGTTCGCGCATGACGAGCGTGGTGGTTTGCGCGGCGGGCTTGCGGAGGTTGCGGATTTCCTTCGCCTGCGCCTCGAGTTCGGGCGCGGTGAGGAGGAACTGTTCACGGAGCTTCGCGCGCTGTTCGGCTGTGAGCTTTTCGTCGGGAAGCGCGAGCAAGGCTGCGAGTTCGTCCGGCATTTCGCGGGCCTCGGCGTTGGCATCGCCGGAAACCGAGATGCGGAAGCGGCCCAGCGAGCAGGCGTAATGGCGACCGAAGAGCATCTTCACATCAAGGCGGCGCGCATCGATGGGCGGATCACAAACAAACACCGCCTCGTGCGCCTCGCCGGGGCGACCGGCGCAACTCCAGCCGGTTTGCGGGTCGCCATCGGTCGCGGCTTTCGCGCTCGCGCCGCCGCCAAAATTGTTCTTGGCGTAGCTCTCGGTGGCCTTGACGAACTTCACCGGCTGGCCGTCGGCATTGACCTTGAACTCGCCCATGAAGAAGTCGCCCTTCGGTCCTTCGTAATAGGTCAGGCCCGGCCCGTGCGCGGGGAGGCTGTCGTCGGGCAGCGCTTCGAGGCGAATCGCAGTGATGCGCGCCGGCAGGCTGGTGAACGCGAGATCGTAGGTGTCGCTCTTGCTGATGTCGCCACTGGCGAGCACGGAGGCGTCTGGCTGGACGGTGAGCAGCGGGAGGTTGGACTTCGCCTCGGCGGGGCGAAGCGGCGTCCACTTCACGGAGCGGGCGCGCTCTCGGACCAGCCATTGGGCGAAGGCTTTCCCGACGGCCTCGTCACGGCGCGTCGCAATGGAACGCTGATCGGGCAACGGCGCGCCAACGCTCAAACGAACACGCCCGATGGTGTGGCGGTTACCGAAGTTCTGCTGGAGGCGAACGGTGATCTTTGTTCCCGAGGCCGCGCCGAAAGGTTGCGCGAACTCGAACGTCGCGGACTGGTTCACATTGAGGGGCTTGCGCTTGTCGTGAACCGCCCAACCGGTGTCGAGCTTGCCGTCGAAGGCGTTGCCGATAGGAAATTTATCCTGCTCGGCGCTGGCTTTGGCGCTGCGAACCTTCCGCGGCTGCGGCGCGGACGAGCCATCGAGCGGCGCGGCGGTGACGGTGATTTCGGAGAGAACGAAATTGCCGTGCTCGGTTCGCCCGGGGCCTTTGCTGGGCAACGAATCGTCAATCAAGGCTTCAAGGCGGAGCGAGGTGATGTTCGTCAGCGCGGTGGTAAAACTCACGGTGACATCCGCGCGATCCGGGCCGGGCGCGGCGAAGAGAACGGAGCCGTCGTCGAGGATTTTGCCGGGATCAGGCCTGGCACCGTTCGCGGAAGCGGCCTGATCGAGGGAGAGCTTCGCCGTTTCCCAGCGGAGTGATTCAGAGTTCACGGGCCACTTGGAGGGAAGCTCGGCAAGAAGTTTGGCGGCGCGCTGGGCACGTTTGGTTTGCTGCTCGGCGGCGTCGGATTCGGGGAGGTCGAGGTCGGGTTCGTCGGCGTTGTTCAGGAAGGCCATCACGCCGTAGTACTCGCGCTGGAGGATGGGATCGTATTTGTGCGTGTGGCATTGGGCGCAAACCATCGTCAGGCCAAGCCAGGTGGTGGCGGTGGTGTTGACGCGATCCACCATGGCGTGAAAGCGGAACTCCAACGGATCGATGCCGCCCTCCTCGTTGAGCATGGTGTTGCGGTGGAAACCGGTGGCGATGAGTGCATCCCGCGAGGACTTAGGCAGGAGGTCGCCGGCAATCTGCTCGACGGTGAACTGGTCGAAGGGCATGTCGGCGTTGAGCGCGCGGATAACCCAGTCGCGGTACGGCCAGATGCTGCGGTTGCGGTCTTTCTCGTAGCCGTTGCTGTCGGCGTAGCGGGCAAGGTCGAGCCACTTCCGCGCCCAGCGCTCGCCGTAATGCGGCGAGGCGAGAAGTTGATCGACCAACTTTTCAAAGGCGGACTGCGGATCGCGAAGCGCGGAAGCCGCGAAGGCGTCGGCTTCCTCCGGCGTGGGCGGCAGCCCAATGAGGTCGAGATAAACGCGGCGGCAAAGTGTCAGCGGATCGGCGGCGGGGCTGGGCTTTAGTTTCTCCTTCTCCAAGCGCGAGAGGATGAAGGCGTCGATGGGGTTTGGGGGAGTAATCAGTGAGCCAGTGATCAGTGAATCAGTGGGAGGCTTTGCGCGCCCGGTGCCCCCGGACTGATCACTGATTACTGACTTTGGAACCTTCGGCACTTCGACCTGCCTCGGCGCCACAAACGCCCAATGCGGCCGATACTCCGCGCCTGCCGCGATCCAGCGCTTGAGCACGTCCTTCTGCGCGTCGGTCAACGGATGCTTCACCTTGGCTGGCGGCATGATCTCGTCCTCGTCCTTCGCGAAGAGGCGGGTGATGACGGTGCTTTGATCCGGCTTGCCGGGGACAATGCCCGCGTCGCCGGACTTGCCGCCCTTGAGCGCGCTGTCGCGCAGATCGAGACGAAGTTTGCCTTTGCGGGTCTCCTCATCAGGGCCGTGGCACTTGAAGCAATGCGAGGAGAGAATAGGACGCACGTCGCGAAGGAAATCCACGGAACCGTCGGCGGCAGGGGCCGGCGACGCGGCAAGCGCGACCAGGACGACGGCGCAAACATTAAGGCGCAAAGGAATCATGGCTCGGGGCAAAGAGTTAACTGCGGACGATGGCGGCGGCGAGAATCATCACGAGGAAACGAGAGCGACGAGAAGACATGCGGCGAAGAACGTCTGATGGCCAACGGGAGGCGCATTTGGTGCCGTGCAGGGGGCGGCGCATCCGCACCTGTTCCAGAACCTCTATCCAACGGCGTCGATGCGAATTTCCCCTCGCGTTTCGCGTCTGCCTTCCATGCGCGCAAAACTCCGTTTCCTCGTTCTTCTCACCGCCATCGTTTGCCTCGCCCGTTTGAATGCCGCCGAACTGGTTTTCGCCAAGGATGGCTCGGGCGTTTACGGCTACAAGGACACGCCCAGGCTGCCGTGGTGCGGATTCCTCGTTCACGATCCGGACCGACCCGCGCCGCCGCGCATCGATCCCGGCCCCGCCGGTCCGCCCGCGCCGGTGCCGGCGGATGCAGTCGTGCTGTTCGACGGCAAGGACCTGTCGAAGTGGCAGAGCAACTCATGGCGGTTGGTGGACGGCACATTCGAGGCGAATGGAAACGTGCAACCGCGAACGAAGGACGAGTTCGGCAGCTTCCAATTGCATCTGGAATGGATGGGTCCGGCGAACTTCGAGGCGCCATGGGCCAATCGCGGCAACAACGGGGTGATGTTACACGGCCTCTATGAGATTCAGATCTTCGACTCCTTTAACGAGAAGCTTTACCCGGACGGCCAGTGCGCGGCGATCTACGCCCAGACCCCGCCATTGGTGAACGTCACCCGGCCACCCGGCCAGTGGCAGAGCTATGATATCGCCTTTACTGCGCCGAAGGTCGAGGGGGGAAGAATGGTGCAACCGCCGCGCGTGACGGTGTTTCACAACGGCGTACTCGTTCACTTGAACGAGGAAATCCGCGGAGGCACCGGACACAAGATTCTGCCCAGGCCGATCACCACCGCCAAAGGCCCGATCGCCTTGGGAGGACATGGTTGCCCCGTGCGGTTCCGGAACATCTGGATACGCCCGCTTTGACCCTGCCAATCGCACGGAAACGCCTGAAAACCCGCGTCCAGAAACGCTGTTGACGCTCGAAAGACGCGGCCCGTAAGGTATCGCCACGTTGCCCGCTGCATGACGCGGTGGGCAGCCACTTTTTTTATGCCTGAAGGATATTGCGTTAAGTGCAAAGCCAAGAAGGAGATTTCCAACGCGGTAGAGGAAACCATGAAGAACGGGCGCAAGGCCATCAAGGGCAAGTGCCCGACCTGCGGCACCGTGATGTTCAAAATTCTGGGCGGCAAGGCCACACCTTCCGGCGGTGATGCGCCCGCCCCCCCCCCCGCCGCTTGACCCGCTTCCAATTCGCCGCCCGCTTTTCACCAACTCTATGGCCCAAGAACTCGCCTACGTCATCGTCACGCCCTATTCGCTGCATAAATCCCGCACTGGTGGCATCCTTGCACGACTCATCACCCGAACCGGCCTCGAATTGGCCGGCGCACGCATGTTCGCACCGAGCAGCGAGCTCGTGCAGAAATACTCCGAGGTCATCGTTTCCGCCGATGACCCACAAGACCGGCGCATCCAGGAACTCATCCGCTCATACATTCTCAAGAACCTCGCACCAGACGCCAAAACCGGCCGGCGCCGCCGGGTGATGATGCTGCTCTTCAAGGGGGAGGACGCCGTCCGCAAGGTTCGTTCCGTTGTCGGCAATATTTCCGCCGAGCGCACCGGGGGCGAGACCATTCGCGACACCTACGGCGACCTTATCCTCGATGACAACGGCAACGTCCGTTACTTCGAGCCAGCCGTGCTCGCTCCGCCGAGCGTTCAGGAAGCCCAGCTCAAGGCGAAGCTCTGGGCACAATTCTCCGACGCCGATGGCGGCGTGGTGGAGAACACGGTCATTCACCCGGCCGGTGAACCAGTCCAACGCACGCTCGTGCTTATCAAGCCCGACAACTTCCGTTTCCCTACTGGCCGCCCCGGCAACGTCATCGACTTCTTCTCCCGCACCGGCCTTTACATCGTCGGCATCAAGGTCCACCAAATGAGTGTGGCCGATGCCATGGAGTTTTACGGCCCGGTGAAGGAAATCCTCCGCACCAAGCTCAAGGATGTGGTTGGCGCGAAGGCTAAAGCGGCTTTGGAGAAGGAACTTGGCTTCCCCATTCCCGACGCGGAAACGAAGCAGCTTGGCGAGATCCTCTGCCCGATCTTTGGCGAGAACCAATTCGACAGCATCGTGAAATTCATGAGCGGCCGCGCCCCCGGCGAATGCAAGCCCGAGCAACTCGCCCAGCCCGGCTCCGAGAAGTGCATCGCGCTGGTCTATGAAGGTCCGAAGGCTGTGCAAAAGATCCGTGACGTCCTCGGCCCCACCGACCCCAGCAAGGCGCCCCCAGGCAGCATTCGCCGTGAGTTCGGCAGCAACATCATGGTCAACGCCGCCCACGCCAGCGACTCCGAGGAGAACGCCCGGCGCGAAATCGGCATCGTGCGTGTCGGCGAGAATACCTTCAAACAGGTCATCGAGTCATTCTACGGCAAGTGATTCGCGGCGGACGGGAACCTCGAAAACGGCCCGCCCACCATCGAATCCCATCAATTGGCGACCGTTGGCGTCGATTGTCGTGCCTTCTCGGTGCTGGATTTTGGAAATCCGGTTGAACCCGTCTTCCGTTCCGTGTTCTGTCCCGACAACGCGATGCGACTGACCGCTTTGGACATCGTGCGCCGCTTGCAGGGCGCGGGCTTCGAGGCCTTCTGGGTCGGCGGCTGCGTCCGCGATGTGCTCCTCGGCCGCGAACCGCAGGACTACGACATCGCCACCAACGCCCGGCCAGAGCAGATCGAGGCTCTATTCCCGCGCACCATTCCCGTGGGACGGCAGTTTGGCGTCATCCTGGTGGTGGACAATGGCCACCAGTTCCAGATCGCCACCTTTCGCGCCGAGGCCGGTTACCAGGATGGCCGGCGGCCGGGCACCGTGCGGTTCAGCGACGCCCGCGAGGACGCCATTCGCCGCGACTTCACGGTGAATGGCCTGTTTTTCGACCCCGTCGCAAACCAGCTTCACGATTGGGTCGGCGGCGAGGCGGATTTGCGGGCCAGGATCATCCGCACCGTTGGCTCGCCGGAGGAGCGGTTTGGCGAAGACCACCTGCGCCTTCTGCGCGCTGTCCGGTTCGCGGCGCAACTCGGCTTTTCCATCGAACCAGCCACCTTCGCCGCCGTGCGCGCCCTGGCGCAGAAGATCATCGTGGTCAGCGCCGAGAGAATCCGCGACGAACTGAACAAGCTGTTCTCCCCACCCCACGCCGCGCGCGGGTTGGAACTGTTGCACGAAAGCGGTCTCATGAGCCATGTGCTGCCGGAACTTGTTCCTACGCTCACCTGCCGGCAATCCCCGGATTTCCACCCGGAGGGCGTGGTCTTTGAGCACATCCGCCTGATGCTCGCGCAACTTCCCGCGTCGTTGCCCGACGAATCGCTCCCATGGGCTGCGCTGCTTCACGACATTGCCAAACCCCGCACCGCCTCGACTGGCGAGGATGGGTTGATCCATTTCTACGGCCACGAAAAAACCGGCGCGGACATGGCAGAGGTCATCCTGCAAAGGCTGAGATTCCCACGCAAACAGACTGACGACATCGTGGCTGCCGTGCGCCATCACATGCAGTTCAAGGACGTGCCGCATATGCGCAAAAGCACGCTTCGCCGGATGCTTTTACGCCCGACCTTCCCGCTCGAACTCGAACTGCACCGGCTCGACTGCCTCGGCTCCCACCGACGGCTGGACATTTACGAAACCCTGGTGCGCGAGCGCGCGGAACTCGAATCCCAACCACATCTGCGCCCGCCACTGCTCAACGGAAACGACCTGCTCGCCCTCGGCATTCCGCCGGGACGGCGCATCGGTGAACTGCTGGCCTACGCGCGCGAGATGCAACTCCAGGAGGAGTTGAAAACCCGCGAACAAGCCCTCGAATGGGCCAGACTCCACGCGGACGATTAACCGCGCCCGTCGGCCCTACCCAGTCTGGCTGGCGAAAATCAACGCGCCCGCACGTGCGAGCGAAACCACGCCGCCGCGAGCGAGCAGGCCAGGCATTCTCCAGCGTCCGCCCTCTTCGCCGTCGAGAGAGTTGAGGGCAGCAATTGAAGCTGCTTTTCGCAATGCAGCCGGTCCATGGCCGACTGGTTTATTTGCGCCGTGAACTGGTCCGCCTTGTCGCAAATCAGCAAGGTGGCCGCCTCGACTCGCGGCAGTTGGTTCGCGGCAAAATCCGGGCGCGCGTCGCGGCAAACCACCGCGTCCACCACCACCGCCAACTCGGCGGCGGCCGCCAGTGCGGCAGCCCCGGCGATACCCGATCCGTAAAAGCCAAATCCCAGGCGGGCCGTGTCCGGATGATTGGCCAGCCAGCGCGTCACGGTGACAAAGCGTCCGGCCAGCAGGCCAGCGTCGAACCGGAAGCCGCTGGTGAAGCGGTCTTCGCGTTGCTCCTGTTCGCTCAACAGGTCGAGGATCAGCGCCGCATTGCCGCACTCGACGACCGTGGCCGCCGCGCAATGTGCGTTTGGTCCGGCGAAGATCACCACGCCCGCCGCGTGGGCGGGCACACGCAGCTCGCCGCGCAACCTCACATCGCCGGCCGGGACAAGGACGGGAACGGCGTTGGAAGTCCGGGTCTTCGTGTGTTCAGTCAGCACCTCGGCTGGCTGCAGCAGGTGGGTACGCATGGGATTAGGTCGTTTTGCACCGCCGCGGCCGTGCAATCGGTTTCGTGGATTTCGGCCGCCGCCGCGGCGGACTGGTCTGGCAGCCGGGACGCAGGGTTCAGGCAGTGCTGCGCGACTCCGGCCACCGCGGCACCTTGCGGGCCGGGCTTCTCTAACTTCGCGAACAGCGAACGCTTCTTCATAACCGCGTCCATGTCGGGCGTTGGGAACCTCGCAGCGGGATGGGGCGTGATCGATTTTTCGGCCACCTCCGTTTCCCGAAGCCGCGTTTGGTTCTGCTGCCCGAGCTGGTGGCTTTATCGCATCTTCGTTAATGCCGTGCTGCGCGCATTTTGCAAATCACGACGTTTCTTTTGCGTTGGCGCGCCGCCCCCGCGCTCCTACGCTCGGGGCCAGTCATGAAAACTCCCGTGCGCCTCGCCATCGCCATCGCGGCGGCTTTGTCTGTGCTGCTTTCTCCCGGCCTGCAGGCGCAGTCCGAGGGCGTGCCCATCGAGAGCACGCAATCGTTCATTCCCAAGGCCGTCCTCGCCGCCGCGGAGAAACTGCGCGAGGATGGCAGCCTGCTCGATATCGAGAAGATCACCGAATGCCTCGCCTCGCCCACTCCGGGCCCGGTGGAGTTGCCCAAACCGCGCGGCAAAAAATTGCGCGGGCGCGAGATCGCCGCGCGCGCGAGAGAAAGCACCGTGGAAGTCGGCTGGCTCTATCTTTGCAAACGTTGTGAGCACTGGCACATCAAGCTCTCCGGCGGCTATGCCATCGCGAAGGACGCGGTGGCCACATGCCACCATTGCGTCGAGCCTTCCCGCAGTGACATGCGCGAAGGTTATTTCATCGCCGTTGATTCCGGGAACCGCGTCCGCGCGGTGACGGGCGTGATTGCCAAGAGCCGCACCATGGACGCGGCGATCCTGCGCGTGAGCGGCCCGCCGCTGGCGCCGCTTCCGCTCAATGACAATGTCTCGCCCGGTGATCCGGCTTATTGCCTCAGCGATCCTCTCGGGCAGTCCGGCTATTTCAGCGAGGGAATCGTCAACCGATTTTACCGCCACGCCGGCGGCAACACCGCCACGAACGGCGTGGATGAATTCAAGGCGCTGCGCCTGAACGTCAGCACAGACTGGGCTCCCGGCAGCAGCGGCGCGGCGGTGCTGGACGAATCCGCCAATGTCATCGGCCACGTCTCGACCATCATGCCGCTTTCCGAATCGCGACCCGGCATCGCCCGGCTCGCCCCGGAAACGCCCGTCAAACCACCGGTCAAGGAAAGCGCGGCCGATGACAACAAGAAGACCCCGAAGGCGTCGGCCGCGAAATCTCCGCGCACTCCCACCAACGCGCCGCCTGACCGGTTCTTCGGGGCCACGCTCATCACCTTGCACGAGGCCGTGCCGGCGCGCGGCGTTCTCGCCCTGGCTCGCGCCGCCAACGCCGTGGCGAAAGACGCCGCGGAGGCGAAGAAGTCCGCCGAAAAGAACTCCGCGCGGAAGTGATCGGACTGTTCCCAAGTTTGAACCCAACGACTCGACACCCCAGAACCACACCCGGCATGAACACTCTGTTTCAACTCCCGATTCTCTTCGGCGCCTTCCTCACCATCACCACTCTCCGCGCCGCCGATTCCTCCATCGGTGTCAACGCGAAGCCGGTTCCCGGCGCGGAGATCATCATCGACGGAACGCGCGAGACGCTCGATGGGAAATGGATTTACTGGGAAGGCCCCGGCTTCAAATCTGCCATGCCCATCAAGTGGAGGATCGTCGATGACCCCGTGGACAAAGGCACGGCGTTGATGACCGATGACCGCGCTGCCGACGGCGGCAAATACGGCGCGGCGGACATCGTGACGAAGAAGCAATACCGCGACTTCCGGCTGCACATCGAATTCCTCATCACCAAGCCCGGCGGCAACAGCGGCGTGTACCTTCAAAACCGTTACGAGATTCAGGTGCTCGATGGCGACCGAACCAAGCACGGCATGGGCGCGGTGATCAACGAAACAGAATCGCCCTATCACGCCTATCGCGGCGTCGGGAAATGGAACTCCTACGACATCACGTTTCGCGCGGCGCGATTCAAGGATGGCCAGCGCGTCGAGAAGGCGCTGGTCACGATGTATTTCAACGGCGTGAAGGTTCACACCAACGTCCCCATCAACCAGGTTTGGGGCGGCCCGCGCTCCGGCCTCGATGGCGGCAACAACGGCGGCAAGGGCATCACCGACGCTCCCGGCGGCCTTAAACTCCAGGCCGAGGGCCACGATGTCCGCTACCGCAACACCTGGATCAAGGAACTCGACCTGACCGACCCGGTGACGGATTTCTGAGCAGCGATCCGCGTTTCTGAGGCTGCCGAATTGACCCGGCACGCACCAACCGCGGACTGCGGAAGAGACGTGAAACAAACTCAACCTGCACGACCATGATCCGACTTTTCGTTCTCCTGATTTCCGGCGGCCTTCTCGCCACTCTCACCGCGACGGCATCCGCCCAGACCCCAAAGGCCGCGGCCGCCGCGCCCGAGCAAGGCTCGAAGGCCGAGGTCGAGGCGCGGCCGTGGTCCTTCAAGCCGGACCCCGCGCTGCCCAACGTCCTCATCCTCGGCGACTCGATCTCCATCGGTTACACGCTCGACGTGCGCGAAATGCTCAAAGGCCGGGCGAACGTGTTTCGCCCGCTCTCCGCGAACGGGCGTGGCGCGGAGAATTGCAACGGCACCACCAAGGGCGTGGCGGCCATTGACCGCTGGCTGGCAGGCCACAAGTGGGCGGTCATCCATTTCAACTTCGGCCTGCACGACCTCAAGCATGTGGCCACTCCCGGCGCGGACACGGCGACAAGTAATCCCGACGACCCGCGTCAGGCCGACGTCGGGCAGTACAAGCAGAACCTCGAAGCGATCGTGAAAAAGCTCGAAGCGACCGGGGCGCGGCTTGTCTTCGCCACCACCACGCCCGTCGCTCCCGGCACCGCGAAGCCCCTGCGCGAGCCGGATGCGCCGCCGCGTTACAACGCCGCCGCGCGCGAAGTGATGACGGCGCACGGCATCCGCGTGAACGACCTGTTCGCGTTCTGCGAGCCGCGGTTGGACAAGCTGCAGATGCCGAAGAACGTACATTTCACCGCCGCCGGCTCCAAGGCACTGGCCGGCGAGGTGGTTCGCGTGATCGAGGAAGGGCTTGCGCGCGCAAGAGCACCGCAGTGAGATGACCTGCCGGGAACCGTGGCATTCGTTGGATCGGTTCCCATCAGAGACTGGCCGAAAGATTGCCAAGAAGGTTAAACGCACCCCGCCGCAGAATTCTCAGACACGCTCTCAACTGCTCCTCTGTTCCCATACAAACGGAATTTACCTCCAAGGATTCGTCGCCGCGCCTTGTCTGATTCAGTAAAAGGCCCGCATGGTCGAAGCCAGCCACGAGGAACAATCCTGGATTGCTCGCAGCCGAAACGGCGACCCGCAGGCTTTCGAGGCCCTGGTGCTTCGTTACCAGAAAATGATCTTCGCGCTCACATATCGCATGACCGGCTCGGTGGCCGAGGCGGAGGATCTGACCCAGGAGACGTTCATCGCCGCCTTCGCGCAACTCGGGTCCTTTCGCGGCGAGGCCAGGCTTTCCTCGTGGCTCTGCCGCATCGCCATCAACCGCTGCCTGAACTGGCGACAGCGCGACGCCCGGCGCACGCGTGCCCACGAATCTTGGGGATGCGAACAGGAGTTGCACAACCCGCCCGAACCGCAGGCCGACCCGGTCTCCGCCTGCGTCCAGCAGGCTCTGCTCAAGCTCGATGAGAAGCAGCGCGCCGCCATCGTCCTCACCACCTACGAGGGCATGAACCACGCCGAGGCCGCGCGCGTGCTGGGCTGCTCGGAAACCACGGTCTCCTGGCGAATCTTCGCCGCGCGCCGGAAACTCAAAAAGTGGCTCGCGCCGCTGGCGGAAGGAGGCTCGCGTGAATGATTCGGAACTGAACGGACTGCTGCGCGAGCACCGCGTCCCCGAGCGCGCGTGGGAAGAACTCGCCGCCGACACAGTGCGCCTCGCGCAAAGCGCAGCCTCACACGGAGCCCGGCGCGGAACCTCCCCGCATGGCCGGCGGTGGAAGCCGGCGTTCGCCCTCTGGGCCGTCGGCGCCGCCGCCTGCGTGTTGGCCGGATTCTTCGTCGACCACTGGCACGCACGACGGGTGCAATCGGTTGAAGTGGCTGCGGCGCGCAAGATCTTCTCGGAACTCAACGCGCTTTTTCCGAACCAGATCGAATCGGTGGTGCTCGAAGGCGCAACGCCGCGCCTGGCCCTGGCGAATAAAGCCTTTGCCGACAAGGGAGCGCCCTTGTTCATCCGCCTGTGCGGAGACAGCGGCTGCCAGCGCGTCATCACCTACAGCGGCCAGCGCGTGACGTTGAACGGCGAGTCCTGCGAGGTGCTGCTCGATTCGCGCGGCCACGTCATCGTGACGGGCGAGCGGTTTGTGTGGTCCAGCGGCGATGTAACGAAAGCCCGCGGCGGATACCGCATCCAAGCCGCGCCATTGGAGATGCTATGAAGCCGAACTTCACGAGGGAATGTACGCGCACCGTCTCCGCGTTGGTTTCAGCCAGCCTGTTCTTCCTCGCGCCCGTCGTCTTCGCGCAACTTGAGTTCGTGCCTTCCGGCCAACCCCACGCGGTCTTTGGTGGTCGAACCAGCGTGGTGCAAGTGGTTCTCCGCAATCCTGACCCGCGCGCAGTCGAGACGGTGCTGAAGGCGCGCCTGTTTCAGCTCACTTCCGCCACGCGCGTTCCCGTCTGCCAGATCGAATTCTCCAAACCGCTCACCGTGCTCGCGGGGCAGACTGTTCTCGAATGCGTTCCCCTCCGCTTCCCTGCCGTGCGCGCGACGACGCGGTTCGAGGCGCGCTGGTTGGATCGCGCAGGCATCTCCGTGGGCCTGACTCTCGTCACCGTGCATCCCACCAACCTGCTTGCGCGGCTTGCGGAAGTCACCGGCGAAACACCGCCCGGCATCTTCGATCCGCACCAGCAACTCACGCCGTTGCTGCGCGCGTTGAACGTGGATTTCGACGACCTGACCGCCGGAGAACGACTCACGACCTGGCGCGGGCGTCTCGCCATCCTCGGCCCGTGGGACACCATCCAACCGCTGCCGTCTGACCTCGGGAAACGCGCGACCAGCTTGACCGCACGCCACGTCCACACACTGCTCTTCACTCACCCGGAAGACACCGCCGCCAATGACCGCGCATCATCACCCCTGCGCGACGTCGTGCTCGTGCGCGAGCTTGGCCCTCATCGCCTCGTCACCGCGCCGTCCGCGCTGGTGGCCGGCCTGGCGATGAACCCGCTCGCGCAGGAAAAACTGCTTGAACTCGCACGGCTCGCCGTGACCGCCGATTTGCCCCATACTGAAATCCAACCGTGAACTGAACATGAAAACCTTGCCCACCCTGCTCGCCGTCCTGCTTGCCATCACCGCCCAAGCCAAAGGACCGCCGCTCACCGTGGCCGTGTTCGACTTCGAGTCGAAGGACGAGGCCGTGCGCGACCTCGGGCCGAAAGTCGCCACGCTCATCAACGCCACGCTCTCGGCCAGCGATGAACTCATTCTGGTTGAACGCGCGGAACTCGTGAAGGCGCTCGGTGAGCAGGAGCTTGGCCTCTCCGGCACCGTCTCCGCCGACACCGCCGCGAAGGTCGGTCATCTCACCGGAGCGAAGGTGCTCGTGACCGGCCGCGTCTTCAACGTGGACAAGGAGCGGATGATCGTCGCCAAGATCATCGGCACCGAGACCAGCCGCGTCTTCGGCGAGATCAGCAAGGCCGCCGCAAGCTCATCCCTCAGCGATCAAGCGGCGGAACTCGCGGGCAAGATTGCCAAGACCATCGCCAGCAAAGGCGACACGCTCGTGGCCAAGGTCGAGACGCGCGAGGAACGCATCGAGAAGCTGAAGAAGAAGCTCAAAGGCGGGAAGCTGCCGAGCGTTTCCGTGACCATCCCCGAGGTCCACTTCGGCACGCCCGTGCGCGATCCGGCGGCCCAGACCGAGCTGCTGCTCATCCTACAGCAATGCGGCTTCACCATCGTCGATGAAAAATCCAAGGAGAAAGCCGACGTGGAAATCACCGGCGAAGCCTTCAGCGCGATGGGGATGCGCCGAGGCAACCTCATCTCCTGCAAGTCACGCGTGGAGGTGAAAGTCCACGACATCGCCGCGCGCAAACTCATCACGGCCGACCGTCAGACCAGTGTGGCCGTCGATATCACCGAACAAACCGCTGCCAAGACCGCACTGCAAAACGCGGCGGCGGAACTGGCGGAGAGGCTGGCACCGAAGCTCATCGCGCCATGAAAACGAAATTCAAAGCCATGCTGCTCCTCTCGACAGCGATCGCCAGCCAATGCCTTGGCCAGACGTTGTTGGACCCGGTGATCCAGGCGGCAAAGTCGGGGAACATGGAGGTCCTCCGCGGTGAGGTAGAGAAGGGGAGAATTGATGTTCAAGACCCGCATGGGTGGACGGCGGTGATGCATGCCGCCGGCGCGGGAAACTCGGATGCGGTGCGATTCCTCATTTCAAAGGGCGCGAATTTGTCACTCACGTCCACAAACGGCGCGGCACCAATTCATGTGGCAACAGCATCAAACCGGGCCGACCTCGTGCGAATGGTGCTCGCGGCCAGGGTGGACGTTGAATCGAGGACTTACCACGGCGCGACCCCGCTCTTCATCGCGGCGGCGATGGGCTGCTTCGAGTCCGCGCGCGCACTGGTAGAGGCCAAGGCGGACGTGAACGCGCTCGGAACCACCAACCGGATGAGGCAGGTGCAAAATGTGCTGATGGCGGCGGGGACGGCGGACCACACGAACCTCCTTGCGCTCCTGCTGGACAGCGGCGCGGACTGCAATCGGCGGACTCCCGACGGCAACACGGCGTTCCGACAGGTCGCAAAGTTCCCGCAAACTGCGGCGCTTGAGATGCTGATCCGACGCGGGGCGGACGTGAACAGCCGCGGGCCATACGGACACACGGCGTTGATGTTCGCGGCGTTCAACGGGCACATGGACAACGTCAAACTTCTGATCGGAGCCGGCGCAGATGTTGAAGCCACCGCAGTCGAACCTCAGAACGCGCGGGACATTCGAAGGATTGGTGGCGACTATGTGTTCGACGCCGAGTTGTTTGCCCGGCAGCAGCGGCATCCGGAAATCGCGGAGCTGATCGCGACGGCAAAGAGCCGGCGGCGCGTCCCCGGGAAATGAAGTTCTATATGAAACGCCCAGTTGTTCTTCTTTGTGCGATCCTACTGCTGGCCGGTGGCGCGAGCCTGACCGTCCTCCATTTGTTCAACCGCCGCTCGGTTTCGGTGACGCGCGTGCGTCCGCCTCTGAAACCTCAGGCGACCATCGCCGCGCCCGTACGGTTGCCGATCCGGCTGGCCATCGGAACGGTCGCGTCGGGATCTGCGCCGCGTGCGAATCTGCGCATGGACGCGCTCAGAGATCTGGTCACCGTGGAACTGGGCCGGCACGACGGTTTCACGCTGGTGGAGCGACGGGAGGTGGATCGTGCCTTGGAGGAGGTCGCGCGTTCGCTCGAACAGAACAACGAGCAGCAGATTGCGCTCAAGGCTGGAAAGATGCTCGGCTGCGACTGGTTCCTTGTGGACACATGCCCGTCCGCGCGCACCAACGTCGCCGTGTTCAAGATCGTGGACGTTCATTCAAGCATCGTCCGGGACATGACGGCCATCGCGCCGGACCCGCTGCCACAGGCGGCGGCCGAGGTGGCGCGGTTCACGGCGGGAGCAACCAACAACGTCGCGTTCAACCAGCGGCTGTTCGTCGGCTTGGGCAGTTTCTCGGATTGGAGCGTCAACGAGCGGTATCCAACATTCACAACAGACCTTCGGCACGGCCTTGAGCAGGCGGCGATTGGCCGGAGCATCCGGTTCGTGGAACGCGGGGCCATTCATGCGTTGCTTCGGGAAATGCAGTTCAATGCGACCGGCCTGACGGATCGGCCCGGGACAAACGGAGCCGCGCAGCCGGCGATGTATCTGGTCGATGGCTTTTTCCAATCCGTGCAGGACGAGCAGGCGAAAGTGAGCGTGGCTTTGCGCATCCATTGTGTCGGCGGGCGCGAGGAGTTGTTCACTTACACCGACCCGCAGGGACCGGCATTGGTGAAGAGAATGACCGCCCAAATCGAAGCGTTCATGGGTGCCCAGCCACCCCGACGACGGCCGGTCAGCAGCGTGGAAGAGGCGAGAATACAACTGGCGCGCGGTCGGGAACATGCCGGTTTCCGAGGCTCGATGCACAGTGGTTTCATGGTGGGCGGCGTTGCGCTTCACAGGGAGCCGGAGAAGCGGAAGAGAAACATCGAAGCAGCCATCGAGGCTTTCGAGTCCGCGCTGTTCCTCGATCCATCCCTCGACGAGGCGAAGCTGGGGTTGGGCATCTGCCTGGCGGACCCGCAAATCGAACGCGTTGGCGAAGGGCAGGAATATTTTCGAGACGTGATTGCCCGTTCCACGATTCAACAGTGGGTTGCCGAAGCGCGCCGCGAGCTTGCCGAGACGCTCCCGAAGCCTACGCCGCGCGTGATGACTCTTTCCGAGAAGGTCGAGGAAGCGACACAGGCATGGCTGGAGAAATGCAAGGCGACCCAGCACGCAGCGGACAAGAACGAGATCACGAACCCCTTCGATCTGACGGACAACACCTACAACGTCTTCCTGCGAATCCACAGCTTCGATTCGGCCGCGACACGCAGGAGCTTGGATGGAATCCTCACTCGCCTCGAAACGGATCATCCCCGCCTGGCGCATTATTTCGCCGGCTCCTACGCGCGTTGGTGCGCGCGGCATGGCGGCGCAACCCCGGCGCAGTTCGACAAACTCAAGGCCGTCCTGGATTCCTGCGAACGCGAGCCGTCGAGGGTGGGAAGCAGAAGCTGGTATTACGCGCAGACCCTGTGGCCAGATGTGGACCTCTGTTTTCGAAGCAACCGGCTGGACATTGTCCGACAGGCGCTGGGCCTGGCGGAAAAACTCGATGGCGCGACCTTGTCCCGATCCGCCGACTACTTGCTGCGCAAAGGGGACATGCTCATGAGAACGGACCAATGGAAGGAGGCAGTGACCGTGTTCGAAACGCTCTCCGGTCCCTTTCACAACAAGGATGTCTCGCAACAACTGACACTCTGCCGCGCCCGGCTTGGGAATGTTCCTTCGCCAGAGTCGCCCGGCGAATTCGATCTTGGCCGGCCGTTCCGCCTGTTTCTGGAGGCACCCGTGCTGAAGCACGACGGCGGACAACTGTGGGTTGCGGTGAACGAGACTTTGCACGTGTTCGCGGATGAGAAATGGCGCGAGGTGGCTGGCCCCGAAGGCTTTCGTGGCATCATCACCGCGCTGGCCATGAATGAGCGGTTCCTCGCGCTGGGCACCCGCCAATCCGGCGTATTCATCCGTGCGATGAAAGCCACCCAATGGCGGCGCTTCGGCACGGAGGACGGGTTGTTAATCGCTTCGATCGAGTCGCTTCATTTCCTAGGGGACAAGCTCTGGATCGGCTTTGGAGACCCCGACACCAGGCACGGCGGAATCGGCTATCTCGACATGGAGACGGAACGGTTCGCGGGCCTCACCCCGGAACTCAAACTCGTTCAAGGCTCGCTCCTCACGGACACGTTTGACCAACCGCCGAAGGCCCGTGTGGTTGCGATCAACAACACCAGTTCGCTCCTGTGGGTCGCCGCCAAGGGCAAGGGGCTGCAACGCTTTGACACACGGCTTCGAACTTGGGATTTGGCAAACAGCAGTCGTAGCTTCGATAATACAGTTCCCACGCCTGCGCTATCCGACGGCGCAAACTCCGTAACCTCGCTGGGCCTGAGCGCACAGTACTTGATTGTTGGCACTGACCGAAGTGGCAGCCACTCATCCACCGACAAGTACTGGGGCGGAACGAGCTTCTACAACTTCGCGTCGCGGGAATGGCGGATCGTCGCCGAGCCTCAAGGTCTGCCCAATGGCAACGTTTACTGTGTCGCGACAGATGGCATGCACTTGTGGGCTGGTGGACGATCGTTCGTCGCCGAGATTGATCCGGCGCGTGCGGCGGTCACGCGTGCGGCCAGGATCGGCGGTGCCTGGACGCACGCGATTGAGGTCGGGCCTCGGGACGTTTGGATCGCGGCCGGAAACCAGTTGTTCCGGTTACCCCATGCACACTGATGGACATTCCTGCTTCGGGAGATCCCCCCCGGTGCCCGGCGGTTCGGAGTTCAAGTTGAGCCGCGCGGTTGGTCGTTGCGCTGTCCCTCCGCACCCGGCAACAGCACTCAACCCGTCGCGCCGAAGCTCTCGATAAGGAAGGCGCGGATGACTTCGATTTCCTCGTCGATGATGGTGTGAGGCTTGTCGAATTCGCGCCAGGTTAGCGGCACGCCGCCGGCGCGGAGTTGCTCCATCTGCCGCTTCGCGTTGGCGAACATCACGATCGGGTCCTGGCGGCCGTGGGTGACGAGGATGCGTTGCGCGCGGGCCGCGGGGGAAATTTCGCGGAGCAGTTGGGGCGGGTTGAGCACGTAACCGCTTACCCCGATCAACGCGGCCAGCTTGTGCTCGTGGCGGAGACCGGTTTCCAAGGTCATCAAGCAGCCTTGGGAGAAGCCGAACAGGCCCGTTTGCACGGAGGGAAAACCCGCCTCGCGCTGCGCGGCCAGCAGTTCTTCCAGCAGCTTCCGGCTGCGCTGCACGCCGGTGGCGGCATCGCCCGCGAAGTCGTACCACGAGAAGCCGCCGTAATAGGGATCGGGCGCGTTGACGAGCAGGTAGTTCAGCCACGGCAGGCGGAGCACGTCCGGCATCCAGGTGTAACCGAGGACACTGTCGCCCAGGCCGTGCAGAACCACGAGCAGGCGGCGGGAATCGCGTTCAGCGGCGGTAATAAAACGAGTGTCGAGCGGCATCGGGCGGTTCAGCGCTCGGCGACTTTGAGTTCCGTGTCCCCGCGCAGCCAGTCGGCGATCAGCCCAATTTGATCGGGCGTCAGCACCTTTTCGTCGGCAAAGGCCGGCATGCGGTCGTTGCGCCGGCCGTAGAAGCGGTTGTGCTTGGGGTTGCCGATGATGGCCATGAGCCATTCGCGCGAGCCGTAACCGGTGAGGTCGGGCGCGGAGGCGCGCTCGTCCGGGATGCGGAACTGGTGGCACTCGTTGCAGCGCAACACGGCGTTGGTGATGATGCCGCGGCCCTCGGCGATCAAGGCGGCGTCCGCGGCGTCCTTCACGCGCTGGGCCGGGAGCGCGGCTTCGGCGGAGAGGGCGGCGATGGCCTTGCGAAGCTGCTCCTTCTGCTCGGGCTTGAAGGCGGCCACGTCTTTCTTCACGAATTTGACCATTTTCCCGCTGGTGAAGCGCGTGTTGCCAAACATGTTCGAGCTGGTGATGTGATCGGGATCGACGAACTTCGCCAGCCATTCGCGGCTGGCGAAGTCCTTCAGGTCCGGCGCGGAAGGCGGGTCGTTCACGGTATTGCCGAGTCCATCCAAGCCTCCGTAACGGTGGCAGGTGGCGCAGTTCTTGGCGAAGAGCTTGGGGCCTTCGAGCAACGGGTCGCTGCGTTTGAGCGCCACACCGCCCTCCGGCGGAATGCCGCGCGCGATGGCGGATTCGGCGATGCGCCGGGACTCGTGTTCGGACTGCTTTACGGAGGCGAGATACTCGGGTTTGTGCCGATCCTCGAAGACGGCCAGGAAGGTGAGCGTCACCGCGCCGAAGAGGATGGCGAAAAGGAAGCCGACATTGAACCGGTGCCCGAGCCGCCAGCGGCCGATGAACGGCATGGCGCACAAGACGAGCAGGCCAAGGCCGGGGAGGATGATGGCACCGAAGAATTCACCATGCTCGCCGAACACGCCGGTGAGCCATTTCGATTTCAGGAATTGGAACAGGAACAGGAAGTACCATTCCGGCCGCGCGGCCGAATATGGCTCGGAAGGATCTGCTGGCGGGCCAAGTTCCGCGCCACCCATGCCCGTGCCAAAAAGGCGCGGTTTCAAGACAAGGAACAGCACCGCCGCCATCACCGCCAGGCACGCGACCACGTCCATCAGCAATTGGTCCGGCCAGAAATTTGCGGTTGGTTTGCGCAGTGGTTCCTTGGCCTTCACTCCGTGTTTCCGGAAAAGATAGATATGGGCCACCGTGAAGAGCATCACCAACAACGGCAGCACTCCCGCATGCAGCGCGAAGAATCGCGTGAGTGTCAGGTGTCCAAACTCCGGCCCGCCCACGAGCATCTTTTGCAACGAAGGCCCTACGAACGGGACCACGGACACGATGCTCATGGCCACCTTGCTGGCCCAGTAACCCTTCTGGTCCCACGGCAGCAGATAACCCGTGAACGACAACGCCAGCACCAGCACCAGCAGGATGACACCAAACCAGTAGTTCACCTCGCGCGGCGCCTTGTAAGCCCCGTCGATCACCACCTGCAACAGATGCAACACCAGCAGCACCGTCATGGCCTGCGCGGTGAAATGGTGGATACCCCGCACCAGCCAACCGCCCAGCATCTGGTGCTGGATGTAAAAAACGCTTTCCCACGCTCCGTTCGTGTTCGCGCTGTAGGCCATCCACAGGAAAAGGCCGGTCAGAATCTGCACCAGGAAGGTGAACTTGAGTGTGCTGCCCCAGATGTAGCGCCACCGCGCGCCGCCGGGCACCGGCTCAAATAGCGCCCCGTTGATGATCTTCCGGTAGCCCGTGCGCGAGTCGAGCCAGTTGAGCGCCGATTCGAGCCTGCTCATGCCGGGACCTTGTCTGCCACGCCGGCCCGGAAATTCTGGAACTTCACCCAAACCTCGGACTCGTTGCGAATCTCGACCACCAGCGAATCCAACCCGCGCGGCGACGGGCTGTTCGCCGAACTGATTTTGCCATCCAGCGCGAAACGGCTGTCATGGCACGGGCACAGGAAATCGTTGTCGCCGGACATGTAGTCCACGAAACAACCGGCGTGAGGGCACAGGACGTTGAAGGCCGTGACCTTGCCTTTCTCGCGGCGGAGGTAAACCGCGCCGATGGCCGTTGCGGGAAATTTGCTCCAGGCGTCCACGCGGTTGGCGATAACCGGGAACTTGCGCGGCACGCCGTCATCCGGCAACGACCGCAGCGTCGTCACGCGCAGGAAGCGGCCCGTGTCGCCATCGCCCTTGCGGCGCAGCGGATCGATTACCATGGCCAGGCCCGCGCCGACGGGGGCCAGCACGCTGACGGTGCCCAGCACCACGGCCGAGGCCTTCTTGAAAAAATCGCGGCGCCCCGCCTCGCCGCCGGGCGCGGCGCCGTGGCCGCCCTCATGCTTGTTGCAATGACTCTCTTCGGAATTCATGGAACATCAAAGTTGGACCCGATCAAACGTGCGCGGATTCTTTGCGGGCGCTCCGCCAAAAGGCAATGCCTGCGTTGGCGCGGAAGCGCACTCTTTTGCCCCGGCACTGGAAAATGGCTGTGCCCGGACGGATAAGTGGCCGGCGGGCCGGCGATACGGTAACAGTTCCGAACCGCAGCCTACTTCGCCGTGCCCGTGCGGCCCGCGGTGGCGCTGTAGATGAGGATGTATTCCTCGGAATATGACACGCCATCGAGGGTGACGGTGACCTTGGTGGTGGCGTCCACGTTCTTCACGGTCGCATTGGTCATGCCCAACGCGGCGAGAGCGGCGCGGAAATCACCGGTGATCTTGACGGAGAATTTCGCCACGCCGTTCCGCGGCGGGAGGACGGAGGCGGTGTTGGTCCCCTTGCCGGAGCGGCCTCGGATATCGAGTGTGAAGCTCTGCGAGATGCTTCCGAATTGAAGAACCAGCACCTTTCCCAGAAGGGCCGTGCCGTCCGGCAACGGAATCTGGCCGGACACGGTGATGACGTCGGCGCCGGTCCCCACGAAGTTCAGCCTGGCGCCGGCCTTGGCGACGTCGAAATAGATGACGCCCGGTCCGACCACTTCCACATGCGTGGTGGCCGAGTCGGCAGTGCCGCCCTTTCCGTCGGTGGCACGGGCGAAGACGTCGTAGCCGCCCGGGGCCGCGAATTTCTTCACGATGCGATTGCGCCCCGGAGCGGTCGTCCCGTCTCCGAAATGCCATTCGTAGGCGACCTTGTTGCCCTTGTCAGGATCGGCGGCCAGCGTTGAGAAGACGACGGGCTTATTGGCCACCGCCGGGTTCACCGATGGAATCACTGGCAACGCGAAGGCCGGCGGATTGTTCGTGCTGCCTGGATTCCCTCCCTCGCCGAACAGCCACGCCGAACCGGCCACGCTCGGATTGTCCTGGTCTCCCGTGCCGATCAACGCGGTCACGCCGCTCACGGCAACCGAGTGGCCGAAACCCCACCGGGCCGAGGTCTCGGAGGGAACAAGCTTGGCCTGCTCCATCCACGTTCCGCTGCTCCGCGTGAAAACATAGGCGCGCCCCGAACGATCGCTGCTTTCGCCGTCATGAGTCGCCCCCGCCACGATTCGCTCGCCGTCGATCGCCACGGTCGTGCCGAAGTAATCGTCGCCGGATGAGTCCGACGGCGAGAGAGGTTGCTGCAAACTCCACGCCGCGTTCGACCGGACAAAGACCTGGGCCACTCCGCCCAGCGCGGTTGGGAACCGTTCCCGGCGGTTGCCCACAACCAACGACTCGCCGCTCACGGCAATGGCTGCTCCCTGGTTTGTGAACCGCCACTCTTCCGTCCACACGCTGTTCGACCGGACAAAGACGTAGGCGTTTCCATCTGTCGCGGCAAACGGCGCCCCTGCGACGATGGTGTCGCCGCTGATGCCGGGATGCTGGCCGAACCCGTCGAACGTGGCGGCATCCGACGCGGTTAATTTCTGCTGAAAATCCCAGTTCGTGCCTGACCGGGTGAAGACCAGCAGTGCGCCGGCGCCGTTGGCCGCCGTGTCATCCCCCGTGGCCCCCACCACCAGCGTGTCGCCATCCAGCGCTACGTTGGCTCCGAATTCATCGTCGAACCCGCCGCTGTCGATCTTCTTCTCGCGAACCCAATTTGTGCCGTTGCGCGAGTACACGCTGGCCGATCCGCGAAGATTGCCGCCCACCGCCACCACCGAGCCAACCGCGACGCGGTCGCCGTTGATCGCCACCGGGAAACCATACGCGTAAAGATAGCCACCGGGATTGAACCGCGCCCTCACGTTCCATTCGCCCGACTGCTTCTCGAACACGTACACAAAACCCTGACCGAAATTGTCGAATGGCGACACGACCACCGCGGTGTCGCCACTGATGGCGACCGAGGATCCGAAGAGGTCACCGGCTGCCGACCCGGTTCCGACCAACTTGGTCCCGGTCGGCGCGGCGGCGAAACACAGCACGACGGAGCAACTGAGACAAAGGCCGATGGCAAGATTTCTGGCCAAGAACTGGCAGGCGCGAAAAAAAGGCGCCGTATCGGCGGAAATGGTGGAGTTCATCTTGCGGCCGACTCTGCGCCTTCGTCGCGAACCGTCAAGGGGCATCTCGGGCCGATCTGGACGTGCGACCCACAGGCGGAAGGCCAGGATGTTTCGGTCCCGTGCGCGGTTGTGACTTTGCGCCAGCCTTGCTCTTGAGCGCATCGTGGCAAATCTCATCGCGGACCGGGCGGAGCATGGAGAGAATTTCGTCGTCAATTCCGGTTGCGTTAGCGTGGTCGAGAAAGGGCCAGTGATAGCGGTTCGCCTGGCCGGGAAAATCCGGGCAGGCCTGGTCGGCGTTGCCGCACGCGGTGATGACGGTTTCGGCATTCCGGTTCATGAACTCGTGCATCGATTTCGAGCGGCGGTGAGAAATGTCGATGCCGATTTCGGCCATCGCCTTCACGGCCAGGGGATGCACGTAGCCCGCGGGTTTGGAGCCGGCGCACTGCATGTCGAGGATGTCTCCAGCGGCGGCGCGCAGCAGTCCCTCGGCAAGGTGACTGCGGCAGGAGTTGCCGGTGCAGAGGATGAGAACGATGCCTATGGGATCGGGTGTCATGGGGCCGTTGGTGGGGGTTGGGATTGAAACGCCGGTTCAGGCTGATTCGTTGCGCGGATATGCCCGCTCCGGTCCAATCGGAATTGCACCTTCGCTAGTTCATCCATTGCAGCAACTTCATGTTCGCAATGCCCGAGAATTCCGCGGGCCTGTAATGAGCGCGCACGTATTTAGCGTGTTTCGCGGTTTGATTACGTCCACGATCCGCTTTTCATGACCGACCGCGAACTTGAACTCAAAGCCGTCGCGTTGCGCCGCACGATGTTGCGGCTCATCCATGACGCCGGCGCGGGCCACACCGGCGGCGGGTTGTCCTGCATGG
This sequence comes from uncultured Bifidobacteriaceae bacterium, assembly GCA_964420805.1. Taxonomy (GTDB): domain Bacteria; phylum Verrucomicrobiota; class Verrucomicrobiia; order Limisphaerales; family SIBH01; genus JANNGC01. The sequence goes on along the minus strand of CAYQWK010000009.1, from coordinate 5,942 downwards.
ACATCCTCAACGTCCTCTACAACCGCGTGCTCAACGTCTCGCCTCGGACTTTCAGCAGCCCGGCACGCGACCGTTACGTGCAGAGCAAGGGCCATTGCGTGGAAGCACTCTACGCCGTGCTTGCGGACCGGGGTTTCTTCCCTGCGTCGGCCCTGGACACCGTCTGCCGTTATCAATCGCATTACGTCGGGCATCCCACGCGGCATATTCCCGGCGTCGAGATGAACACCGGCGCGCTTGGGCACGGCCTGCCCATTTGCATTGGCATGGCACTCGCCGGGAAGATGAACAATGCGCCGTATCGCGTCTTCACCTTGCTCGGCGACGGTGAGCTTGCCGAAGGTTCAAACTGGGAGGCCGGACTCGCCGCCGCGCATTACGACCTGGACAATCTTGTCGCCATCCTCGACCACAACACGCTCCAGATCACCGGTCACACGCGCGACGTGATGAGCAACGAGCCGGTGGACGAAAAATGGCGGGCCTTCGGCTGGCACGTGCGCACGGTGAATGGCCACGACTACGCCGAACTCACCGACGCCCTCGCCGGGTCGCCTGAACCGGGCAAGCCGACGTTCATCATCGCCAACACGGTGAAAGGCAAAGGCGTGAGCTTCATGGAGAATATCGCCAGGTGGCACCACGGCGTGCCCAGCGAAGTGGAATTGAAACAGGCGCTCGCCGAACTTGATGCGGCGGAAGCCCGATTGAAGGAGGTCGCATGAGCGCGCCCGCCCCATCCATGTTCACACCCGCCGCGAAGGCGATGGCAGAAAAGCTCGGCCTGAAGTTGGGTCGCGCCAACCTCGATGAGTTTGCCGCCACGTTGGAGGAACTCGCGAAGGCGAACCCGGACATCGTCGCTGTCACCAGCGATTCGCGCGGTTCGGGCAAGCTCGCGCCGTTCGGAAAAGCGTTGCCCGGGCAGATCGTGGAAGTTGGCATCGCCGAACAGAATCTCGTCGGCATCACCGCCGGCCTCGCCGCTTGCGGCAAGCGCTCGTTCGGCGTTTCGCCGAGTTGCTTTCTCACCGCGCGCGCGCTGGAACAGATCAAGAACGATGTCTGCTACTCGAATGTTCCCGCCGTGCTGGTTGGCATCAGCGCCGGCGTGAGCTACGGCGCCTTGGGAAGCACGCACCACAGCCTGCACGACCTTGCCGCGCTGCGGGCAGTTCACAACCTGGTCATTCTCGTTCCGGCAGACAATTTCGAGACGCGTGAAACCATCCGCGCGGCCGCCAAAGTGACGCGACCGATGTTCATCCGCTTCGGCAAGGCCCCGATGTTCGACCTTGGCGGCCCCGGCTTCAGCGTTGGGCAGGCCCGGATGCTTCGCGATGGCCCGGACGTCGCGTTCATCGCGACTGGTGAAACCGTTGTTCACGCGCTGCTCGCAGCCGGGCAACTGGCGGAGCAAGGCATCTCCGCGCGCGTCCTCTCCATGCACACGGTCAAGCCGTTCGACACTGCCGCCGTGGTGCGGGCCGGGCGCGAATGCCGCGCCGTCATCACCGTCGAGGAACACAGCGTCCACGGCGGTCTCGGCGAGGCTTGCGCGGCGGTGCTGTTGCAGGCTGGTGTGAATGTCCCCTTCCGCATCGCGGGACTGCCCGACGAGGAAACCGTGACCGGCGCCCAGGCGGACATCTTCCGCCACTACGGCATCAGCATGGAAGGCCTTGCGACCAAGGCGAAAGCTTTGCTTGGAATTTCATGATCCTTGCCCTTGACCAGAGTACCAGCGCGACGAAGGCCGTCTTGTTCGACGCCACAGGCAATGTGGTCGCCCGGTCAGCACGCGAGCATCGGCAAATCTGCCCCCAGCCCGGCTGGGTCGAGCATGATGCCGAGGAGATCTGGCGGAACACGATCGAGGTGATTCGCGAGACCGCGGCCGGGCGCGACGTGAGCGGTCTAAGCATCACGAACCAGCGCGAGACGATCGTCCTCTTCGACCGCCGGACCGGTCGGCCGTTGCATCACGCGCTGGTCTG
>CAYQWK010000009.1:0-3935 GCA_964420805.1 uncultured Bifidobacteriaceae bacterium | reverse complement strand
AGCGGCGATGGCGACGTGAGCGGCCTGCGTCCGTACCGGCGCGGCGACGCGCTCTGCCAGAAGCTCCGCGAAACGGGCCGCGAGCCGCTCGTTCAGGCCAGGACCGGCTTGAGGATCGACAGCTATTTCTCCGCCTCGAAGCTCGCGTGGCTGATGGAGAACCAGCCCGGGCTTGCGTCCCGCCTTCGCACCGGCGACGCCGTCATCGGAACGGTGGATGCCTATCTCATTCACCGCCTGACCTGCGGCGCGGTCTTCGCGACGGACAGCACAAACGCCAGCCGCACGTTGCTGTTCGACATCGGCGCGTTGCGCTGGGACGCGGAGTTGTGCGCGTTGTTCGGGGTTCCGCCGCACGCGCTGCCGGAGGCGCGGGAGAGCGCGGCGTGTTATGGCGAGACGGACGCGGATGGCGCGTTGCCGAAGCGCGTGCCCATTGCCGGCGTGATGGGTGATTCGCAGGCGTCGTTGTTCGCCCAACGTTGCTTCAGTCCCGGTGCGACCAAGGCCACTTTTGGCACCGGCACCAGCGTGCTGATGAACATCGGCTCCGAGTTCAAGGCCGCGCCGCCGGGTGCGGTCACGGCGCTGGCCTGGGTGCGGGAAGGCGTGCCGGCTTATGCTTGCGAGGGCTTGATCAACTTCTCGGCCGCGACCGTGGCCTGGTTGCGCGACCAGCTCGGGTTGGTGCGCCACGCGGCGGAGACGGAGGCGCTCGCGCTGGCCGTGCCTGACAACGGCGGGGTGTATCTGGTCCCGGCGTTTGCCGGTCTGGGCGCGCCGCACTGGTCGCCGGGCGCTCGCGCGGCCATTGTCGGCATGAGCGGACACACCCGGCGCGAGCACGTTGTGCGGGCGGCGTTGGAGTCCATCGCCTACCAACTCCGCGACGTACTCGACATGATGCGGGTGGGCTCAGGCGTGCCGCTGCGGGCGTTGCACGCCGACGGCGGGCCGACGCGCAACGAGTTCTTGATGCAATTCACCGCCGACCTCGCGGGCGTGGAGTTGATGGTGGCTGATGTTGCGGATGCCTCCGCCTGGGGCGCAGCGATGAACGGGCTGATCGCGCTCGGCTGTCCGTTGCCTGCGCCGGGCCGGGCGCGCACGTTCACGCCCCGGATGCCGGCCGCCGAAGTGCGACGGTATTACGACGGCTGGCTCGCAGCGGTGAACCGGGTTTTGTAAAACAACCAAAGAACATTATGAAAAACATCCTCACCTGCTTCGCGGGACTAATGTGTCTCATGGGGCTCCTGCTCCCCGCGCCAGCGCGCGCCGCCGAGAAGCCAAAGATCGCCGTGGTCATTTCCACGCTCAACAACCCGTGGTTCGTCGTCCTTGGCGACGCCGCGAAAGCCCGCGCTGTCGAGTTGGGCTACGACGCCACGGTCTTCGACTCGCAGAACGACACCGCCAAAGAGACCGCGCATTTCGAGAACCTCATCACGCGCGGCTACAAGGCCGTGCTGTTCAACCCGACGGATTCCAACGGCTCCGTCGCGAGCGTGAAGAAGGCCAGGGCCGCCGGCGTGCCCGTCTTTTGCATCGACCGGGAAATCAATTCCACCGATGCCGCGACCGCGCAGTTGCTCTCGGACAGCCATTCCGGCTGCGTGGCATTGGGACAGCATTTCGTGAAGGTGGTGGGAAGGGAGGGCAAATACGCCGAGCTGCTCGGCATCGTCGGCGACAACAACACGTTCAACCGGTCGAAAGGTTTTCACAGTGTCGTGGATCGTTACCCCGGCTTGAAAATGGTCGCGCAACAAAGCGCCGATTTCGACCGCGCCAAGGGCCTCGAGGTTTTCGAGTCCATCCTACAGAAGAACCCGGACCTTGTAGCAGTCTTCTGCGGCAACGATGCGATGGCGATGGGCGCCTACCAGGCCCTGGTCGGAGCGGGCAAGGCGGACAAGGTGAAGGTGTTCGGCTTCGATGGCGCGGACGACGTGGTGAGGCTCATCGCGGAGGGAAAGATCGCCGCGACCGGAATGCAGTTCCCCAAAGTCATGGCCGCAAGGGCCGCCGAGTTCGCGCACGAATACGTGGCGAAGGGGAAACGCGACTTCCCGCAAAAGATTCCGGTGAAGGTGGACCTGGTGACGCCAGCGAACGTCAGCAAATACGGCGACTACGGGAAGAAACCCTGACCCGCGCGGCGAATGGAATCGGCGGATCACGACCGACGCGGAACAATATCGGCACCCATGAAGATCACGCTCATCGCCCTCGCCGTGTTCGCGTTGCTGTGCTGGCGTTTTCCGCTATTCCGCATTGTGCCTTTGGCGAAGGCGCAGGCGGGGCAACCGGCGGCATTTGACGCGGCGAAGGCGGCGGCGGATTTCTGGTCGGGAAAGCTCTTGCCCGCGGCACAACGCGCGGTCGAGGTGAACGAATTGCTGGCGGCTCTTGCAAACGATCCCGCCGCCGCGCGCCGCCAGCATGGGCGCACTCTTGGCCTCGGCAGCCCGACGCTTTTTCTCACGCGCGGTTCCGGGAAGATCACCACCGTCTCAGACGAGTCGCTGGTGATTGCGCTCGATCACTCCGGCATGCGCGTGACGCTTCAGATTGGGCCGCTGTTTGGCAACGCGGTGCGCGATTGCACCGGACTGCTCGACGTGAGCGCGTATCCGAATTCGCAGGATTTCAACGAACTGGCCACGCAGTTGAACGGCCTCGTGGAAACGAAGGTCGTGGCGACGGCCAGGCCGGTGGCCGTGGTCGGAAAGGCGGTTCGTTTCGCCGGTTGTTTTGAATTGGACGAGGACGCCAGGCCGGAGGCGCCCGCCATTATTCCCGTGACGATTGAATGGCCATGAGCAGCCCCGAGCCAGCCTCATCGTCCGCAGGCCGACCGGACTGGCGGCGGTTTCAAAGCATCGCGGCGCTGGTGTTCATGGTGGTGGCGTTGAGCGTGCATCCGCAGTCGTCAGGCACGTTTCTCAGCCAGGGCAACGTGTTGAACGTCCTGCTGCAGATTTCGGTGAACCTTTGTCTCTCCGTCGGCATGACGTTCATCATACTCAGCGGGGGAATCGATTTGTCCGTCGGCTCGGTGCTGGCGCTGGCCGGCGCGGTGGCGGCGGGGTTGTTAAAGGAAGGCATCGTGCTACCTGCGTTGGGAGTGGCCGTGCAGTTCACGGCGTTCGGCGCGATTCTGGCCGGACTTCTCGTGGGAGCGTGCCTCGGCTGGTGCAATGGGCTGGCCGTGACGCACTTCAAGCTGCCGCCATTCGTGGCCACGCTGGGCATGTTGAGCATCGCGCGTGGGCTGACGCAGTTGTGGACGAAAGGCTTTCCCATCACCGGCCTGGGCGAGGATTTCGGTTTCATTGGCAGCGGGCGCTGGTTGGGGGTGCCGATGCCGGTGTGGATCAGCGCGGTGGTGGTGGCGTTGGCCGTCGTGCTCACGCGCCACATGGTGCTGGGCCGCCATCTTTATGCGGTGGGCGGCAACGAGACGGCGGCGCGGCACACCGGGTTGGCCGTGAATCGCGTCAAGCAACAAGCGGTATTTCTACCGGAAAAGGCGTTGCTGCCACCACGTCGTCGCACCATATGAGCTGTGCGGCAGCCGTCCACAGCATGGCACAACGTACGGATATATGCGGGTAAAGCTGCTGCACCAGCGCGTGGTATGCCTTCATTTGTAGCCTATAATTCTGTGGGATTTCTGTTGCCGATGCAGGCACATGCGTACCGGTTTTATAATCCAGAATCACCACTGCATCCGCCGTTTCCACCAATCGGTCAATCTGCCCATAGAGTTCAACCGATTTTCCAGCGACAGTGATACGCCCACTCACCGCCAGCTCTGCGTGCGAAGGGTGGCTCCATATCCATGATTCCTGTCGCAGCAAAGCCATCACCTCAGAAACAGCGCGTGTGCGCTCCTCCTCCGTCCATTCTGGCGCGAGGAAGGAAAATAG
>CAYQWK010000008.1:35004-38206 GCA_964420805.1 uncultured Bifidobacteriaceae bacterium | reverse complement strand
GTTCGTGAACGAACCCGGCCTCTACCGCCTCATCTTCAAGTCGCGCAAGCCCGAGGCCGAGCGGTTCAAGACGTGGGTGTTCAACGATGTGCTCCCCTCCCTGCGCAAATTCGGCCAGTATCCACCCCCGCCCACGCCCACGGACATTGCGCACCTGGTGCCGGAGCATCTGCTGCCCTGGTGCCCGGCGGATGCCGAGTTCCAGGCGTTGCCGGCGCGGCAGCGGCGGTTGATTGCGGACCGGCTGGCGCTGGTGGCGGTGGTGCAGGCCAGCGAGCACGAGGGGCTGCTGGCGGCGTGCCGGCTGGCGGCGGCCAGCGCCCCGGCGCGGAGCCACGGGTGGTCGCCGATCAGCATCTGGCGTTTCCACCGGGCGCTATGCCGGGCGAATGGCGACTGGCACGCCCTGGCAACGCGCTTTGACCGCTCGGGCCGCCGCCGCCGCGAGGCCCCGGCGCCACCGCAGCCCACCACCACGGAGGCCGCATGATCCACCTCACCCGCGCCGTGAAATCTTCTGACGGCACGATCCAACTAGAGCGCTGGGAACTAGCGGATGACCAAGTGGCGCTGGCGGCGTCACTGGCCGATCAGGATTCCAAAGGCCAAGTGATGGAGGGCGTGGTAATCAGCCAGGCTGATGCACTCCATCTGGCGCAGCAGGGTGCGCAGCGCGGCCATGTTACGCTCTCCGATGGGCGTGAGATCAATCTTGAAGGTGCGTGGCGAGTCCCGAATCTGGTAGCCGGTGGCCCAACCGGCCAAAACCAGACGGTCCAGAAGCTGACGTTGCGCCTGCGCCGACTGCTGCAAAAACTCGGGATTCATGCCGCGAAGCCTGCCCCGGCGCGGCGGTCGGGCCAACCCCAAACCACGGAGGCCGCATGATTCCCTCCATTGAGATCAATACACTGCTGGTGACGCGCGCGTTGTTGATGCGGGTGGCGCAGGCGCGGGTGGACCGGCGGGATTTCAGCGGGTTCGACGTGGCCGAGGAGGCCGGGATGCTGGCGGCGCGTGCGGATGCCCTATTGCCTGCCGGTGCAAAGTCTCTACGAGACGGTCCAACCTGGCAACAGTCTGAGCATGTTGCTGATTCAATAATTCGAGCTTTCCACGCAGATCGCCCAGTTCCTCGAAAGCCTTCAAAAGGCGGGCGGCAAGTTCGTCATTCATCGCGGCAGGCTGCCCGTCCCTCCCGCAACAAACAATCCAGACCATGAACCCCTCCAACGCACACACCCTCGATCCCGCCCAACTCCGGCCGCATCCGCTCAAGCGCACGGTGCCACGACCGGCCGCATGGCTGCCCGGCGGCGAGTCCTTCAACACCTTGTGCGACGACATGATCGAGCGCGGCGTGGACCTGCCGCTGCTGGTCACAGCCGACGGGTTCATCCTGGATGGCGAGGCGCGGTGGAGGGCGGCCCGGCAGATCGGGTTGGCGGCCGTGCCGGTGCAGGTGACGGACCAGGACCCGGCCATGCTCATGCTGGCGGCGTTGGTCCATCGGCGGCATTTGACCAAGGGCGCGCTGGCTTACACGGCGTATCCGCTGCTCGCGCCGGCGCACGCGGAGGCCAAGGCCCGGCGGCTGGAAAATCTGCGAAAAGGCCAATGTTTCCCGAAGACGATTGAATCGTCTTCGGGGAAATCCCCGGCGGAACTCGCCGCGTCCATCGGCATCAGTCACGACGTGTTCCATCAATCCGCCCGCCTGCACGCCGCCTTCGAGAAATCCGACAAGCTGCGCGATCAGTTTGAGCCGGCGATCCTGGCCGGGGAGATCGGGCTGGGGGCGGCGCTGGCGGGGATTGCGGGGCAGGAGGCGACGCTGGACAAGGCGCGGAAGGACTCGACGCAGCTCGAATTGTTCAGCAGCGCGCTGGTGGCGACGCGCAAGCGGTTCACCTACTGGGCGGAGTTTGACGAGGTGAGCCGGGAGCGGGCGCGGCAGGACGTGATCGAGTTGGTGGCGGCCATGCCGGAGGATCTGCGGGAGGAGTTTGAGGCGGCCATTCGCGCGGCGAAGCGCGATGGGAGGAAGGCCGCGTGAAGCCCGGCGCCATCATCACCCCCAAGGTCAACGATCCCGCCAGGGGGCGATTCTACGTGCGCAGTGTGACGCGCAACGGCTGGGTGCGCTGCCATTCCGAATCAGACCTTCTGCTGCCCACACGCTCGATCGAGCGTTGCCCGCTCCATGTCTTCAAATTCCGCACGAGCGAGATGGAGGTGGTGGGATGAGAGTTGGCGCTGAAGCGTTGGAGAGGGATTTCAATCGGGGTAATCCCGTTGCCATCGGTCAAACAACCATCCAAGGACGGCTCTGGACGGTCCTGTTGCAGTTTCCCAGCAGTCGATCAACAGCCAGCGCAGAAAGGCCGGACGGTCTGGAATGGCGAGAGATGAAGGAGCGGTTGAAAGTTCCAGGCACAACTCGGCGCCGGTCTGGAGGCGCAAGCCGAGCAGAAAAATGGCGGTGGGTGACAGGTCTTTGGCAATGGGTGTGCCGCGCTCGATCCAGGAGCGGACGGCCTGGTCGATCTCCCAGGCATGAGTCATGTGAAAGTCCGCAAAGTCTCTTAAGAGAGATTCAAAGGATGCTGAATGTGTCGCTGCCCACGGCCATGCGGCTGGCACAGGAGGAAGCATTGATTTTTGTGCCAGCAAACACTGGAACAGGGATGAAAACGAGGTCATGGGCGGAACTGAACCATTACCGGGGCGATTCAACCGGCGGCACGGCCGCCAATCAACCCTGAAGCTTTTATGACTCTGCCCCCAGCCCCACCCACCACGACCGAGGCCCGCGCACACACGGCGGAGGGCGTGGATTCCATGTTCCAGGACCACGGGCGCGCCAGTGGTCTTGCGTGCTCCGCCCTGCCGGTTGTTGACGGTTCCTCCGCGCCCCTGTGGGGCGCTGCCGGCGGGGCGGGCGTCACCTTGAATGCGGAGTGCGGAATGCGGAATGCGGAATCGCCGGACGCCGCAGCCCATTCCACACTCCGTGTTCCGCATTCCGCATTTGCCCTTTCCCCGCCCGCCGGACTGGACCCGGCTGAGTCCAACGTCGAGGTGGAGGCCGACGCTCTGGATGGAGCGCCGCAGTGCCCAGCGGCGGGCGGGCTGAACGCGGAATGTGGAATGCGGAATGCGGAATCGCCGGACGCCGCAGCCCATTCCACACTCCGTGTTC
>CAYQWK010000008.1:0-34904 GCA_964420805.1 uncultured Bifidobacteriaceae bacterium | reverse complement strand
GGAATGCGGAATGCGGAATCGCCGGACGCCGCAGCCCATTCCACACTCCGTGTTCCGCATTCCGCATTTGCCCTTTCCCCGCCCGCCGGACTGGACCCGGCTGAGTCCAACGTCGAGGTGGAGGCCGACGCTCTGGATGGAGCGCCGCAGTGCCCAGCGGCGGGCGGGCTGAACGCGGAATGTGGAATGCGGAATACGGAATCGCCGGACGCCGCAGCCCATTCCGCGCTCCGTGTTCCGCATTCCGCATTTCCCCAATTTGACACCGGGGCCGGCCACGTGGCCGCCGTGGATGACCCAGCCACGGATCGGTCTGGCACTGGCCTCAGCGACACGCGGGGTTTCACCGATCCTTCCCCCGCCTCTGTCGCCGCCCCGGCGTCACAAAATACGGCCCCGCTCCGCCTCACTGAGGCGGCAATCCGCAAGGGCGCCGAGCGCGCGCGACTGCTCCGGGCCATCCGGCCGCACGCGGGGCTGCCGTTGCGCGAGCTGGCCCTGCTGACCAGCCAGAGCCCGGCCACGTTGAGCCGGTTGCGCACCCAGTTCGGGCACCTGTCTGATGACCAGTTGACTCCGGAAAATCTCGCGGCCCGTACCGGGCACTGCGGGCGCACCTCCCGGTGGGAGGTGCTGGCCGCCCAGGAAAACGTCCAGCAACGTCTCTGGCAGCTCTACCTGTTGAGCTGTGGAGCCAGTTCCGACGTGATGACGCGCGGCCGGCGCACCGGCAGCATGGCCGCCACCCTCACGGTATTCGCGCGAGACGCGCTTTGCCCGCCCGACCTGGCCGCCGAGCTGCGCGCCGGCAAGCAGCCGCTGCCCCTGGTGCGGGTGATCCGGCGGATGAACGATCTGCACGAGCAGCGCGACCGCGGCGCGAAGCACACCAGCCTGAACGGCCAGCTCATCATGCGCCGCAGCATGATCGAGATTCTGGAGGACGGCACCACCACACCCATCCAGCCCGGCGATTGGTGGGTGTTTGACGACATGAGCGACAACATGCCGCACTGGTGGACCGGTGTGGACGGCCGGCCCATGCTGGCGCGCCAGGGTCTCTACTGTTTTGATATTGCAATGTGGGGCAGGAAGCGCGGCCGGTGGATGGGCGTGGAGAAGGTCGGCACCGCGCGCGACAGCTACACGGCGGCCATCATCCTGCGCTTCCTGCGCGAACTGATGACCACGTTTGGCAAGCCACGCCGGGGAGTGATCTTTGAGCGCTCCGTCTGGCAGGCCAACGCCATCGCCGGCGTGCGGCTGACCACGGGTGGCACCGTGGTGGATGAGGAGGTCGATCGCCCGGCCATCCCCGAGACAGACAAAGCGCTTTTGCAGAAGGGCATCGAGGCCCTCGGGCTGCTCATTCACTACACCCACACGCCGCGCGGCAAGGAGATCGAGGGCGCGTTCAACCACCTGCAGAGGCTCAAGCCGATGGTGGCGTCCCAACGCGAAACGCGGAATGCGGAAGGCGGAACGGGGCAGCCCGTCAATATCGGCCGCCACGCGGGCGAGTATGAACACGCGGCCAGGCAGATGCGCCGCGCGCGTGCCGGAAGTCATCACCCGGAAGACCTTGGATTCCTGCACATCGACGCCAGCCGCGACCTCGATCTGGAGGTCATGGAGATGATCAATGGCGAGGAACGCGGCGATTATCCCGCCCTTGCCCCGCTCACCGGCCGGGATCTGGCTGTGTTTTTGCCGGAGACGCGCCAGCTTGAGATCCGCAATGGGAAAGTCACCGCCACCGTGGATGGCCAGCCACTGGACTTTACCATGCCGGAGATGTTCGCGAGCCTGGGCAGCGGCTACAAACTCGCGCTCAAATTCGATCCCACCGAACCCACGATCGGCGGGGCAATTTACAACGCCGACACGTCGAGCCGGAATTTCCACGCCTGGCAGCCGGGCGAATTCATCGGCTGGGCCGAGTTCCTGCCGCTGGTCGCGCGCATGGACTGGCGCACGGGTGACGTGGATGACCCCGCCGGAGACCTGCGCCGCCGCCACGCCGGCCAGATCAGAACCAGCTACGGTGCCGTCGGCGTCCGGCGCCGGATCAAGTCCTCCACCAGCCGCGATGGCCGGGGCAATGTGGCGGTCGTCTCCGGAACGCGGGATGCGGAACCTCCCAATGCGGAACGCGGAATGCGGAATGCGGAATCCGTGCCCGCGCCGCAACGCCGCGTGGTCCTCCCATTTTACGAGCGCGCCATGGCCTCGGCCGCTGGCGCTGAAACAACGGAAACCTGAACACCAAGCACAGGGGCATGAACACCAACAGCAACACCGAACACCAGACACCGGGCGCGGACGTGACCGCGCAGATCAACGCGCTATCGAAGCGCTTTGCCGAGCATCAGGCGCGGCTGAACCTCAAGGACGGGCCGTTCAGCCGGCGTTACGTCGAGTTTCTCGGATCCGAGAAGACATGGGCCAAGCTCAAGGACGGCACCTGGCCGGGGCACGTGAACCCGGAGCGCATCCTGGACAAGCTCAAGGCGCTGGATGCGCGCCTGGACGGCGCGGCGGCGTTTGACCGGGACAACTTCATCACCGGCCTGCCCTTTGCGCAGCATTTGAGCCGGCAGTTTGACCGGCTGATGGGCAGTTCGCGCGACCGGCGCTGCCTGATCTGCCTCGCGCCGGAGGGCGTGGGCAAGAGCTGGTGGATGGCCTGGAAACTGGCCGAGAAAATGGCGCTGCAGCGCTTTTACATGCGGGTGCGGCACACCAGCCGGGAGAAATCATTCCATCTGCTGCGGGCCATGAGCGACAAGGTGGGCGCTCCCCTGCACAAGAACCCGGCAGACCAGATGGCGGCGCTCATCGACGCACTCAAGAGCCTTGGCGAGACGGTGTTTTTCATCGATGAAGGGCACAACGGCGGCGTGGTGCTCTTCAAACTGCTCAAGGATCTCATCGACGAAACGCCCACGCGGTTTGTTTATGCCGCGTTCCCAACCGAGTTTGACGCGGTGCGGTGCAGCAGCGGCGGGGGCATGGCGGAGGCGCGGCAGCTCTTCCGCCGCAGCCTGAAACCCATCTTTGACGACTGGCGCGACGGCGCGCAGCCGGGCGACGTGGAGGCGTTCCTGGCCGGCAGCGGTTTTCCGCGCGGCAAGGAGTTGCGGACCGTGGCCGCCCAGCTCGCGCCACTGCTGGCCCGCAACCAGAACATCAGCACCCTGGCCGACGCGCTGGACGAGGCGCGCAGCACGGACGAGCCGCTCACACTGGACCTGATCACGGAGGCCGTGCAAAGCCTTTGCACCACGGCGGTGGAGCGCAAGGCGGCGCGCCAGGCGGCGCGCGAAGCGAGGGAGGACTGAGCCATGACAACTGCCCCCGAAACATTTTCTGCGCAACGCACCCTGCTGCCCTACCGGCTGGCGTTTGAATCCGCCCGCCGTGACATATTGGACTGCGCATCGTGGCGCGATAACAACGCCGACTTGGAGGCGCACATCGAGGCGGTGTTCCATCACGGCGAGCCTGGCGAAGCACCGCTGCGCCGCTTCATGGAGCGCGCTGTGGGAACGCACGAGGACGAGGCGTTCCACCTGGTCGAGAAGCTGGCCGAGGCCGCGCGGCTGCTGCGCTTGTTCGAGCGCGAGTGGATGTTCCCACACGGCTTCGCCCTGGTGCGTGTGCCGCAACAACAGGAGGCCGCATGAATCCACGCCAGATCGAGACTGCCTTGATGGCCACACCGCTGCAGATCGCGCGGGTGCTGGTTGAGATTGCGGCGGAAAGGGCGCGGCAGGATGTGGCGCACCCAAACGACAACTGCTCACAGCCGACGATTCACAACTCGTTCAAATTGACGGTGCTGGTGGAAGAGGTGGGCGAGGTGGCGCAGGCGCTGCAGCGCGGCTGCCTCGACACGACCGGGCGCGCGCACCTGCGCGAGGAGCTGATCCAGGTGGCGGCCGTGGCGGCGGCGTGGGCGGAGAGTTTGACGGAGGAAACAAATCGATGAGCCAATTCAATCACACCAAACCCTGCTGCGTCTGCGGCGCGATGATGCTGGACAGCCACTTCGGCGCGTGCCCGCCGTGCCGTCCCGTCTGGATGATCTGCTTCACCTCGGTGGACGAGGCGGCCCGCATCTCGGTGCCGAACGCGAGCCTGGACACGCTGCGGGCCGCGCTGAAGTTCGAGCGCGGCCACAGCAACCGGACCACGCTGGTCAAGGCCATCGCGCGGGCGATCCGCAAGCACGGAGGTGCGGCGTGATCCTCGCCGGCATCCTGTTGTTCTTCAGCGGCGTGGCTGGTGGAGTGGCCGGCGCGCTGGCGGTGCAGACGTGGCGCAACGTGCGTCCGGCGTTTGATAACACAGAGCGCGACGCCCGCGCCTTCTCTCCATCGTCATCCCTGGAGGAATCATGAGTCAGACCGAATTGAAGCACGCCATCTTCTATGTCCTGCCTGGCGGGAGGCGTTTCCCGGTCCGAATCGTGTCCAATGTTTGCGGCCGCGTGTTCTCCGTCTGCCACATCGACGAGGTCAGCCTGTTCGACACCAGGGACGCAGCGAGCCAGGCGGCGGAGGAGGCGGGAATCCCAGTCGAGCGCGTGGCCGTGTTGGACGTGCTGGAGCGAGTGATCACCCCGCCGGATCGAGACCCCGCGCAGTCCGAGATGCGTGGTGCGGACTCTCCGGCGGGGGCTGTGTCAACCAGATGGGGAACCAGATTTTAACCAAAACAAAGAAACACCATGATCGCCAACATTGATCCAACCGCCGGCAAATCGCTGGCCATCACCAGCACTGAAGACCTCGATACCATTGTGGCCGAAATTGTGCGCTTGAAGATCAAGCTCACCCAGAAGACGGCCGCCAAGGACGCCGAGGTCGCCGCCCTGGAGAAGCGCCACACCGCCGGAACCACCGCCCTCACCGAACGCATCGCCGGGCTGGAGAATGATGTGCGCGCCTACTGCGAGGCACATCGGGGCGCGCTCTTCACGGAGCGCAAAAGCCGCGAGACCAGTCTGGCCGTGTTCGGCTTCGAGCTGACGCCCCACCGCGTCGAGACCAGCAGCCGCAAGATTAAATGGGCCGACGTGGTCCAGCGATTGTTGCGGCTGCCCTGGGGCAAAGCCTACCTCAACCATCCCGATCCGAAGCCGGACAAGAACGCGCTCCTCTCCGACCGCGAGAAGCTCACCCCCGAGCAGATCACCGCCGCCGGCATCCAGTTTTGCCAGGACGAGCAGTTCTTCATCCGCCCCAAGCCCGAGACGGCGGCCGAGAGCGCGGAGGCGTGATCCCATGCCACCTGTCCCCAAATTCTCCGGCCCTGGCAAGGGCGACGTGAGCCGCGTTGGCCGGCGCGGACTGCCGCGCGAGCTGGTGGACCAGATGCACACCGATTATCTCCGGCTGCATTCGCTGGCCAAGGTCGCCGAGATCCACGGCCGCACGCGGCAGTCTGTGTACGAGGTCTTCCGCGCGCACGGCATGAAGATGTATGCGCGCTGGCAGACCATCCATGAACCGGTGCTCTACGGCGGCCGCAAGTGGACGCCAGGCAAGGGCGGCTACCTGCGCGACACCAACCTGCATGGTGCGCGGCCGGCGGGAATCGAGATCCAACTCCAGCGCCAGGTGTGGGTGGATCATCACGGGCCGATCCCACCGGGACACGAGGTCACGTTGATTGACGGGGACAAGCGGAACTGCGCGATCGGGAACCTGCGTTGCCTGCCGCGCACGGCGGCGCGCCGCGTGGCAGCGAAAGGCGCGAACCAGCACACCAAGGCCCGGCTCGACCAGCGCATTGCCGACAACATGGGCTGGATCGTGCAGCAGGCTCAGAAGTACGCCGCCAATCACCCTGGCGTCGATCTGGATGACCTCATCCAGCAGGGCCGCCTCGCCATCGTGCGCGCAGATAAAACATTCGACGCCAGGCGCGGGGTCAAATTCCTCACCTATGCCATTCCGTGGATTCGCAGCTACATGGACCGATGGTCAAAGGACCACAGCAAGACGGTGCGCATCCCCAACAACCGCTGGTCCGGCAAGCCGGAAAACCGTGTCCGCACCACGGAGGTATCGATGGACGCCCCGCTCGGTAGCGACGACGAATCCCAGACCTGGGCCGATCTGCTCGGAGTCGAGGAGACCACCACGGCGGAGGCCACCCAAGACGAGCGGCACGAACTGCTGTGTGCCGCACTCGACAAGCTGCCCGCGCCGCTAATCCGCGCCATCCGTGGCAGTTTCTACGAACACAAAACATTGGAAGCAATGGGTGCCGAGGAGGGGGTGTGCAGGGAGAGGATCCGTCAGCGCATCGTGCGTGGATTGATGCTGTTGAGGAAGAACCCGGATTTCATGAGGAGGGCGGCGTGAGTCCGAAACAGTGCCCCAAGTGCGGATGGTGCAATCCTGACGACGCCGCCTCATGTCGCTGGTGTGGAACCGACTTCCGCGCCGGCCGGGAGGTCTCAGCAACCAGCCGCGCTGCCGTATTCGGACGGCCGCAAAAATGTCCGCACCACGCGCGCCGAAATCTGGCGTGCCCGATCTGCGCGAGAATCTCCGTCGCCGCCATTGCCGCAAATGATGGGGTGGGGTCATGAGTCCACTGCAACGGGACAACTTCTATTTGCCGGCGTGGACGACCTGCTCACGCGCCAACAACTGGCACAACCTCAAGGCGCTGCGCCTGCCGCCGCGCGAGCCGCAGTCTCCACTCGATGCCGAGCTGCTCGGCGCCGTGCGCGGCGCGGCGGACCAACTTGCCCGCGCCGAACATCGCGGTCTGCGCACGAATGATTTCCGCTACGCCTGCCACATCGTGGCGCTGAAGATTAACTGCTCGTCGTCCATCCTGCTCAACGACCAGGTGCAACGCGTCGTGGAGTTGTTCCGTGTGCTGGCCGAACCATTAAACGTGGAAGCGGTGCTGGACTGGGAGAATCCAGGGCGCGGCAAGAAAAGGAACCTGATCAAGGCCGCCAAGGCGAAGGCGCCCGAGGCATACACGCGCGTGATCTTGCGCGACCGTTTCGGCGGGCGCGGCATGGACGATCTCAGCATCCGCGAGCTGCAGCAATTGTGCATGACCTTGAACAATCGCAAGGAGGCGTGGCGCCGGCCCGCCGCCAACGCGGAACGCGAACCCGCCGGCATCGAATGTCCGTTTTGAACTTATGCCCACCATCCTGACATTCGACCACAATCATTACCTGGTTCCCGACTCAGTGAACCTGAACGTGTTGACGAAGAACCTGCGCGAGTTGGTAAAACTGAAATGGGATTACGAGCGCGCGCCGGGATCGAGGGAGTATTACGTGCGCGAGCCGGACGGGCCGCAGATCAAGATCGAGATCACAGATCGGAGGAGCGTCCGGGAGCCGGTCAAACCAAAGCAACTGCCGGCCAAGGCCGGGCCGGATGCGAACGGAGACATGGGGGTATGACCACGCTCGCCAATTCCGAGGTTGATCAGATCTGCGAGGTGTTGAGTCGCCGAGCCAATGAACTGGCCACGTTCGGGGAGGATTTGAAGCTGTCGTTTGCTGGTCTGACGAGCAAACCGAGTCTCAATTACACCATGCCTGGCTCAGTGGAATTGGCGATCCACCGGGAGGTCCGCCGGTTGCGTGATCTGGAGGAGAAGTTGCGGTTTCTCAAAAGCAAGGACGAGGAATGAGCGACCAGCTTCAGTTATTGGATCCGCCGCCGGTGGTGTCTGATCGGACGACGAGCATCTTCGACCACCCGGACTACGATCCTATGCGGGACATGACGTGCCAGCCCGTGGCCTGCGAGGAATGCACTGCTGACTACCGGCGCGAGGGTGCCTACCTGATCTGTCGCCACGGCCACACGCGCGGCATTGATTGCGTGGGACGTGAGGACCATCCGCGCCACGCGGAGTGGGAGCGTTACATCGACACCAACGGACGCGAAGCCTGGGAGCGCGCGGTGAACCGCATGTTGGAGAGGAGACGCCGTCCCTGGTTGTGAAACAACTCAGCCTCATCCCCGCTGAACCGGCTCCGGCCATCCCGCACGTGGCTGAGAATGATCCGAACATCGAGTTCCTGGTCCGCCTGCTCACGGGCCGCGACTGGCAGACCTCGGCGGAGATCCTCGAAGAGATGCAGCAGCCGGTGACGGAATCGAAGCGGCGCTGGCTGCGCGCCCTGGCTGGCGCGAGCAAGGGCCGTGTTGGCAGCGGCCAGCGCGGATACAAGCTCGTGATGGATATGACGCGCGAGGAATTCGAGCACAACCGCAACTGGATGCTGCGCCAGTGCGAGGAGATGAAGCGCCGCGTGGTCGAGATGGACCGCGTCTGGTTCGCGCGCACATCTGTGGAGGTCGCGCCATGAAGGATGGATGGCACGCCATGTTGACGCTCTGCCACCTGTGCTCGTACCAATGGGCTGCCGTGTTCCCCGCCGGCATCGATGCCGCGCGGCTAGAATGCCCGCGCTGCGGCGCGCAGAACTCCATGCCCCTGCCCGCCGATGAAGACGATGATGACCCCGGAGACGCCTGGAAAAAATCATGAAGACAACGATCCAAACCCATCTTTCCTTCGACCTCTGCTTCAACGAGCCGGATGGCGATCGCCTTTCCGCGTTCGAGGTCAATTCCCAAAGGCGCGTGCCGGCGTACGACAACAGGGAACGATTCGAGTTGTTGCTGCAAGCGCATGACTGGATGGAGCTGGATGACCTGGGCGCGGGTCTTAAAACGCGCTACAGCCACGGCAGCAAGGGAACGCGGTTGCATCTCGGCTCGGGACGCCGGCGGCGCGTGTTCAAAATTGCCGCCACCGGGAGTGGCGGGAACATGTATTGGGAAACCGTTGTGCCAACGATCGCCACAACGCCACACCTGATCAACTTCCTCCGCCATCATAAAAACTTCGATCCAATGAAGAGGGATGACACGTTCCACGGCCAGGTGTGGTTATCACGCCGGTCGGTGGACCAGTGTTTGTTGCGCACGTTCGGCGGGGAGTTTGTGCGTGAATGGCTGCACAGACAGGCGGATGGGATGGGTGTGAGTGTGGAGAGTTTGCTGGGAGGGCGTCATGAACAAGGATGAGATCATCGAGAAGATCAAGAAGCTGCTGCGCATGAAGCGCGGCGGCACGCCGGCGCTCCAGGGGGAACGGCCATGAGCCAGCAGCATCTCGATCAACTGCTCGCCGCGTGGAACTCGGCCACGGGTCAGGATGTGCGGCCCCGCGCGGTGGAGCGCATCCTCTTCGAGCTATGGCGGGCGGACTACACGCCGGCGGATGTAACGCTGGTGGTGGATTTTCTGCGTCGCCAGAACGCGAAACTCCAGGGCGCGCAGTTCAGGATCAACATCTTCAAGGTGCTGGGCGACGTGGAGACGTTCGAGAGCACGCGGGCCGAGGCCGCCGCAATGCAGCGCAACCGCCGCCCTCCGGCCACGCCCCGGCAGCAGGTGGAGGCGTTGCGCGAGCGGCCGGTGGATCCCGAGGAGACACGGGCGCGGCAGACGCAGGACACCAACGTGCGCACGGCTTTTGCCGCGCTCAAGGACAGCCTCAACCAGATCAAACCGGGCGAATGAACATGCTCACTTACATCGTCGCGATTAGCCTGATCACCTTCCCGGTCTTCCTGCTGCTCTTCATCCAGCTACATGATAAAGAGCCGCTCGAAGTCAAAATCGTGGCTGCGTTTTTTCTTACCGTAGCAACATGCACGGTCGCCATCGGCCTTCGCCTGCTCTGGTTCCTATGAAACTCATCGACGCGCTCAAGCTAGCGGAGTTGATCCGGGACCGGGTGCTGGCGTCGGTGTCGGAGGAAGAGATTTTCAAATGCCTGGGCCTGGAGTTTGTGCCGCCGGCAATGAGGGAATGCGGAATGCGGAATACGGAATGCGGAACGCCACAGCCCGACTGGTCGCAGGCGTTCTCGACAGTGGATGACGTTCCAGAAAATTCGCGCGACTTCGCTAAATTCGCGTCACCCCCTCCGGCCACATGAAACGCCGCGCACCAGACGATCCCGCGCAGATCCTGATGTTCGGGGAGATGCTTCCTGATGGGGCGGGCGGGTTCCGGGTGCGGGCCACGCGGCTGTGCCATGAGGTGGGGCCGAAGGCGGCGGCGCGGATGCTGGGCATCAGCCAGCGATACCTCTCGCAGCTCGTGGACCAACCGCTGGCTCAGAAGCATCTGCGCTGGCGGTGGATTTCGGAGAAGAAGGGCAAGCGGCTGTTCGAGGTGGAGGGGATCGTGGCCTACGTCGCGGCCACGAAGGAGATCGGGGATTGAACGCGAAGTGCGGAATGCGGAGTGCGGAATGGAACCCGCGCGGCGTCCGGTGATTCCGCATTCCGCGCTCCGCATTTTTCCAGGCAAAGCGGGTGTTCCGGGCGGGGCGTCATGGCGTGGCATGGCGGCGTGGTGGGACAACGCCGGTCACGTTGACACGACGAGCACGAACATGAAGACCCTCACCCAAATTCTCCTGATCTGCGGCGCGGCGCTCTGCGCGTCCACGGCGCTGGCCATCGACCTCGATCCGGCGCTGGACGAGGCGAACCCGCTGGCACCGTTCGCGGCGTTCCTGGGCGGGGCGCTGGTGACCAAGCTCTGCCTGTGGATGGGCGCGTGCCGGATGGTGGCCAAGCTGGTGAGCGCCAAGCTGCAGGAGTTGCTCGACGCGGCGGTGCAATACGTGCGCGGCACCGCCACGGAGGAGGATGATCACTGGCTCAACTCGATCCTGAGTTCGCGGCCCTACCGGATCACGCGCTTCGTGGTGGACTACTTTGCCAGCATCAAACTGCCCGTCGGCGAAAATGCGGAACGCGGAACGCGGAGTGCGGAATCTGCAGGCGTGGCGCCGCTGACTGTATCACTGATTACTGCCTCACTGATCACTGCCACCCTGCTCACCGGTTGCGCGAGCCTGGACACGAACGCCTACAAGACGATCGGCACCACGGCGAACCTGGTCGATGGCGCGATGCGCGGCTGGGGTGATTACGTGCGCGCGGGCCGGGCCACGCCGGATGACGAGTCGCGCGTGCGGGCGGCCTACGAAAAGTATCAGGCGGCGATGCGCGCGGCGCGCGCGGCGGTCAACACGTATCACACGGCGCCGGACAACGAGGTGCCGCTGCAGACGGCGCTGTCCGCGCTGTCATCGGCCTCCGGCGAGATCGTGAATTTGATCGGCGTGATCGTGCCGGAAAAATCCAGTTCCACCCCCAAACCCAAACCCTGACTTATCATGGACCCACAACTTGCCATCCTGATCGCGCAGTTGCTGCTCAAATACGGCCCCGGCGTGGCGCGTGAAATCACGCTGCTCTTCCAGAAGAAGGCTCCCACGGCGGCGGACTGGGAGAAGGTCTTCGCGCTGGCGGAGACGAGCTATGACGACTACGTGAAAACCAATCCCCCCGCGAAATGAAAACCTTCCTCCGCAACCTGCCCCTGCTGGCGCTGCTGTTCATTGGCGGCCTGCGTTGCCAGCCAGCACTCGGCCAGACCACGACCACGCCATTACCGGCGTGCTTCCAGAGCTGGCAGCCGGCCAGCGTGCCGATTGCGTGGCAGACCAACGTGGTCTCCGTGCTGCAAACCAACGTGGTCTCCGTGCCGGACACCAACGCGATGAATGACCGCGCGGTGGATCTGGCGCGCGACCCCGCCGATCCGCGCTTCATGCTCATCACCTGCGCCGTGCCATCCAACCAGGCGTGGCGCATCGAGGCCCGGCTGCCGGAGGTGGCGGATGACGGCTGGTTCACCCTGCCATCCAGCGCGCAGAGCGGCGGCGTGGTGCGGGCGAGATTGGGCACGCGGGCGCATCCCTACCCGGTCCAGTTTCGGGCGCACCGCGTGCGTTGATTCTCTCAAAGCTCAAAGCCAATGCCATCCGACCCGACACATTTCTCCAGCAGCGGCTGGATCATCGTCTGCCTGGCCGCCCTGGCGGTGAGTTGGAACCAGATCGACGACTGGGTGAAGAGGCGCTCAGGCAACGACGCGCAGCGCATCGGACCGCAACCCTTCGAGGTGAGGCCGGCCGCCGAGCACGTGCCGCGCGCCGAGTTCGACCGGCACGTCGAGAAGAACACGGAGCGCCACGGGCAGTTGTTCGACGCGATTGAGACCGTGAAGGACAACGCCGGCGAAGCTCTCCGTAACGAGACGACGGCCATCCGCGAGAAGATCAACAAAGTGGCGACGGACGTGGCCGGTCTGGCCAAGGCGACCGAATTGCAGAACCAGCATCTGGCCGGGATTCAGGCCAGCCTGAACCGCGTGCTGGAGCGGATGCCCCGGAGGGACCATGACACCTGAGCAGGAGAACGAACTGGACACGGCCATTCTCACGATCCTCGACGAGCGGGACTCGAAGTTTGGACTGAACGCCAACGCCTTGGGCGTGTCGCTGCCGCGCTTCGGGTTCGCCGTTTCGCGCGAGGTCATCGAGCGGCGGCTGGATTACCTTTCGGACCCACAGGTCGGGTTCACGCGGACGATCGAGACCGGGGACTTCCACTCCAACCTCCGCGCCTGGCGGCTCACGCCGCGCGGGATCAACCACATCCGCTCCCGCTGATGCCCACGAAACTGCCACGCCCGGACGCGAAGCTGAAGCAACTCGGCGATGACGAGCAGCAGCGGTTGTTCGACCATGTGGTCGGGTTGAAGCGCCACGGCGGGCGTCAGAACGACGCGTTGACCTGGATCACGGAGCAGTTCGGCGTGAAGACGAGCGCGGGTGCGCTGAGTGAGTTTCTGTCGTGGTTTCAGGCGCGGGCTGAGGCGCGGGCGGACGAGGCGCGGGTGACGGCGTTCCTCGATGAGGAGCGCAACCTGCATCCCGAGTTGACCGACGCGCAGTTGTTCGAGCGCGGGCAGCGGGCGTTCAGTTTGCTGGCCATCGCGCGGCAGGACCCGAAGGCGTGGACGGCGGTGCAAAAGGTGGGGATCGAGAGCGAGGGCACGGCGCTGGCGCGGCAGAAGTTCCAGCGCGAGACGGCGGCGCTGTTCCTGCAATGGTTTGAGGACGAGCGGGCGCGGAAGATCGCCAACGGCCCCGGCACGGGCGAGGAGAAGGTGGAGAAGCTCGGGCGGCAGATGTTTGGAGACCTCTGGGAATGAGCGCGCGCGAACGGCAGCGATTGGTTCGCGAACTGCGCGAACGGCAGACCCGGCGGGAGCGGGTGGTCATGGCCCCGTCCGCGCGGGCGGTGAACGAGGATCGCATCGCGGAGATTGTGCGCCAGCTCCGGGAGGAGGCCCGTGAGCGCGGCGCTTAAACTTCGCCCGGCCCAGCGGCACTTCCACCGGTTCGTGGACCAGTTCCGCATCAGCGCGTTCCTGGCGCGGCGGCAATACGGCAAGACCACGACGGTGGCGGGCGTGGCGCTCAAGAAGATGATGCGCACGCGCGGGCACACGGTGATCTTCGGCAGCGCGAAGCTCTCCCTCTCGCGCGAGATCGTGCGCAAGGAGGCGCAGATCATGCAGGACGCCCTGGGCGGGCTGGCGGCGGCGCGGCTCAAGATGACGGACGGCGGCAGGCCGCTGCCGGCGGACTTGAGCGCGGATGACTTCGCGGAAATCTTCGAGGCGCAACGGTTCGAGTTCCGGTTCTTCCATTCCAACAACGCGAGCGATTATTCGCGCACGAAGGTCGTGGCGCTGCTGCCGGACACCGTGGGCGAGACCGGCGACCTGATGCTGGACGAGGTGGGCCGGGTGCGGAACTTCCGCGAGGTGTGGGAGGCGGTGAAGCCGATCATTGCCAGCAATCCCGAGTTCCGCTGCACGCTCACGACCACGCCGCCGCCGGATGACGCGCACTATTCGTTCGAGCTGCTGGCGCCGCCGATCGGCCTGGACTTCAAGCCCAACCCGGAGGGCAACACCTATGAGTCGGAACTCGGCGTGCATGTGTTGCGCGTGGATGCGTTCGACGCGGCGGCGGGCGGGGTGATGCTGTATGACGACCACACGGGCGCGCCGCTGGCGCCGGAGGAGCATCGGCGGCGGGATCCCGACAAGGACGCCTGGGACCGTAACTACGGCGTGAAATTCGTCATGGGCGGCAGCGCCGCGTGCGGGCTGCTGGCCCTGGACAGCGCGCAGCGCCGGGGCGCGGGCAAGTGCCAATGTATCGTGATCGAGGACGACCTGGACATGGCCTGGGCGCTGGGCTGGCTGGCGCGGAACATCGGCGCGGCCCGCGTGGGCATCGGTGTGGACTGGGCCACGACCGAGAAGGCGGTGAGCAATCCCACCGCCGTGGCGGTGGCCGAGCAGGACGGCGCCGGAGCGATCATCCGCGCCGTGCTGGTGTGGAAAACGGCGGACCCCGACGAGGCCGAGGACCGGCTGACCAAGGTGGTCCACACGATCAATGGCCGGCCCGCCGGCCGCGCACGCCGGCTGTGCCAGGACGCGACGAGCGAGAAATATTTTTGCGAACGCATCCGCTCCCGGCTGCGCCCGCTGGTGCCGGTCGAGAACGTGGTGGCCAGCGAGACGATCGAGCGGCCCGGCGGCGAGAAGATGACGCGCAAGCAGCATCTCGGCTCGATGTATGTGGCCGCGCTGGATGACAACGCGCTGACGCTGCCGCCCGAGCGTTATCTGCGCGAGGATCACCGCCTGGTCCGGCGCGAGAAGGGGACGTTCACCTGCGAGGCCGATCCCCAGGGGCGGCACGGCGACACGTTCGACGCGTGCAAGCTGGCGCTGTTCGCGCTGCAATCGCGCGGCAGTGGCCGGGCCGTGGCCGTGCGGATGGGCGGCTATGAGGGAGGGATGGATTGAAACGGAAACGCGGAATGCGGAATGCGGAATGCGGAA
The DNA here is from genome assembly GCA_964420805.1 of uncultured Bifidobacteriaceae bacterium. Lineage (GTDB taxonomy): Bacteria > Verrucomicrobiota > Verrucomicrobiia > Limisphaerales > SIBH01 > JANNGC01. Next base: position 20,043 of record CAYQWK010000008.1, on the reverse strand, counting down.
AGGCACCATGAACATCAAGGACTTCTTCAACGGCTTCCGGCCCTCGCGCCGCGTCTCGCTGCGCAGCGAGCCGCCGAACTTTTCCAGCGGCAGCACGGTGGCCAGCGTCACCTCGGCCATTCGCGCCGCCGAGGGCGGCCAGACGCGGGAACTCTTCGCGCTCTATCGCGACCTGGTCATCAGCGGCTCGCATGTGCAGGCCGAGTTCAGCAAGCGCAAGCTGGCCCTGCTCGCGCAGCCCATGAGCATCCTGCCGGCGGACAAGGACGACCGGGACGACCTGGCCGCCGCCGAGGCATGCCGGCAGATGGTGCTCGATTGCGAGAACTTCACGGACGGGCTGATCCATCTGATGGACTCGTGCCTGTGGCCGGTCTCGGTGGTGGAGAAGATTTACCAGCCCGGCGCCGGGCCGCGCCCCGGCCGCGTGCGGCTGCAATACACCCTGCGGCGGCTGGAACCGGTGAACCACACGCTGCTGTGCTTCGCGCCCAGATACTTCAACGCGGAACGCGGAATGCGGAATGAGGAAGCCTGGGAGCCGGATTTGAAATTCTACGGTCTCAACGAGGCGGGCGACATCCAGTATGACGTGGACCGGGCGATGCCGGCGGACCCGATGCGGCACATCGTCCACCGCGGCCACATGCTGGTGGGGGTGCGGGACAACTTTGGCGGGCCGATGCGGGCCATCGTTTATTGGTGGCTGCTGGCCGGGTTGGGCCGCGACTGGTTCAGCCGGTTCATGGAGCGTTACGGATCGCCCTTCCCCGTGGGGCACACGGACGCGGCCGATTCCGCCGCGGTGAAGCTGTTGCAGGATGCCTTCAGCCTCTCGACCAAGATCGGCGGGCTGGTGGTGGATCACGACACCTCGATCGAGCTGAAGGAGGCGATGACGAGCGGCGGGGCGGATGCGCACGAGAAGTTTTTGAACGTGTGCCACCGTGAGATCAGCAAGGTGATCGTGGGTCAGACCCTGAGCGGCGAGGCGCAACCGACCGGCCTTGGCTCCGGCACGGCCAACCTGCAGGGCGAGGTGCGCGAGGACGTGCGCGGGTTCGACCAGCAGAAGCTGGGCGAGACGCTGCGCCGGCAGTTGTTCGAGCCGTTCCTGGAGATCAACGGCCTGCGTGGTGCCGCACCCAAGGTGATGTGGGGCGGGCTGGAGCCGGCGGACGCCGCCGCCCTGGGTGCGCTGCTGGTGCAACTGACCCAGGCCAGCCTGGAACCAACGGACGAAGCCATCCCCAATCTGGCCGAGCGCGTGGGCTTCGGCCTGCAACGCAAAGCGCCGGTGGCCGCGCCAGGCTTTGGCCTTGGCGTGCCGCTCTCCGCCACCATTCCGCACTCCGCACTCCGCACTCCGCATTTCCCCGACCCCACCGATCCCGCCGTGGCGGCGAAGGCCGCCGCGCTGGCCCGCGCCTTCCAGGGCGCGCTGGCCCCGGTGCGCCTGGCGGTGCTGACCGCGGCCACACCCGAGGAGGCGCTGCGCAACCTCACGGCGCTCTACCCGGACTGGCGGCCCGGCCGGGCGGCGGAAATCTGCGAGGAAGCCCTGCAACTCTGCGCGGCGGCGGGAGCGGCGCAGAAGCCGCCTAAACGCCTCTAGGAGCGAGGTAGGGTATCAACTATGCACCCCACCCTCAAAAACACGCCCTACCCGGCGGCAATACGCGGCAATAGAGCCGTGGCGGGAGGATGGGGAGGAACTTTGAACTCTGAACCTGCCAAATGCGGAACGCGGAATGCGGAATGCGGAATGAAAACCGCGCGGCGTCTGGTGATTCCGCACTCCGCACTCCGCACTCCGCATTCAAACCATGACCTCTGACTTCACCCCCCAACCGCACGAGGAGGCCATTGCCCTGATCCAGAGCAAGGCGCCGGTGGCGCGGGCGGTGTTTGACGCCATGCTGCCGGAGTTGCGGGGGCGGGCCTTTGCCATCGCCGGCATCGAGGCGGCGGGGACGCTGCAACGCGCCCGCGATGCCATTGCCGGGCTGCCGGCGGGCAAGCCGTGGGCGGAGGTGAAGGAGGACGTGCTCCGGGAGATCAGCCCGTTCTTCAGCGACGAGGAGGGGGCGGCGGAACGGCGGGCGGAGGTGTTGATCCGCACGCACGGGTTCCAGGCGTTCAATGCCGCCAACTGGCGGGGGGCGCAGGAGGACACGGACACCACGCACCTGCAATACCTGGCCACCGAGGATTCGCATGTGCGGGCGAGCCATATCGCGCTCAATGGCTTGATCCTGCCCAAGGATGATCCGTTCTGGGATCACCACACCCCGCCGTGGGAGTGGGGTTGCCGCTGCCGGATCAGAGCCATCAACCCCGATCTGCTCGACGAGGCAAAGGCGGAGGACGCCGGGCGGCCGCCGGCGGGCAAGCTGGTGATGGAGGGGCCGGCGCTGGAGCAGTTGCGCAACGGGACGTTGATCCGCGAGGGGGACAACGGGCAGATGGGCCGGTTTGACGTGACCCCGCCCAAGGACCGGGCGGGGGCTGGCCAGGCGTTCCAGTGGCACCCGGATGATCTGCGGCTGCCGATCGGCGAGTTGAAGCTGCGTTACGACGCGGAGACGTGGGCGGATTTCGAGGCGCAGGCGAAGCGGACGATGGTGATGCCGGAGACGACGTTGTGGAACTGGCTGCACAGCCAGCCGGCGGAGAAGCGGAGCCGGTCGGAGATCGCGCGGATGGACCAGGTGACAGGCCGCAAAATTTCCGAACTTGAAAGCCGGCGAATTGGAGCTACAGATGAATACGCACATGCCAGTCCTGAAGTCATCCGTCGAGACAGTGAGCGCTTCTTCCGAGGAGGGGAAAAGGCTTTTGGCGCAAGTTGGGCCGACTGGGGAGCCGCTCTGGAGGCTGAGAGCGGTCGAGACTTTGCGACGGAATGGCGTGCTCAAGTCGCCGCCGCCGCCACCGGAAGAAAGCCCCTCGTCCATGAAGAGCTAGGCCCGTCTGCTCCCCGCGTGGCCGCCGCGCTTCGCAAGATGCTCCCGGCGGGTGTGGAAGTCTGGGCCACGGAATCCGACCTCTACGTTTACCGTCCATCAGCCCTGAAGGGACTGGCCGATCCAAACAAGCCCCTGCGCCAACAAGTCGTGGCCAACGCGCACAATGGGCGATGGCTCGGCTACGGGGCCAACCGGTGGAACGAGCCGACGGTGCCGGTGGAAATCCTCAATCCCGAGGGCCGGGTGGTGTCCGGTTTCAGCGCGCCCAGGGAGGCGCCCGAAAAATTCGCCCAGGAGCGCGCGGATGACTTCACGCTGGCCACCGGGTTGAAATACCGCGCCAAGATCATCACCAGGCCATGACGCCCCTGTCACCGTTTGAAATCCATGTAGCTGACGCCGTATTGCAACAGCGCGAAGGCGACCCAGCCCAGGTCGTGCCGCGTGGCGGGGCGGTCCGGGCCGAGAATGAAGTACAAAATGAGAGCGAGGGAAAACATGATCCACGAAAATGAACCCAGCAATTCCGCCCGGCTCGGCCTGCGTGCCTGGCTGGCCGTCGAGATCGCCGTGCTGGGCGCGGCGGTGGTCTGTGTGGGAGTGGGATTCTTCAATCTCGCAGTCCTGAACTCGATGACCTTGGTGGCGATGGTGATGATCGCGGTGACGACGGCGAGCACGCTGACGAGAAAAGTCATGAATGTCATGGGGTGGCGCCAAGACTAGGCCCTCCGCGTGCCCACACTCAAGCCATGTTCGGCCTCTCCTTCAAACTGACCCGCGACGATCTTTCGCCCACGCTCTCGGCGCTGGCGCGCACGGCGCGGCGGCCCGAGCCGGTGCTGCGCGCGATGGGCACCACGTTCAAAAGCATCGCCGAGGGCACGTTCAACAGCGTGGGCGCGGCCTATCGCCCGCGCCCGTGGAAGGCGAAGTGGGACGGCTCGCCGAGCAACCTGCAGTCGCGGAATCCCACGCTCTCGAAATCGTTCCATCTCACGGTGACGGACAAGGCGGCCACGGTGGCGAACCCGATGCGTTACGCCGCGATTCACCAGTTTGGCGGGTTGATCCGGCCGAAGTCGAAACAGGCGTTGCGATTCCAGATCGGCGGGCGCTGGGTGACGGTGCAGAAGGTGACGATGCCGGCGCGTCCGTTCTTCCCGGTCGATGAATCCGGGCGGATGACACCGAAGGCGGAGACGCTGGTGCAGAGGGCCGGCGAACGCGCGGTGGCGCGGCAGTTGCCGCCGGGGGTGTAGTCTTTGGAGTGCGACGACATGTCGCCGCTTTCCCTCCGGCGGGACATGTCCCGCCGGACCAAAGCGCGGACATGTCCGCGCACTCCAAACCCGCACTCCAAATTTCCCGGCAAAGCAGGCGTTCCCAGCGGGGCGTCCTGTAACCCATCCGGCGGGCGCGCATACTGCGCGCCGTGATCGCCGCAGAGCAGCTTGACCAGATGCACGCCTTGACCGGCTCGAAGGAGCCGGGCCTGCGCGCGGACGCGCTGCCGGCGAAACTCAAGCTGCTCAATTGGGGCGCTAATCCTGCCACCAAGGGTAATTTTGTCGTCAATGAAACCACCGCCCGGCTGCTGCCTTTGAACCAGCGGGCGCTCGGATTCGAGCGCATCGCCCTGGACTTCGAGCACAACACGGTGCCAGGCACGGAGGAATACAAGCGCAGCCAGGAGCCGCGCCCCATCGCCGCGTTCGCCAATCCTGTCGTGATCCCCGGTGACGGCCTGTATGTGGATGCCCTGGACTGGCGTCCCGCCGGCGCAAAGAACCGGGCGAACTACGAGGACCTCTCGCCGACGGTGGGGACGAATGACCGGGGCGAGGTCACCTTCATCCACTCCGTGGCGCTGTGCCGCAACGGGTCGGTCCACAATCTCACCATCGACAGCGCGACCACGTTGGCCGCGCTCACCGCCGCAGCACCAAAACCACAACCCCAAGTCACCATGTCTGAAATCACCCTGGCGAAACTCGCCACCCTCATCGGCCTTTCCACCACCGCCACGGAGGCGGACGTGCAGGCCCGGTTCAAGGAACTCTCGACCCCGCCCGCGACGCGCGAGCCGGTCATCACGCTCACCGCGAAGATTGACGGCAAGGACGTAACGCTCACGCCGGCCGAGATGGTGACCCGCGTACTTGATCTTTCCGCCCGGCTGGACGCGCGGGACAAGGCGGCGCTCGATGCCGAGCGCGCGCAGATTCTCACCGCGCTTTCCGCCGCCGGCCAGGTGCCGAAGAAGGCGGACGGCCCGGCCTACAGCGCCGACGAGCTGGCCGGGCTGGATGTGCCCACGCTGCGCGTGCTCACGGCGAACACGCCCAAGACCGTGCCGCTTTCCGCGAGCCAGAAAGCCGCCGCCGGCGCCGCCCAAGGCGAGAAGAAAGGCGCGGACCGCGCCGCCGCCGCGTGGAACACGTTGGAGAAGTAACCGCGCGCACTGATTCACTGAACACTGATTACTGACTCACTGATCACCAACCCAAACGATTATGTCCAAACTCACACTCCTTGACCTCGCGAAGCGCAGCGGCAGTGATCCTGTCATCGGCCTCGTGGAGGAGATTCTCACCGTGGCGCCCGAGCTGCAGACGCTGCCCGTGGTGCCGAAGCCCGGCACGAGCTACTCGATCAGCCGGCGCACCGGCAAGCCGCGCGGCGCGTTCCGCAACGCCAACGAGGGCTTGACGCCCGGCAAGAGCACCTACGAGCAGATCATCGTGCCGATGTTCTTCTTTGACGGGCAGATGGAGGTCGATGAGGCCATCGTGAAGGCCGACGACCGCCGCCTCGGCGACATCCTGGCGCAGGAAGGCGCAGGCCAGTTGCAGGACAATTACGTGGTGCTGGGCGACCAGATTTATCGCGGCCAGACGGCGGACGCCAAGGGCTTCAAGGGCTTCAAGGAGTCCGTAAACTCTGCGATGGTGGTGGATGCCGAAGGCACCGGTGCCGCCACGCACACCGCGTGGGCGGTGTATGAAAACGAGCGGGACGGCCTGCACCTCCCGATCGGCAACGACGGCGCGATGAGTCTCGGCCCGTGGACCAAGCAACAGATCACCGACGACAACGGCAAGAAGCTGATGGCGTGGGTGAACAACCTCTCGTTCTACATCGGCCTGGCGCTCGGGTCCTCCAAGTGCATCGGCTGCGTGAAGAACATCACCACGGCCAAGCCGCTCACGGACGCGCTCGGCGCCGAGCTGGCCAACAAGTTCCCGGTGGGTCGCAAGCCCACGCGCTGGCTGATCAGCCGCGACGCCACGTTCCTGCTCCAGAAGAGCCGCACGGCCATCGGGCAGGTGGCCACGGACGCCAGGGGCGGCCAGGGCTTCGCGCCGCGCCCGACGGAGCTGGCCGGCACGCCGATTGTGGAGACGGACAGCATCGCGACCATTGCGGCGTGGTAACGACACCGGAATTCAAAGTTCAAAGTTCAAAGCTCAAAGTTCAAAAGTTCATGAAAACCAAAACCTCATTCCTTCGCGGCTTGACGGCCGTGCTCTTCACCATCGCCCTGGTGGCGGTTGCCTGCGTGCCTTTCATGGCCGACGCGGCACCGCCGCTCACGCAGACGCGGCCGTTCACCGTGAACGCGACCAACCAGGCGCCGAGCCTGATCGGCATCGGTCCCGTCGGCACCAACGACCTGCTGCAGCTCTACCAGGGCAGCAACAAGCGGTTTGTGGTCGCGTCGAACGGCGTGCCCACGTTCAGCCAGGGCGGCTCGGTGGTGACCGTGGCCAACGGGAGCGTGACGAACACGTTCGCGTTCCCCTACGCGACCGCGCCGACGGTGGTCACAACCCAGCTCGGGTTGAACACCACCACCACCAACACGCTGGTCGTCACGACGACGAACTTCGTGCTCACGACGAGCAAGGCCACGCAGACCAACTCGTGGATCGCCATCGGCCCGCCGCTGGGCAGCAACTGACGGAAAAGCGGAAAGCGAAAAAACCCGAAACGCGAAACCTGAAACCCGAAACCACCCCATGAAAGACACCCTTCTTCAATCCGCCGGCTATCTGCCGGCCGCCGGCGCGGCGAACACCACCCCGTCCATCGACCTCGGCTCCAGCCGGGCCGGGGACACCTGCGCCGGAGCGGTGAGGCCGGCGGATGTGTTCCTGGAAGTCTCCGTGCCGGCCATGCCGAACAACACGGACAACTCAAAGACCGTGACCATCGACCTGTATGACTCGGCGGATGACGCCTCGTTTGCCGAGGTGGACCCGCTGGTCTCGATCAAGGTGCCGGGCGTGGCCAGCACCGGCAGCGCGGCGCGCACGGTGCGCTACCCGCTCCCGCCCACGCGCCGATACATCGCGCTGCGCAACACCGTGCCCACCGGCGCGGGCGACAACACGGGCTGCCAGGTCATCGCCGACCTGGTGAAAGCCTGAGCCAATCTGTCCTGGACGCGGGCGCGGTGTCGCCACGGTGACGCCCCACACTCAACGCGCCGCGCCTGCGCCGGACTTGCCATTATGAAATGCGGAATGCGGAATGCGGAACTCGGAACGCGCGGACATCGCGCGGCCGCCAATTCATTCCGCACTCCGCACTCCGAACTCCGCGTTTAACTCGTGCCCGCTGATCCCTACATCTCGCAAGACGACCTGCTGGCGGACATTCCGCTTGCGACGTTCACGGACGCCTGCGATGACGACAAGGACGGCGTGGCGGACGAGGACGTGGTGGCGGCGCTGATCGCCGGGGGTTGCGCCGACGTGGATGAATACCTGGCCGCGCGATACACCACGCCGCTGACGGCGGACCTGTTCGACCCCGAGGGGCTGCCGGCGCTGGTGACCAGCGCGGCAAAGCTCTTCACCCTGCGCCGCATCTTCCAGCGGCGGGGATTGACGGGGGACAATTTTCCCTTTCGCGACGCGCTGGCCGAGCGCATTGCCGCGCTGAAGGCCGTGCGGGACGGGAAGGCGAACCTGCCGAACCTGACGGAGGGGAACGAGGGTGTCAGCCCTGGCGCCGCCGTGACTGAGGCCATGGCCACGGAGGGGAGCGCGTTATGAGGCAATGCGGAATGCGGAATGCGGAATGCGGAATGGAACCTGCGCGGCGTCCGGTGATTCCGCGTTCCGCACTCCGCGTTCCGCACTCTGCACTCCGCGTTCCGCATTCAACATGACCATCTCGGCGCAACTGCAGCAGATCCGCGAGGCGCTGGCCGCGTGGGCGGCCAGGCGCAAGGGCGCGGTCGAGATCGGCGCGCGAATCAGTGATTTGTTTGGGATGTTTGCCGAGGGGGCGCCGGATGGGTTGCGGGTGCGCATCCTGTTCAGCGGCGAGACGGCCAGCGAGCCGCAGGAGGCGGGCCGGGCGGACCGGAGTTTCCTGATCGTGATGACGACGCCGCGCGGGTTGCTCGCGCCGGGCGATGACACACGGAGCACGGCCGGGCACACGCCGCCGTATGACCTGGTCGAGGAACTGCGGCAGATTCTGCGCGGCCTGACCTTTGACGTGGAGACGACCGCCGGCACGCCGGACTTTGTTTCCATCGGAATTTTCACGCTGCCGGACGGGCGTCCGGTGGATGCGTATCAAATCGAGATCAAGATCAACGTGCAACTGCCCGCCCCTGAAGGAGGGGATCACCAGGAGTAACCACCATGCCCACTGACACCAAAAACGAGAGCCTGACCGGCAAGAAATTCACGCCAAAGGACGAGAAGCATTTCGCCCGCGGCAAAGCCTTTACCGTGCTGGCCGAGGGTGAGTTCGACTTCACCGGTCACGGCCGCAAGACAGCCAGCGTGACCTTCCGCCGTGATGACAGCGGCGCGGAGACGATCCACAAACGCGAGAAGTTCCTGGCTGAATTCGAGCCGCTGAACTGACCGCTCTCAACCCTCCACTCTCAACCCTCAACCTCCCCAACCCATGCCTCAAAGCGTCACCAAAAAAGGTCTTACGACCATTTACTACGGCACCACGGAAACCGCGCTGTTGCCGACCACGAACATCATTCCCAAGAGTGTGAAATACACGCCGGCGGAGAACGTCATGGCGCGCATTGAGAATGACAAAGGCTTCGAGCGCGCCACGGTGATCGGGGATAACGGCTTCGATGTGGAGGCAGTCTGCCTGTGGGACTCTTCGGTGACTTATCCAGCCCTGGGCGATTCCATCACCGTCAAGCGCCCCGGTGACAACACGGGCGTGTCATGCCTGGTCACGAACAACCCGGCCGCAGCCATTGACACCACCGAGAAGGGCGCGGCGACCATCACCATCAAGGCGGAATACCGCCCGGATCGCGCGCTGGCCTGATCTGCGTGACAAGGGGGAATCATGCCGATCCGAGCGCTCACACCCGAGGAAGTCGCCGCCGTTGAGGCGTCACCCGAATACCAGTCCCGCATGGCCGCGCATGCGCGGCGCGAAACGGAAGCGCTGGCCGCGCAAACCACCGCGCTGCCGGGCGCGCTCAAGGACGCCTTTCCCGCGCAGCCCGTGACCGTGGGCCCGCTCACGCTGGTGGAAATGACGCCGAGCCATCGGCTGCTCCTGGAACAGATTGATTCGCCGTTCATCCGGCACCTGCGCGAGCTGGCCAAGCCGGTCGAGGATCGCGTGGCGGTGAGCTACGATGGGGCCGAGGTGTTTGAGGCGCTGTTTGTGCTCACACGACAGCCGCGCGAGTCCCGCCAGGCCCTGGCGGCGGGCCGGCAGGGCTTCCGTGAGACGGCGCTGGCCGCCACGGCGGACCAGCTCGGGATGGCGGATGAGCCGAAGGTCCTTGATGCCATCGTGGAGATTTTCCGCCGCGCCTTTGCGCCGCAGGTTGGCATCACCGCCGCGACCACGCAGGAGGGTGAGGAGCAAAATTTTACCAGTCCGCCACCGGAGCCGACGGCTTTGGCTGGTGGTTTGAAATCGTCGCCCGCGTCGCCCGCGATTTCCACTCCGGGCGCGGCATCGAGTGGGTTGCCGACCACGTGCCCCTCTCCCGGTGCTTCGCCCTTGCCGCGTGGAGCATCGTCAATGAACCCCGGCCCTTCGGCCCGGCCCTCAAACTAGACCACGGATATGTTGCCCAGGAAATCGAACACAGTGCAGAGCGCGGGACGCGGAGCGCGGAATGACACGCCCCCGCCCGCCGTTCGGCATTCCGCATCCCGCATTCCGCATTGACCCATGGCCGGACTTCTCCAATTCACCCTCGGCATCGCCACCGGCAGCGCCCTCTCGTCGCTCTCGAAGGTGGGTGACAAGGTGAAGGGCCTGACCGGCGCGGCGTTGTCCATGCCGGGCATCGGGGTGGCGCTGGGCGGGGTGGTGGGCGGGTTCACCAGCCTCAATCACGCGGTCGAGAAGGTGTTCAGCCAGTTCGAGAAGGGCGCGGCCCTGGAGCACTTGCACAAGCGCACCGGTGAAACCGTCGAGAATCTTTACAAGCTACAGAAGGGTTTTGCCGCTGCCGGCGTGGCCGGCGAGTCCGTGCCCACGGTGGTCTTCCAGATGCAAAAGGCGCTGGGCGGTTTCAACGAGTTCGGCGAGCCAACCAAGGACGTGTTCGCGGCCATCAGACTCGAGGTGGAGAAGCTCAAGGGCATGAGCGCTCCGGAGGCGTTGACCACCATCCTCGGCCAGATCGCGCGGTTGAACAACAGCGAGGCCACGAACATTGCCGCGAAGATTTTCGGCCGCAGCGGCGCCGGGGATGCGTTGCAACTGGCCCGCAGTGTGGAAGGTGTGAAGGCTGGCATGGAGGGGGCGGCGGTGCAGGCGGGCGTCTTCGCGCGTAATGCGGCGGCCTTCGAGCGCATTGAGCTTGGGTTGAAGAAGCTCAAAAACGCGGCGAACAGTGTCTGGCTGGGCATCGCTGCCGGCGCGGCGCCGGGTGTGGAGGCGGCGCTCAAGGCGTTGAACGGTCTGAAACTCAACAGCATCGGCGAGAAGATCGGCCAGGCCATTGGCGTGGGGGTGCAAGCCATCAAGGATGGCGAGTTGGGCGAGCTGCTCTCGTTGAGTCTTCAGGCGGGAATTGAGAAGGCGTTCAACTTCATGGCCGGACTGTTTGGAAGCACCGACTTTTGGAGCGGCGTGGGCCAGACGGCGCTGGGCGCGTTTGGGGCTTTGGGCACCGGGCTGATCAAAATCTTCTTCCAGGCCAACGCGGTGATCGCGGCGCTGTTCGAGAAAACCATCACTGAGATCATCGACAAATTCACCGGCGGAAAACTGCGGGAGGTCCTTGGGTTGGAATACATCAAGCCGCGGGGATTTGCCGAGATCCAGCAGGACTACTCAGGCCGGGCCAGTCAGATGTTCACGGACATGTTCGGCGAGCATTTCAACCTGGCCGGCGATTTCATGACCGACGGCGCAAAAGACTTGCGGTCGTCGATCGCCGAGGCGTTCAAGGCCGCGAACGGCGGCGAGAGCGGAAAGAAGCTGGCCGAGTTGTTTGACCGCCTGCTGGGCCGGGTGCCCAAGGGTGGAGGTGAGTCTGATCCAGCCGACCCGCTGGCACTCAAAGGAACACCGGACAAAGTGAAAGCGGGGCGGTTCAAGAGTCAGGCCACGGAGCTTGAAAAAATGGGGTTGTTGCTCGGCTACGGCGGCGCCGCGCCAACCGATTACCAGTCCCGCACAGCCAGCAACACAGGGCAGATGGTTGAGCTGCTGCGCGTCATCTCCCGAAAAATCAACCAGGCCCCGACGGTCCAGGATTACTCGAACATCGCATGACAACGATCGAACAACTCACCGGCACACCGAACCCGGCGGGCGAATGGTGGGGCCGCCGCGCGCCTGTCGCGCTTCTGCTGCAACCGAATCCAAACACCATCGTCCATGTCCTGTTGAGCGAGGACGGCATCCTCTTCAAGAGCGCCGGCGGACAGGTGGCCGTGCCGCTCGATGAGATCGTGCGCGTGTGCCGTGAGGCCGCGCCGGAGGTGTTTGGCAATGCGCCCCCGCTCTCAACCCTCAACCCCCAACCATCAACCCTCCGGTAGGTGCCCCAATCCCTGACCATCAAGGGCGAGACGGCGCTGGTGCGCCAGGCCAACGCTCCGCAGTGGAAGTTCGGCGACCGGATCACGGCCACGGACATCTACCAGGCCAGCTACGCCACCTGCCTGGCGGGCTGCCCGCGCAAAGGCGCGCTGGGCACGGGCGAGTTTGCCGGTCTGATTGTCGAGGAGGCCACGGTCACGCCGGAGCGCGGCAAGGCCACGCTCACCATTGTCTATTCCGGCCTGCTGGCCGACGAAACGCAGGTGCCGGCGGACGAGGTGGAGATCAGCCAGGTGGAGCAGCAGGTGCCGCTGGCGCGGCATCCGAAATTCTCCGGGCTGCCGCGCGAGACGTTGGACGCGATCGAGGCGTATCTGTCATTGCGTTCGGGGGAGACCTCAAATTTCGGCTGGCTGTTCTTTGACGAAGCCGAGCCGGACGGCACTGGCACCCTGAGTGCAGTGCGCACCAAGGCGCTGATCGAGAAGCGCGAGCTGGGCATCGAGACGTTCATGATTTCGCTCCCGCGCGTCACGTTGACCACGCATCACATCGAGGAACCCACCTGTGATCCGGGCAGCTACCCGGAGGATCCCATTATTCCCGTGGCCACGCCGCTGGGGCTGGAGTGGCTGCGCATGGCGGACACGCTGGTGTGGAATGGCACCTATTGGAAACGCACGAGCACCTGGCAGTCCGCCCACGTGGTGGATTCCGACCTTTACCCGGTGGAGCCTTGAGCATGGCCAGACTGATCCAGAAGGGTGAAAATGCGCGGCGGAACTGGCTGCGGATCAATGAGCAGGCCGGCGACATTGCGGCGCTGGCCTCGGCAGTGCAGGCGCTGCGCAACGGGGCCGTGTCCAGGGGGCAGCGCGAGGATTTCTACCTGCATCCCTTTCAGGTCTATGTGCTGCCAGACTACCGCATGGCCCCCGCCGACCGCGCGCCGGCCACGGACTGGCGCACCGTGCGCGTGCGGCATGGGTATGTGATCCAAGGTGGCGTCATGGTGGCCACGGAGGGATGCCAGGACTCGGACGACGAGGGAGTGACTGAGGCTCCCATCCTGGTGCCGGCGGACACGGCGGCGTTTTTTGTCTGGCTTTACGTGGCGATGGAGGATGGCGTGCCGGTGTCGGCGCAGGTGCAAAGCGGCACGTCCGGCTGGGCTGAGTTTCCGGCGCCGAGCAGCGACGCGGACAGTGCCTTTGCGTTGATCGCGCGCGTGGACAGCCAGACGGACGCGGGAAAAAAGAGGGTCATCATCCGGCAGTTCCTCGATGAGGATCTGGTGTTGAGCGACGGAGGGGACGCGAGATGGAGCTGATGATGAAATGCGGAACGCGGAATGCGGAATGCGGAACGGTCCCGCGCGCGCCGTTTGTGATTCCGCACTCCGCATTCCTCGCATGATCACCTTTCCGACGGCACCGCAGGTTCTGGCCGGCCGCCGGCCCACGTCGGCGCAGTGCAACGGGCTGGTTGACGCGTTCAACGCGCGGCTGCGCTCGGGACTCGGTGATCCAACCTGGCGCTTGTGGTACAAGGTGTATTCGATCTTCCGCAACATTCGCTCCAACGACGGGTTTGCGTTTCCGGCGGCGGACGAGTGGCTGCAACTATGGATGAACTGCGATCCCACGGTGGTGACACCGGATTTTTTCCCGCAGAACGAGGCCAACCCGCTGCTGGATTTCGCCCTGGGCGGGAACTTCGTGGATGGAGAGAACCGGCTCAACGTGCTGCCGGTGGGGCCGGCGACAACGGCGGCGGAGGCGTGGGCGCTGGCCAAGACGCAGCGTGGCGCGTGGGACCCGGTGACGGGCGCGGAGGGGTCGCCAGCCATGACGGCCGCGCGGGCGCACCTGCCACTGATGTGGGGCAACCAGATGAGCCTGACCTCGACGGCTTACACGGCCTTTGCGCGCAAGTATGGCGGGGTGCTGCCGATTGTGCCCACGGACGGCACCTGCGGCGTGGGGCCGGCGGTGTGGGATGAGGATGGCGAGGTGTGGGTGTTTTCCGGCACGGCCACCGCGTACACGCTGCGGTTTCGCTCGCTGCGGGGCGGGGCAACGCTGGAATACTCAAGCTGCCAATGGTCTGGCATCGACCAGGACGGCGGGGTGTTGATCCCGGCTGATCCGCCGGGCTATGCCTCGGTGCGGTTGACCCATGATGCCTACGAGGTGCTGCTGCATGACGGCACCACGGTGACATTGAGCTTCGCGGACTACGCAATGGAGGACGCCTACACCCGGTCAGAGGACTGCCGTGATCCGCTGGACCCGTCGTTCCCTGGCTACGGGCCTTGCACGCTGGCCGCCCTGCGCCACTCAGACGCGCCGTGGTTGATGGATGTGCTGCAACGGTTCGGATCGGGCTTCCGGGGCACGGAGGCGGAGCGGGCCGGGGATGATTACCGGGTCAAGGCGGTGGCGTTTGACTTTCATGCGTTCCTGAGCCGCCAGTACCGGCTGGCCCCGGCGGTGGGGGTGGAGAGTGGTGGCGATGTGACGGCCATTTACCCGAGCTGGACGCAGGCGGATTTAACCAGCGCCGGCGGTGAGCACGTGGCCAGCGGCAGCATCGAGGCCGGGGTGGACTATTTCGTGTGCGGGCCGGATGGCACGGCGGAGGTGACCTACGATGGCAGCACCTACGCGGCAAACGGCGAGGACTATTTTACCGGCGTGGCCGGGGTGACCACCTACACGTCCGCCAACGATGGCGTGGCGTGCCGCTCGGAAACGGTGACACCCATCGTGGAGATCCCCAGCTCTGGCAACACGGTGCTGACGGGGATGCTCGTGGATGTGACGACGTTTGCGGGCGAGCTGGCGTTGTCTATTTTGAGCGAGGGGGCGGTGGTAAGCACCTTCCGCGTCACGGCGGCGGGGTCGAGGATTGAATGGTTCGCCAATCCGCAGGGCCATGGAGATCTGCAACTGCGGCTGGATGCCGGGACGCTGGCCGGCAACGAGTTCACGGTCGAGTTGCTGGTCCAGAAACCGATGAAGCCGCGGTTCCAGGACGCCTACGTTTATTTGCGGCTGGCCACGGCCAATAACGGTGAGGCGCTGGACAGCATCGGCGAGAATGTGAGCGGTCGCGCGGCGTGGGAGAATTACGCCGCTTGGGGCGCGCTGGTGGCGGCTGATCCCATGCCCGCGCCGATGGCGCTGGAATGGAACGCGGTGTATGAGACGGCGCGGCGGATGTACCGCGAGCGGCTGCGGCTGATGAATCGCACCCAGGTGAAGGGTTACGCGGTCGAGAATGACCGGAGCGTGCTGTGGTTTGACCGGTTCGTGACGGTGAGTGGGGAGAGCATTGATGTGTGGGAGGGCATTGCCCCGCCACTGGAGGCGACGCCGAGCGGCGGCATCCTGGCCAACGCGCAATACGAGGCCCGTGGTGGGGAGGTGATCTACAACGGCATCACGATCCCGGAGGGGGATGGATTTTTCGGCGTGGCGGGCGTGGAGACTTACGGCGGGACGGGAGAGGCATGGCAGATCGAGGGCATCCAGACGTTCGCACCCCAGCACGGCCTGAGCAATGAGTGGCTGATGTTCATCTCGACGACGTGTTACAAGGACTCTGAAGGCTCGGAATGGAAGCCGGAGAACTACGGGGACGTGGTGGGGGCGCTGCACAACCGGGCGCATTTCCTCAGCCAGAAAATGGCCAGCATGGCCTACGATGACGCGGCCTTTTGCGCGCACGTGGCCTGGGGGGAATGTGCCAACCCGCCACTGGTCAACTCGGCGTCGGCGCACAATTTTTGGAACCGCTTCAACGAGAATTTGGGCGCGAGCGAGGCGAACCGGACGAAGTTCTTCCAGAGCTGCCCGATTTACCCGCCGGATTACGAGGTGGAGTCCGTGACTTACGACGAGGCGACGCAGGAGGTCCGTGTGCAGTTCGCGGGAAGGTTCCGCAGTTGCATCAGTGGCGACATCAGCCGCGCCGCCGGGCCGGACGCGTGCGCGGGCGAGGATTACCGGACGGATGAGAACGCGGTGCGCCAGTACTTGAAATGGGTGGCGGACGGGACGCCGTGCGCGGCGCTGATCGGAGACGCGGCCGAGCTGCAAAGCCCGGTGAGTTTCTCGGCGGAGGGGAGCTGCCATCCGAGGTTTTATTTCACGCGCCTGGCACCCAAGGTGTGGGTGGATGAGCCGGAGGATAATGACACGCAGCAACAGAGTGACACCCGGATGCTGGCGCTGGAGATGCAGTGGCTGGCCCAGTTACTGGATGTGATGTGCGAGGGTTACGTGGACACCAGCGCGACGGCGAGTTACCCGGATTGCCCAGGCGGGCGGCCGGTGCATTTCACCATCGAGAATCTGTGGCTGCAGATCGGGAACAATGAGCGCACGGCGGGGCTGCTGCCGGTGAGCAGGCGTGACGACCGGCCGTCCGGCAACGGGCCGTTCCCGAACACGCGGGTGTATGCCGAGGCATTCAACCGGCTGGCCAACGCGGTAAACCTGCTGACGGTGGTGCCGGTGGAGTTGCCGTGGGAATTTGAAACGCGCCAGCATATTTACGCCGGAACGAAGCCCATCGATGCCCTGCAAAGCCGGGTGCCACCCGAGAGCCAGCCAGCCGGGGATTCCTGCTCCGGCACCACATACCTCCGGCCGGCAGACGTTTGCGGGGATGGCGCGGAGATCGAGGAGGGCGACGTGGGCGCGGCGGTCTCGGTGTCGTCATGGACGACGGGAATGGGTGTGTCGGCCATGTGCCAGGCCCGGCTCGATGTGGACGCCGAAGATGGCGTGGTTTTGGAATGCGCCGGCGGGGCCAAGACCTTCCGGCTGCGGATTGATACGCACTGGGCGGAGACACGGTTTGCCGGCACGCAGACGTGGCGCAACGCGCTGCCGGCGTCAATCGCCGACATGGTGGACATGGGAAACTTCAGCGTGGCGGCGGCATTGTGGCGAAGGGACCAGTGGCAGGTGAACACCTACCCGGATGGGGATGTGCCGACGCAGGATCTGGGAGTGATCTCTTACGTGTGGGCGAATCCGCCAGTGAGTGATGCCATCGGGGTGGCCACCACCACGCCCGAGACATTGGAGGACTGGCAATGCCGTGTCTTCAGCCTGAGCGAACTCACGGAGACATTCACGCTGTGGGACATCCTGCGGGATCCGGGTTACATCTGCCCGGCGTCATTCTACTGGGCGATGGTGCAGAATTCCGGCCCGGTGGGTGGCACAGAGGTGTACCACATGGAGTCGGTGGCCTCGCGGGCGGTTGAGTTGCGGTTTGCGGACACGGTCGTGGGGACAATCACAGTGCCGCTGGCATGAGCCACGCCCTGAAATTCCGCGTGACCATGCGCTCCGCGCCGCCCCACGGCAGCCGTCCGGCTGACCAGCCGCGGGGACTCGGCGACACCGTGGCGAGGCTGGCGCAGGCCACGGGACTGGCTGCGGCCGCGAAGATGTTTGAACGTGTGACCGGCCGGCCGTGTGGCTGCGAGGAGCGCCAGCGCAAGCTCAACCAGTTGTTCCCCTACAAAAAGCCGGGTGAATCCGGCGAAACGGGCCATCCGGCCTGTGCAGAAAAGACGTTCTTAAACCAAACTCACCCGCCCATGAAAAGCAAACTGCCCCTGTTGCTCTGCCTCCTTGGCCTTGCCACCGCCCGTGCTGCGTCGCCGGTGGTGGTGTTTGACCTGGAGCAGATCGTCTCGCAACCCCTCACCAACGCCATCATCACGATCACGCCGCTGCAGGCGGTCATCACCAACGGCTCCGGTCGTGTGGTGGCCAACCTGCCGCACACGCTCAAGACCGGCAACAACAGCCAGGCCCGGACAAACCTGTTCCCTGGCACCTACCGCATCGAGGTCCGCACGCTGACCCCGCCAAGCCTGACCATCTACACCAACCTGGTCGAGAGCGGCACGGGCACGGTCTATTCGGCTGACATCAAGACCACCACCGTGACGCCGGCCGCCGGGACGGTGGCCTACAGCCAGGCGGCGGCGGACGGGAGGTTCCTGGCCTGGGGCGGATCAAACACCGTGACCTGGACCAGCAATGGACAGCGCTGGATCGCGTTGGTGCCCGGCGGTGCGGACGGTGTGAACCAGGCGCAACTGACCGCCGCGTCGAATGTGTTACGATCCACCCTGGTGGCCAACGACACCACGACCAGCAACGCGCTGGCCTCGGCCATCACCGCAGCGACCAACTCGGCGTTGGGCACGAACTGGATCAACAGCCGGCAGCCGGCCTCCACCACCCTGAGCAACCTCGCGGCCACGGGTGCGCTCACCAACGCAGGGGACTTTGTCGCATCGAGCGGTGGCCACGCCACAAACCTGAATCTAGGCAGCCCCACGATTTTTAAGAACGCAGGCATGGTCTGGTATCAGGAGGCGAACCTGCTCAAATTGGTCTCTGATCTGGATGACAACGTGCCGAACCTGCAGGTGGACGCGTATGCCCGCGCCGTCGAGTTTCCCAACCCGATTTATGACGTGCGGACATACGGCACGCTGAACGGCGTGCCAAGTAACTCGATCTCGATGCTGATTGGCATCGAGGAGCGGTTGACGAACACCCTTTCTGCGGCTAGCAACAAGTTAAACGTGGCCAGCAACGCGCTGGCGGCGGCAATCAATGGTGCGACCAACTCGGCGTCGGTCACGAACTGGATCACCGGGCGGCAGCCGGCCTCAGCCATCCTGACCAACCTCGCGGCCACGGGTGCGCTCACCAACGCGGGGGCCTTTGTCGCATCGAGTGGTGGCCACGCCACGAACCTTAACGTGAAGGCAGGGATCGAGAGTACCCTTGCGCTGACGGTGAACACGAACACACTGGTTGTGACTAATGGGAATGTTGGTGTTGGCACCGCATCTCCTGGTCATGCGCTCGAAGTCAATGGAACCAACAAGGCGACCCATGTTGTGGCAACTTCTGGGTTCGTTGGAACAGTGGGGGGGACGCCTTTCACCGTGGATTCCTCTGGCAGCATTGTGATGAACGGCTCCAGGCGAATTTCTGCGACCGCCGCGCTGTATGTTGGCAATGACACAGACATCTACCTCGACGCGACCACGTCGCGGAAAGTGGCCGTAGGAACAACCGCACCGTTCATGGCCGGTGCATTTACGATTGGGAATCAATGGACACTGCTCCTGGGCACCAACGCCAAGCCCGCGAGCATCACCAACGGTCATTTCGGCTTCTGGAATTCCAACGGATCGGTGTTCCTGGTTACCTCACGCCGGTCGGGCACGAATCAGGCATACACGTTCTTTGCCGCGGAGCCGTAGCCGGGACAGCGGGGCTACGTCAGCGGCAAGAGTGGCAACGCCTTCGACGCCAACAGCCCCGCTACCTGCATGACGATACGGCCGCATTTGATTTCAACGGGACAAACTACACGGTGAGTTTGTGGTTCAAGAGTTGCGATCCGTCAGCAGGGCAGACGTTGTGGGCATGGGAGGGTTATGGAGGCATCGCGCTGCGGCTATCCAGCACCGTTACCCTCTGGCATTACGACGGCTCGTGGCAGTCCGCCGCCGACCCAACGACACTTTCCGCAGACACTTGGTATCACATCGTCTGCCGGTACTGTGCCGTGACGGGTGAACTGAGCATCTTTGTCAACAACGCCAAGACCACGACGGCATCCGTAGGGGGGGTAGCGGCATCGTCCAGCCCGTCACTCTACGTCGGCAACGAAGGGTGGGGGAATCAGAGTAATGGACAGATTGACGAGGTGGGCATCTGGTATCGCCCCCTGAGCGACACCGAGGTGGGGGATCTTTACAACTCCGGCAGCGGGGAATTCTACGGCACCTTTTGAATTGATCGAGCGGACGGCTGCCGCTGGTTTGCAGTGCCAACGCAGCCCTGCGGCCATTCGGCTGCGACCCTTTTCAGCCGCGTGCCGCCGCTACACGCCTTGACCCTTTTCAGGCCCGCTTACCACCCTTTTCAAACTCTTCTCACGGTTACAGCATGGCCGAGATGCTTTTCGGAATGGAGACGGAGCACGGTTTTGCCGCGCGCGG
>CAYQWK010000007.1:0-38680 GCA_964420805.1 uncultured Bifidobacteriaceae bacterium | reverse complement strand
GGTCGCAGCGCGACCAGTTCCACCTCTCGGGCATTCCGGAGCGTGTCGTTGGCTGGCCGCCACTTCCAATCACACCCAAGCCCAACACCCGCGTTGACCGCGTCCCGGCCCCCGCCTACAAAATCCGCGGCGTTCACCATGTCGAATGTTGCGTCAGGGCTGCGGATTTCGTTGCTGGGCATCGTCGTGAATCTCGTTCTCGCGGGAACGAAGATTCTGACCGGGGTGCTCGGCCAGTCGTATGTGCTCATCGCCGACGGCATTGAGAGCACGGCGGACATTCTCAGTTCGTTGATCGTGTGGAGCGGCCTGCGCGTCTCGTCCATTCCCGCCGACGAGAATCATCCCTACGGTCACGGCAAGGCCGAGGCGCTGGCCAGTGCCGCAGTGGCGCTCATGCTGCTCGGCGCGGCGGTGCTGATCGCCGTGCAAAGCTACCGGCAGATCATCCAACCGCATCATGCGCCCAAAGCTTACACGCTTATTGTCCTGGTCGTCGTGATTCTCGTGAAGGAGGTGCTGTTCCGCCTTGCCTGGCGGACCGGCTCCAGCCTTGACAGCGTCGCCCTCAAGGCCGACGCCTGGCACCACCGCAGCGACGCCCTGACTTCCGCGGCCGCGTTCGTCGGCATCACGATCGCTCTGGTCGGCGGCAAGGGATACGAGACGGCCGATGACTGGGCCGCGCTCGTCGCCTGCGGGATCATCGCCTGGAACGGCCTGCGTTTTTTGCGCGAGGCGTTGAACGAGATGATGGACGCCGCCGTGTCACCCGGGATTGTCCAGGAAGTGCGCCGGCTGGCCCGCGAGGTGGACGGCGTGATGGATATCGAGAAATGCCGCATCCGCAAACTTGGCCTCCACCTCGCGCTGGACATTCACGTGGTGGTGAATGGCGATCTGAGCGTGCGCGACGGCCACACGATCGCTCACAAGGTGGTCGAAAAACTTCGTTGCTCACAGCACCGCATCAACGATGTGACGGTCCACATCGAACCGCACACGTTTTGATCACGGCTGCGTCCGCACGAAGGTCTTCACCGCGCGGTTCCCCGCCGCCATCGCGCGGAGAATCTCCGGCAGTTCATCCAGCCCGCACGCGCCGTCCACGAAGTCGTCCGCGCGGATCACGCGCGCCTCGATGAATTCCAGCGCCCGCCGGATGGTGCGTGGCGTGTGATGGAAACTCGCCGCCGTGTTGATGCTCGAATAGTGCATCCGCGCTGTGTCGAGCGTGACGGTCGTGCCGCCCGGGCAGCCGCCGAAGAAATTCACCAGGCCGCCCTTGCGCACGAGTTGGGCGGAGGCCTCCCATGTCTCCGGCTTGCCGACCGCCTCGAACACCACGTCCACGTCCGGCTTTACGGCGTCGCGCACCGCGGTGAGGAGATCGCGTTGCGTCACGTCGATCACCGCCGTCGCGCCCAGCTTGCGCGCCTTCGCCAGCCGGTTTTCACCGCGCCCGGCCACGAACACTTCGCAACCCCGTTCCCGCGCCAGTGCGACGAACATCAGCCCGATCGGCCCCGCGCCAATCACCAGCACGCGCTGTCCCGCGCGCAAACGGCAGTCGTCCACGCCGAGGACGACGCAGGCCAGCGGCTCCGTCAACGCCGCATCGCGGAACGCGGTCCCAGGCTTCAGCCGCAACAGGTTTTTGGCCACCAACCGCGCCGGCACCACGATGGATTCCGCGTAAGCGCCATTCAGGAAGAGCAGGTCGTCGCACAAGCTCTCCTGGCCTTCGCGGCAGAAGAAGCACTCTCCGCAGGGCGCGGAATTCGCCACCACCACGCGCTCGCCCGCGCGCCAGTCCGGTGCCGCGGATTCCGCGATCACGCCCGCCATTTCGTGCCCGAACACCGTGGGCGGCACCAGCATCCGCGCGTGATAGCCGCGCTTGAACACCTTGAGATCGGTGCCGCAGGTCAGCGCGGCCTCGATGCGCAGACGCACCTCGCCCGGCGCGAGCGGGCGCTCGGTGACACATTCAATGCGGACATCTTCTTTCCCGTGCAGGACGGCGGCTTTCATCGCGCGGTGATGTATCGGTGGCCCGCGCGGGTGTCACGCGAATGTTGCGCTTTTCCGGCGAAGCCCTTAATAGCTCCCCCCGCATGACCGCCATGAAAACAACCCGCACGCTTCATCTCTCCCCCATCCTTTCCGCCCTTGCGCTGGTCGCGGCGCTCGCGTTCGGCGGCGGATGCCAGTGTCCCTTTGCCAAACACAACACCCAAGCCATGAAATCCATCGCAGAAACCTCCTGGGGCGCCGTTGACGGCCAACCCGTGAAACTCTTCACCCTCACCAACCGCAAGGGAACCATCGTCAAGGTCAGCAACTACGGGCTGCTCATCACCGAAATCCACACCGCCGACCGCAACGGCAAGCTCGGCAACATCGTCCTCGGCTTCGACAACCTCGCGCAGTACCAGAAGGGCCACCCGTTCTTCGGCGCCATCGCGGGCCGCGTCGCCAACCGCATCGCCAAGGGCAAGTTCACGCTCGACGGCCAGACCTACACCCTGGCGGTGAACAACGGCCCGAACCATCTGCATGGCGGCCGCAAGGGTTTCGACAAAGTCGTATGGTCCGCCACGCCGCAGGCCGGCCAGAACTCCATCGAGTTCCATTACCTCAGCAAAGACGGCGAGGAAGGCTACCCCGGCAACCTCGAACTCACCGTCACCTACACGCTCACGGACGACAACGAACTGCGCATCGAATATCGCGCCAAGACCGACAAGGCCACGCCGGTCAATGTCACCAACCACAGCTATTTCAACCTCGCCGGTTCCGGCGACACCTTGGGTACCGAGTTGCAAATCTGGGCCGATCGTTACACCAAGACCGACGAGACGCTGATTCCAACCGGTGAACTCGCACCCGTCAAAGGCACCGCGCTGGATTTCACCAAACCCAAGACCATGGCCAACGGCCTTGATCAACTCTCCAAGTTCCCCGGCGGCTACGATCACAATTTCGTGCTCAACAGCGGCGGCGGAAAACTCACCCTGGCTGCGCGCGCCTACGAACCCGGCTCCGGCCGCATCCTCGAAGTGCTGACCACCGAACCCGGCGTGCAGCTCTACAATGGCATCGGACTCGACGGCAAACTGGTCGGCGTCAGTGGCGTCGCGTATCCCAAATTCGGCGGCTTCTGCCTCGAAACCCAGCATTTCCCGGACTCGATCAACCAGCCGTCTTTCCCTTCCGTTGTGTTGCGCCCCGGCCAGGCCTTCGCCAGCACCACGGTTTTCAAGTTCGGCGCGAAGTGATGGTCTTTGCGCTTGCGCGGGCCAAGCCGCGCGGGAAGGATGCGACCACGCTCCTGACGCACTTCCAAACGCACCGTGTGATCGCCGCGTTCACCGCGGTGGCGGCATTGTGTCTCGCCATTTCGCCCCGTGCCCGTGGCGTCATTCCCGAATACCAGATCGGCCAAACCTCGCGACTTTACGTCGTCACGCCGTTCCCGATCAGCGTTGTTGATCCGGACAAATCGGCGGCGTTGAAAGTGAAGGAAGCGCAGCGTGTGGCGCCGGTCTTCCGCTGGAACACCAACGCCGCCCGCGAGGCACTGGCGGAACTGCGCGCGACCTTCGAGACCAACCGCTCCAGTTTCCACGCCGCCGTGCGCGCGAAGTTCCAGAAGCCCGCCATTGATGAGCGCGCCGCCAACGCGCAGTCCTTCCGCGCCTTCGTCGTGTCGTTCCGGGAGAGCAATCCAGATGTTCCCCTGCCCCTTCCGCTGGCGCGGCTCTGGGCGCGGAACCTGGACGACGCTGCGTTCCTAGCCCCGCGGGAAGAGGTCGTGGCAGCCGTCTCCTCGCTGTGGATTCGCCCCGAGCAAATCTCCGATGACGCCCGGTCCGGCGGGCAACCGCGGCTCGTGCCGACGGATGCAAGCAGCGAGATCACCGCCGCCATGATTGAGAAGCCGGGGTTCGACATCCGGCGGACCAACACGCTGGCGTTGAGCCGCGCGCGTGCCGAATTGGCGAAGGAACTGACCGGCGAGGATAAGGCGCTGGCCCGGTTGCTCGCGTCGTTCATCAAACCGAATTGCCTGCCCGAGGACGCCGTGACGCGGGAATTGCGCGCCCGACGCGTCAAGGACGTATGGAGCATCGCACGATTCGACGCCGGCCAGGCCATCGTGCGGCCCGGCGAAGTCGTGACCCCTCTGGCCAAGGCCGCGTTGGACGACCTGCGGATTCGGAGCCTGGCCGTGCAGGCGCAAGTGCCGGTGAAACCGGATTCACTGGAAGCATATCTGCCGTGGATCGTCGGCGGGATCAGCGCGCTCGTCTTACTGCTCATTCTCTGGCGGCTCACGCGCCGCCCGGCCCCAAACACCGCCCTTACGCTGGCGTCGCCCGAGGGCGCAATGCACAACCTGCCCGACCCGCTCGCGCGCGTGCTTGGCGATGCCGTGGTGCAGAAGCTCTACGGCGACCGCAAGAAATTGCTGGCCGCGCAGAACACCGCCTTGGCGGAGGCGCAGCGGATCGAGGATCGCATCGAGTGCATCCAGTCCGGCGTGCAGGAAAAATTCCGCGCCTACGAAAAGCGCATTGCGCAGCTCGAACGCGAACTGGCCGAGGCCGAGGAACAAAACCGCGACCTCATCCGCGCCAAGATCACCCTTGCCAAACAGGAACTGGAAACCGAGCGCGCTCGCAACCGCGCGGAGTGGAACTGACGCGCAGACGCATCTGACTTTCTCGCAGGTGATGGTTCTCGCGCTGCGACAACCCCGTCGACGGAAAGGAGGGCGTGATGTCGTGCGTTGCGCCGCTGGACGCGGCGCCACTCGTCGCAGCGCGACGAGTTCCACCATCCAGAAATGTGCATTCCCCCAAGAAACTGAGATGCGCCTTTGACGCGCCCTTGATGGGTTTGGGGATTGAAGCCGCGACCGTTTTTGTTGTTTGTTCTCCACCACACATGAATGCGCGACGCGCCACCGTGGAAGACCTGCCGCAGTTGATCGACTTGTGGCGGCTGGAACGACTTCCCGTTGAAACTCTGGAACGCCGCCTCACGGATTTTCAGGTCGTGGTGGACGAGGCTCAGGTCGTGCTCGGCGCGGTCGCCTTGCAAACCAGCGCCAACCACGGATGGCTCCACGGCGAAGCCATCGCGCGCGCTGAGTTGGCCGATCAAATCCGCCAGCTTCTTTGGGAACGACTCCAGCGCGTGGCCGTAAATCACAGCCTCGACCGCATCTGGACGCAGCTCCCCTTTCCGTTCTGGCGCAACCTCGGCTTTCATCCCGCCACCGACGAGGAAATGGCGTCGTTACCCGAGGGCTTCGGTGAGAAAGCACCCGGATGGCAGCTCATCCGGCTGCGCGAAGGCGACGCCTCCGCCGACGCGATCGAGAAACAGTTCGCCATGCTCCGAGCCATGCACGCGGAGGATTCCGGCCGCTTCAAACAGCGAGTGGCGCTGCTCAAGCGCGTGGCGATGGGCCTGACGGTGTTCGTCTTCCTTCTCATCCTGGTCTGGGCCGTCACGCTGTTCCGATACGGGCCCAAACTTTTCCAACGCTGACCCGGCACCCCCCGCGATGCACGCCGCCGATTCCCCGGAGAATTCGCCGGATAATGCGCCCATTGAACTGCCGATTGACGGAGTTCTCGATTTGCACACCTTCCGGCCCGAGGACGTTGGCGAGGTCGTGCCGGCTTATCTCGAAGAATGTCGCGCCAGGAACATCCTCGAAGTGCGCGTCATCCACGGCAAAGGCATCGGAAACATCAAACGCAGCGTCCACGCCATACTGACGCGGTTGCCCGAAGTCGCCTCATTCACCGACGCCAGCGCACTGTTCGGCGGCACCGGCGCGACCATGGTGAAGCTGCGGCCGCCCGCGCATCGAGCCGGATGATCGCGAGTCCGGTCAGTCGGTGAGAAAATCGCGGTGCAGCACCTGCATCAGTTCGTTGACCGCGAGCATCAACTCGCCGCGTGCGTCGCATAAATCGGGATCATCGGCCAAATCCACCGGCTGCGACATCACGCGCGCGTAGCGTTTGGTCAGGGAAACAGCTTCCGCGTTGTCACCAAGCCGGCGCAACAGCCCCCGGACCCGCTCCGCGAGCCGTTGTGCCGTCCTCACCTTGCGCTGCGCGCCCGTCAGCGCGAGGTCGCCGGACACGACACGCCGGAATACGCCACACTCAAAGGCGGCACAACGCGATGGACGCTGCGTATAAATTCGGCAGAGGTCGCCGGACAGGCAGGAGCAGGGTTGGAGGAACTTCACCTTCGTCCGCGTGCGGCGCAGCGCCAGTCCGAGCGCGGCCAGACGCGCTGCGTCGTCGTCAGCCTGCAATTCCACGTCCGCGAAAAGCACACCGTTGCAGCACAACGCGCAATCCGGGCACAGGCTCCCGGCCAGTTCGGCGGTGGCAGGATTCACGCGAGCAGTCAGGGTTTCGGCGCGTCGAGCAGCTTCGCGATGTGCGCGTCCACCACGCCTTTCCACAATTCATACCCCTTGGCGTTCATGTGCAGCTTGTCCGCCACGAAGATGTCCGGCTTGGGAAGGCCGTCATCGCCCATCATCACCGGATGCACGTCGATGAAACTAAGGCGCGCGTCGGTGCGGTTGTAATTCTCGATGAGCGCATTCGCGGCGCGCACGCGTTCAATCTGCTTCCAGCGCGCCGGGTTGGGTGCGATCGAAATGTAGGCAAGCCGGGTCTTCGGCAGCTTCGCGTGAACGGTTTGCACGAACGTCTGCCAGTCGGCAAAGACCTGCTCGGCGGATTTCCCGCCGTTGAGATCGTTCCCGCCCGCGTAGAACACAATCAACTGCGGCTCGTACGGCAGCACAATGCGCCCGGCAAAATGGGTCACATCGGAAATCTGTGAGCCGCCAAAACCGCGGTTGAAGACCGGGCGGCCTGGGAAATCCTGCTGCAATGTCCTCCAAAGGCGGATGCTGGAACTGCCAGTGAACAGGATGCCGTTCCTGGGCGGCGGATTCGTCCGGTCCGCAGCCTCGAACGCGCGGATGTCACCATCAAAGCGGTTGGTGGCGGCCTGCGTGGCAAACACCAGGGCGAGCCAGAAGGCGATGGACAGACGTGTGTGCAATTGCATGGGCGAAGATGACCACAGCGGCGCGGAACTCGACAACGGGAAAGGCGGGCCGATTCCAAGGAACGAGCCATGCATGGCGCCGAGGTCCGACGTTCCCGCTGTTCCCAAGTAGATTCTGTTGCCAAACTTCCGAGCCTGTCGGGTCAAGGGTTTCCAAACTCGAGTGGGTGACGACATTGCATGCGCCACTGTTTGACCAAAGCCGGCGGGCTTCGATGCCGGCGACACACCCAGAATGAAGCTTTGCCCGTAACTTGAGTCCATCCACCGGCGCCAGGACAACCCAAAGCAATTCACAACCGGCTTTTGACAACGCCCGGCATGTGGCCGTGCTGGAGGCTGTCGATGTTCCACCCGGTTGGAGCAGAAGACCATGCTGACTCAAAGGAGACGATTTCCCACGCGCCGCCGCGGCCTCACCCGCGACTGGTTCCACCATTTCAACCCGAGGTCGCGCACAGCGTTCTGGCTTACGATGTTCTGCCTTGTTGCCACTGGGGCCTTTTCACCAACCCGCGGAGCCAATCTCACCGACGGTTTGATCGCGCATTGGAGTTTTTCCGAGACTACGAACGGCATCGTGCGTGACGCCTCGCCAAATCGTGTCGATGGCCGCGTGTTCGGCGCGGTGCCGACGAACGGGCAGACCTGTTATGACGGCGCCTTGCGCTTCGATGGAGTGGATGACGCGATGCATGTGCCCGGTCCCGGCGCGACACCGCCCGAGACAATTTGCCAACTGACCCAAGGGTCCATCGCCATCCGTTTCCGCTTTCCGGTCACCGGTTCAGGAACGGCGATTCCCCTGCTCTACTTCGGCGAGGCCCACGCTGGAACAATGCACAACAGCCTCATAGTCGAAATTGGACACGACAACGACCCGCAGAACCGGCGGCTCTACTTCACGATCTTCAACAAGTGGTTCTGCTTCGACACCGCAACGAACCTGCTTCCGGACACCTGGTATCATTTCGTGGGGGTGGCGGGACCAGGCGGAAACACCGGTTATTTAAACGGCACCGAACTCACGAACCGGCACTACAACCTCGGCTCAAGCTCCGCGTTCACCAACTTCTTTAGCTCCGTGCCGGTGCGGGAATGCCTCGCCATCGGTTACGGGCGAATGGCGCAGGAGGATCCGTTTCGGCACGGGCCGGCCACGATCAGCGACGTGCGGATTTATAACCGGCCGCTCGCGAATACCGAGATCGCCACACTGGCCGCGAAATGCGAAGACGCGGAGTTGTTCAGGCTGATGCGCGGCGCATCGGCCCGTGGAGGCGTGGCACTGACCTGGCCTTCCGGAACGAACTACACCTACGACGTGTGGAAACGCGATACGTTGCACGGCCCATGGTTGTCCGTACCGTCGCTTACGAACCTGGCGGCCACACCGCCTTTCAATCACGCCACGGTCACGGTGCAGGGCGCATCAAGCGCGTACTTCCGCGTTGAAGCCCGGCCGCGCTGAAACCCGGCCAATACAGTGCGGCGACGCGCCTATTTCTCCCCGTTCTGCCGGCGGCTCAATTGCGTCTTGAGGAACTTGTCAACCGGGGCCTGCGCCCACGCGGAATACCAGAGGTCGCCAAGGAATTGCCCGCTCTTGAGCAACTGGCCGCCGATAAATCCCTTCCCCTCCTCCACGCCTTCGCCCGGAGGAGAAAGCGCGCCCTTCTTGTTCAGGATGTAAAGCGGCTCCACCAGCGCGTTCTGCTCAATGATGAAGTTCACGGCATCAGCGACGACGTTCGTGGGCGTAACGCCCCAGAGCACGCGCGCGGGACGCACCTGCGGTTGCAGGTCTTTGAAAGTAAGGCCGGACTTCTTGATGAACCCGCCGTCGATCCACGAATGAAATCCCTGGTTGGTCGCATATCGGTTCGGGTTCTCGCCCACCCACCCGTTGAAATGCTTGGTGGTGTGCAACGGTTGCCCGGCGTCGCCCACGAAATGCCCCATCACGCCCATGATGTAGATGATGTTCATCTGCGCGTTCTGGATTTCCTCCGGCGTGCCGCCGTGCTGCTCGAAGGTCTTGAGGTAGGAAAAGCCTGATTCGAGCTTCGCGTAGTAATCGTTGATTGACCACGGAAGAAATCCGACCAACTGCCGCGAATGATCGGCGTCTTTCTCCGCCGGCGGCGCCTTCACGCCGTGGTTGTGCTTCAACCGCCCCTCCGCCAGCGCCACCGTGAACTCATAGCGAAACGGCGGCAATGCCTTGGGAGAAATCCCGTATTCCGGCAGATGCTCCAGGTCGAGGTAATGCTCCGGCAACAGACAATGCCGTGCGGCGAAGTTGGTCGAATTGCGCCAGCGATCCGGCTCACCCGAAAGAAACGCGATGCGTTCGCGCGCCGCCGGCGTGAGCGCGAATGCGGGAAAGTTCTTCGGCAGCGATTCGAGAGCAAGCTGATTGACCGTCCGATGTCCCTCGTAATCCCACGCGCGGACGAGCGACGCGGCGGCACAAAGCAAGGCGCTGAATAAAACACGTTTCATGACGGCCGCGGAGAGTGCGTCCTGTCCCATTGCCGCGGAAGAAAAATGTGTTCACCCTGCATTCTGAAACGTTGAACCGCGTTTCAACTTCGGATTCCGCGTTCGCCGCTTCAGTTCACACCGCGCGCCCCGCCTTGCGGCCGAGTATGCGGTCGAGGGAATCGCTGGTCTGATAGACGAGCGCCTCCGGATAGTGCGTGTAGGGATGGAAATACTCGAACGTGACAAAGCCCCGGTAACCGACGGCGTCCAGTGCATCCATCACCGCGGGCCAGTCGGTTGTGCCGTCGAGCAACGGGCGGAAAGTCTCCAGCGAATAGTCAGTGCCCTTCTTGGTGAACTCCTTGAAATGGATGTTCTGGATGCGCTTGCCGAGCACGGGGATCCAGTGCTCGGCAAACTGGAACATCGAGATATTACCCGTGTCGAAATGAACGCGGACGTGTTCGCTTTGGAACGAATCGACAAAGGCGTTCATCTCCATGGGCGTCATCAGGTAGCCGTTGAAGAAGATGTTCTCGATGTTGAGGCGCACCTTGAGCTTCGCCGCCTGCTTTTCGAGAACACGCACCGCCTCGCGAGCGCGCTGGTCGCACACGTCGTTGGGCACGGGTTCGTGGTCCGTGCGCCACGGAATGTGAACCGCGCCGGGGACAACGAGAACATTCTGCACGCCCAGGTCGTGCGCCGCCTGCGCGATCTTCCCGGCAAGTTCGAGGCTGCGGGCGCGCTTCGCCGGGTCGTTGCTCGAAAGCGGATAGGGCCAGAAAAGAAACGAGCAGAGGCCGCTGACCTCGATGCCCACCTTGTCGGCCAGGCGGCGGATGTTCTCGAAATCGCGCGTGCCAGCCTTGGGCGAGAGATCGTTATCGAGGTCGTAGTTGAGTTCGATGCCGTCGAAGCCCGCGTCTTTGGCAAGGCGAAGGCATTCTTCGAGAGTCATCCGCTGCGGATATGGAAATGCCCAGAGGTTGATCGACTTCTTGATGTTGTAGCGCTTGGGCGACGCCCGGCGTGAATCAGCGGCCAGCGCATCCGCCGCAACCACCGGTCGGGCGGCCAGCGCCGTGGCCGCTAGAAGCGCGGCGCCCTTGAGGGCTTGGCGGCGGTTGAGGAGGTTTTCCGAAGCGTCATCCGGGCGCGGAAACAGGCCTTGCTGGGAATTCATGACCCGGTCATGGCACGAACCCGGCGCGAGGGCAAGAACGGCGGCCGCTACTTGCAAACGCCTCGCCCGCTGCCGCGCAGGAACTGCACCAGATGCCGCAACTCGGGCAACGGCGGCAACTCCGCCTCGACGCGCGCGAGGGCGTTCGCCAGCGTGAGGCCGTCGCGGAAGAGAATCTTGTAGGCGTGCTTGAGGTGATTCTGGATTTCCTCCGCCACCGCATTCCGTTCAAGGCCTACCTTGTTGATGGTGCGCGTCTCGGCCGGATTCCCATCCACCAGCATGAACGGCGGCACATCCTGAACCACCTTCGAGCAACCGCCAATGAACGAAAGCCGTCCGATGCGGCAGAACTGGTGGACCGCCGCCAGGCCGCCAATAACCGCGTGATCCCCGACTGCAACGTGTCCCGCCAACGTGGCAACGTTGGACATCACGACGTGGTCGCCAAGCACGCAATCATGTGCCACATGACTGCCAGCCAGCAGCGAGTTGTGCGAACCGATGCGGGTCACGCCGCCGTCCGCCGTGGCGCTGTGAATCGTCACGTGCTCGCGGAAGGTGTTGTGTTCCCCGATCTCCACGCGCGCAAGCCCGCCGCACCATTTCAAATCCTGCGTCTTCAAGCCAATCACTGCGAACGGAAAAACCTCGTTGCCGTTTCCGAGCGTGGTGTGGCCGTCGATCACCACATGCGAATGCAGCCGGCATCCCTCCCCGAGCGCAACGTGCTCGCCGATCACGCACCAAGGGCCGATTTCGCAGCCGGGACCAATGCGCGCCGCGGGATGAACGATGGCGGTGGAGTGAATCATCGCGAATACGCCGGCGTTTGCCCGGTGTGATCGAATGCGCGCGACGATTGTTCGACACTCATGCCCGCAGCCTCATTCCGGTCCACGATCAGCGCGCTGAAGTTCTCATGCCGGACTCAGGCCTGGTCCATGAGCATGAAGGTCACCTCGGCCTCGCTCACCGGTTCGCCATCCACGGAGCAGACGCCCTTGGCCTTGCCGATCTTGCCGCGCGCCTTGGTCATCTCCACGTCGATGATCAGGACGTCGCCGGGGCGCACGGGCCTGCGCCATTTCACGCTCTCGGCAGACATGAAGTAGGCGAGCTTCCCGGCGTTCTCGGCCTGCCGCATCATGAGAATACCCGCGACCTGCGCCATGGCCTCCAGTTGCAACACGCCGGGCATGATCGGGTGTCCGGGGAAATGCCCCTCGAAGTGCGGCTCGTTCATCGTCACCAGCTTCACGGCCGTGATCTTGTTGCCCTCGATCTTCGTCACCTTGTCCACCATCAGGAACGGCGGACGATGCGGGAGAATCTTCATCACCTGCATCACGTCGAGCGTCGCGCCATCGCGCACGAGTTGCTCCGGCGAGCCGGCTGGCGCGGACGGAGCCTTGTCTGGCACCGGCGCCTTCTCGGCGGGAGCGGGCTGGGGCGGAGGAGGCGCGAAGGTCTGCGCGGCCACCAGCGGCTTGCGCATCTGCGTCTGGATGGCCTTGGTCAATTCCGCGTTGGCCTGGTGGCTGGGCTTCACCGCCATCACGTGTCCGAGCAACGGCCGGCCCAGCAACGAAAGGTCGCCGATGATGTCGAGAATCTTGTGGCGGACAAATTCCTCCGGATAACGCAACGGCTCATTCGTGAGCACCGCGTCATCGCGGATGACAATGGCGTTTTCCAAACTGCCGCCCCGGATCAGGCCCGCCTTGTAGAGCGCCTCCAGCTCCTCGAAGAAACAGAACGTCCGCGCGTGCGCAATGTCCCGCCGCCAGGTGTCCGGAAGAACCTCGACACTGAAGAACTGCGTGAACAACCCGCGCGCGTCCGCACTGGTGCAGGTGATGCGCAGTGTGTCCGCCGGAAAGACGGACATGACCGATTCCCCGGCACGCACTTCGATCGGCTCGGTGACGCGGTAAGGTTCGCGCGACTCGGGCTGGGCGGTAATGCCCGCGCCATCGATCATCTTCACGTATTCGCGCGAGGAACCGTCGGCAATGGGCGGCTCGTTGGAATCAAGCTCCACCACCGCATTGTCGATGCCGCAGCCGGCGAACGCGGCCAGCACATGCTCGACGGTGTGAATCTTGAGCGCGCCCTTGCCGAGCGTCGTCGAGCGGTTGGTGTCCACGACGTTCTCGATGCGCGCATCGAGTTCCGGCTTGCCGTCGAGGTCCGTGCGGCGGAACCGGATGCCGGTGTTCCCCGGAGCCGGCGCGAAAGTCATGTTCACACGATTGCCGCTGTGCAGTCCGATGCCGGTGAAACTGACCGCGCGCCGCAAAGTTTGCTGTTGTGCCACGGGCGCGATTTAACCAGCGCCGCCCGCGAAGGCAAGCCGCCACCCCCACGCACGTCGCCGCAGCGCCCGGGCCAAAATCATCTCTTTGCAGCGGGAACCCCTTTTCATTACTGTGCGCGCCCGCGCCGGAAAGAGACGGCGCAAAACTCACAGCGATGGCACTGATTGTACAAAAATTCGGCGGCACCTCGGTCGGCAATCCCGACCGCATCAAGAACGTCGCCCGGCGTGTGGCCACTTATCGCCAGAAGGGCGACAAGGTTGTCGTCGTCGTTTCCGCAATGAGCGGCGTCACGGACAACCTCATCAAGATGGCCAAAGAGATCATGCCCCTGCCGAGCGAGCGCGAGATGGACATGCTGCTGGCCACCGGCGAGCAAACCACCATCGCCCTGACTGCCATGGCGCTTCATTCGCTGGGCATCGACGCCGTTTCCCTCACCGGCGCGCAGGCCGGCATCGTCACCGACGGTGTCCACACCAAGGCCAAGATTCAGAACATCACGCCCAAAAAAGTCCACGCGCTCCTCGACTCGGGAAAGGTCGTCATCGTGGCCGGCTTCCAGGGCCAAACACCGGAAGGCCAGATCACCACGCTGGGCCGGGGCGGCTCCGACCTGACCGCCATCGCGCTGGCCGCGGCGCTCAAGGCGGACCTTTGCCAGATCTACACGGACGTGGACGGCGTCTATACCGCCGATCCGCGCATCGTGCCCGGCGCGCGGAAGCTCAACGAAATTTCCTACGACGAGATGCTCGAACTGGCGAGTCTCGGCGCCAAAGTGATGCAATCGCGCTCGGTCGAGTTCGCCAAGAAATTCGGCGTCGTCTTCGAGGTGCGGTCCAGTTTGAACGACAATCCCGGAACCATCGTGAAAGAAGAAACCCAAAGCATGGAAGACGTCGTCATCCGCGGCGTCTCGCTCGACAAGAACCAGGCCAAGATCACCCTCGCCGGCGTGCCCGACAAACCGGGCGTGGCCGCGCGCATCTTCAAGGCGCTCGGCGACGCCACCCTGAACGTGGACATGATCGTTCAAACGGCCAGCCACGGCGCGACCGGTGCCACGGACATCTCCTTCACCCTCGACAAACCGGATTTGCTCAAGGGCCAGACCCTGCTCGGCAAACTCCAACCCGAGATTGGCTACCGCGAAGTCATTGCCGAAGAGAAGATCGGCAAGCTCTCCATCGTGGGCGTGGGCATGAAGAGCCACAGCGGCGTGGCCGGCAAGATGTTCGAGACGCTGGCCAGGGAAGGCGTGAACATCGACATGATTTCCACCAGCGAAATCAAAATCTCCGTCGTCATCGACCTCGCCAAAGGCGAAGCCGCGATGAAGGCCGTCCACGCGGCATTTCTCGGATAAGCCCTCAACTTGGCCTGCGCCTCCCTCCGGGATGCGGGCCGTTTCTCCACGCCTTCCGGGTTGCGCGGCGGGACGGATACCTGAAAGTTCGATGCCTGGCGTTTCCGCCTTCCTCCGCCGCCACAGCGGCGACGCCAAACCTCATCCAAACACCGCTGCCGCTTCTGGCAGCTCGCGTTTGATTTCCTCGACCCGGTATCCGAACCCCGGCCCCGAGAGGCTCGACAAATCCACCCGTCCCTCGCGCCGCCGGTAAAGTCCCGGATGCACCGCCTCCTCAGCGAGCGAGGCATCGGGATAAAACTGCATGGCGTTCGTCTCAACGCCGGCAATCGTGCCGACGTTCGCGGCCAGCAGCACGTGCGGGATTTGCGCCAGCATCGGATTCGTGAGGTCCTGCACCATCAACTGCATTCCATGCGCCTTCGCCCAGCAGGCCGAGAGCAGCGCGCCCGTCTGAGTCTTGCACGTCTTCAACGCCACGCCCGTCCATCCCAGCTCGCGTCCGCGCCGCACCAGCCGCCAGTTGTGCGCGCTCTCGTCGAGAAACAGCGGCTTGCGCGCGGAAACACTGCGAACGTCGATCGGAAACTCCTCCAGCTCGTAGGGAAACGGCTGCTCGACATAAAGCAACTGCGCGAACGTCTCCGGCTCGTCGCGCTGCAAGCGGTCCAGAATCTCGTTCACGTAAGCCGGCGCGGTCACCGTGCAGTTGAAATCCGCCGTCAGCCAGGTCACGCCGTGCCTCCGCCCGATCTCGCCCACGCGCACCAGCCGCGCGTAATCCCACGCCGCGTCATTCCCGCGCAACTTCACCTTGAGGCATTTCAACCCGTCACGCTGGATCCAATCCCCCAGCAACACCGGATAACCGTCCTTCGGCTCCGTGCCCGTGAGTTCAGCGGCGTCCAGCAAATCGAGGCCGCCCACCAGATGCCAGGCCAGCAGCCGGCGCGGCGGATTCTCCACCAGGAAATCCGCCGGGAACTTCCCGCCAAAACTCGCATTGGAATCACCGGCCGATTGCAGGAACTCACCGAGATCGCGCGAGAGGAATTCCGCGCCGTAGGTCTCATAAACCGGCCGCTGATGCAGATTCCCATACGCGTCGTGCAACGCCACATCCAGCACCGAGAGGCAAACCAGCCCGGCCAGCAGCGGCATCGGCTCGCTGGCCCCGCGATTGAACTGCGCCATCATCTTCGGCAGCAGCGACTCCTGCCAGTCCGCCCCGATCTCGAAGGCATGCCCGGCCAGGTCCGGCCGCACCACCACCTCGGCGAGCCGCGTGGTGAACCGTTGCAACATCGCGTGACGCAAGCCATAGGCGAGCTGGCTTGGCCAGGTCCATTGCACGCTCAACGGCGTCTCGCCCCAACCCACCGCGCGACGCCCCTGCCGGTCTTCCACCGTCACGCAGGCGCGCGCACACGTTGCGGAAGTCAGTGTCTCGGTGCCGAACTTGAGCGGCACGCGCGTTTGCACGGGCAGGAAGTAAAGCCGCGTCCCCACCACGCGCACATCGGTCGCCTTCATGACGCGACATCGCGGCCCCTTCCCGCCGCACAACTCATTTCGAAACTCATCCGGCGAAGCTGTGACAAACCCGCCCCGATGGCAACTGCGCGGGCGGAACACAACACCTCCCTCCACTATCCACGCACACCCGATGCCCGACTTATCAACCTGATTTCTCTGGAGGCCGCGATGTCATGGTTCGGATTTCAGACGGAAGAAACAATTCGTTGTCGCAGCTCCCACGGCAACGGAATGGTGACCACCCATCATAGAAGGGGAATTTGTAACTCTTTGCCAAACCACACCACCCGACAATGCCGATGCCATTTCCAATACGTAATTGGTTCCATCGCCCGGCCACGATACGGTCAAAGTCTGATCTGTGTGGACAATCGTCAGCCGTGGCAAAGGAGCCGGGAGCGCCTGGAGTTGCACATTATCGAGATAGCCTGTGTAGGAAATGCCCGCCGCCGCACCCGGTTTGGAGAAGAGAATCTGCAAACTCACTTCACCATCTCCGGTCCAGCCATCCGGCAGGACGTACTGCACCTGGTAAGTTCTCCATTCGGAACTGCTCAAAGCGGGGAAACTTACCGGCGTTTCCACACCGCCGATGAATGAGCCTGTACTGCTCCGCGCAAAGAAATCGACAGAAAGTTCATCAAAGCCGTTTATCCCTGCCCGGGCGGCGAAGGTGGCTAAGAAAGTCCGTCCATTGGTCGGATTGGCTGAAAAGAACTGGAACGCAAGTTCGCGCACATGCGCGATAGGTGTAGGTGCTGTCCCGTGAAGAGTCAGGAAATGAGTCCCGTCGCTGGCGAAGAGCGGGTCTTCCACCACCTGCCCACCACCGTACCAAGGAGCGATGGCGCCACTTTCAAAACTGCCATTGCGTGCGTTTGTGCCGATCAACGAGGTGGCCGAAAAAGCAAAACCAGCGCTGAACAGTGAAAGGAGTGCAAAGAAGCCAGTTTTCATCGTCTAGGTTAGAGGCGTAACGCTCCGAATTATTCCCGGCGGTCGGACGAGCAATTCAGCGACTCGACCCGAAGGACGCCACAATGGCAACCGGGACGCAAGGGCCGGGTTCGCTGTAGGTTTGGTGGCGTTTTGTCGCGCTGCGACAAAACAAGCCCGCATTCAGCGGGCGATCCGTGAGGCTCATCCTCCACCACTCTGCCATGCCGAAGCGTCTCCATGGCTGAACGCCACTTCCAATCGCACCCGGAAGAAGGCAAATGCTAAGACGTGCCTTGAACCCGATTTCCGAAGTCGGATATGAACCTTGTAGCGCAGACTGGCAGTCTGCTGTTTCGCCGATTGGCAATCGGCGCGGGCACGCGAAGATGGAGGCCAGCTTGGAAAAGTGCGGGCGGGCTGCGGGCTGCCAGCCCGCGATACCGCAGACTGCCAGTCTGCGCCACGGCGCTTCACGACGCGCAGGCGCATCCGCTTCGGATTTCGGGTTGAACCCAAACTCCGAAACAGAACGCCGATCCTTGCAAATCCTCACTAATGGCTTTGGGTTATCGAACACGCGGCGTGCGCACTGAACCGCGCTCCGCCCGCAGACGGCGCCACACCAACCGATTAGCGTCGATTAGCGGTTTCAACTTCGGAAACCGGGTTCAATCCTTCCGCCGGCCGCGCAGTTCGTCGAGGGCGCGGGTCACGGCTTCCTCGTCGTATTTCAGATCGCGGGCCTTGTTCAAGTCGGCCAGGGCGGCGTTGGTCTTGCCCAACCCGGCCTGGGCCAGGCCGCGATAGTAATAAACCGCGCCGCCCGGGTTCACGAGCAGCGCCTGACCCAGCGTGTCCACGGCTTCGAGATAACGCTTGAGCCGGTATTGGGTGCGGCCGAGACGGAACGGCACATCCTCGTCCTTCGGGTCCACGAGCAGTTCCTGGGAATATTCGGCGAGCGCTTCCTCGTATTTGCCCAGGCGTTCGTAGCACGAGCCGATGTTGAAGTGCGTGTTGTTGCGCTTGGGATTCACGGCCAGCGCCTTGTTGAATTCAGCGATGGCCTCCTCGAAACGGCCGGCGCGCAATTGTTCCATGCCCGCCTCGTGGAAGGTGTCGGCGGTGTTGGCGAAGTTCGCGCGCGAGGCCGCGTAGGCCGCCTTGGCCGCCTTGAACTTGTCCTCGAAGTCCGGCGCGCCCTTGGCGACCAACTCCTTCCAGCGCCGGGAAATGGCCGACGGCCCGTGGAGCACGTCGTTATAGACCGCGAATTCGATCGGATCGAATTTCATCACCGGCGAGAGCGCAGCCTCGATCTCGGCGAGGTTCATGTTCGTGGTGACGCGCTGCTTGAAGTCGTCGATGCCGCGTTTGCGCAGGCGGGCGCACTCGAATTCCAGCGCCGGAAAATCGAGCGTGTTCACCGGCGCGGCGATGCCCTTCATGGTGTCATAGGCGCGCGTGGTCATCAGGCTGTAGGGCATCCAGTCGGTGCGCAACCCGTGCTGTTTCCAGAGAAAGTCCGCGAGTCGCGGATTCTCGGCCACGCGCTTTGCGTTGTGGACCCGCAACGGTTTCGGCGAGCAGAGCACGAGGTAATAAGTGGATTGAATGCAGCCCAGCGAACATTCGGGAAACACCTCCTGGAGCGACTTGAGGATGATGTTCAACCCCTTGTCACCCACCCGCGAATCGACCCACGTCATGTACACGCCGTCGTCCGTCAACCGGTCGCGCACGGCCTGGAAGAAGTCGCGCGTGTATAGCTTCGACGAGCTGAAATAAAGCGGCGTGGTGACCGTGTTGACGATGAGCGAGTATTTCTCGCGCGAGGACTTGGTGTAATGAATGGCGTCATCGACGTGGAGACGCAGGCGCGGCTGGAAGGACTCGATGTCGAAATTCCATTCCTTCATGCGGAAGAGGTTCTTCACCACCACCGGGTTGATCTCCACCGCGTCAATCTGGTCGAAGAGCAGGCAGACGGAGCCGCCGGTCGCGCCGCTGCCCAGGCCCAGCACCAGCGCCTTGTCGGTGCGCGGCGCGTAAAGCGAGGCGTAGGCGCCGACCAGTTTCTCGAACGGCGAATTGAGCCGGAAACTGATGAAGCCGTTGATGAAGAAATAGGCGCTGTCCTGCGTGCGGTTGATGGCGAACACATCCTGGTTGCCCTTGAAACGCTCGCGTGATTCGACACGGTCCAGCGCGTTGTCGAGGTCGTCGAGCGAATGAAACGCGGTGTGGCCGACATAGAGGAGGTTCTCGTCCCACTTCACCCGATGCAGGCTGACCAATCCCGCCGCCGCGCCGATGGCGACCACCCAGGCGAGCGGGCGTAATTTCCAGAAGACCAGCAACCCGGCCATGACCAACCCGCCGACCAATACCACCAACACGCCGTAATCCAGCCAGCGATGCAGCGCGAACGCCATGAGCAGAAATCCCAGCGCGTTGGCGACCGACGAGACGAAGAGCAACTGCCCGGATTCGCGCGCCACATTCTTCTGCTCCTGAAGCAGCGCCGGAATGGTCGCGCCGAACGTGACCGCCGGAAGACCCATCGCCCCGACGATCAAATAGAGCTTCAGCAAGACCGAAGAGAAGTAGCTCTCCACCGAGACGGCATAGTTGACGGTGTATTTCACTGCCATCCAATCGAACCAGCCGAGCAGCCAGGCGAGCCCGGCGAGGTTGGCGATGAGCAGCGCCGGAAACGAAAAACGCCAGCGCCCGGCGATGGCCGACCCGGCGGCAATCCCGAGGAACACCACGGCCAGCACCAGCGCGAAGGTCTCGCGAAACGGGCCGAGGACGCACTCCGCCAGCTTGACCATCAGCAACTGAAAGATGGCCGACGCGACACTGACGATCGCCAGCGCCACGAGGTGCGACTTGGGAAAAATCATGCGCGCGGCGGGCGCCGGCGGATTCTCGCGCAAATCCCCGAAGCCGGCCCGGAGGCCCACCGCGACGACGAAATTGATCCCCGCGATGACGAGCATCGTGCCGCGGATGCCGAGTTCGCGCAGCAACCAGAACTCGATGAGCAGTGCGGTGACCGCCGCCCCGATGTTGTAAACCATGTAGGCGCGCGAGAAGACGCGGCCAGAATCCAACCGGCTGAGGTAGCCCGCGAAGAGCGGCAGGCTGCAACCGATGAGGAACGACGGCACGCTCAACAGCAGCAGGCACAAGAACACGTTCGCGCCCATTCCGTGCCCGAACCACCCGCCCGCCACGTAAAGCACCGCGTCCAGCGGCTTCGTGCCCAGCGCGAACACCACGCCGCACACGCCGATGGCCGCCTCGACCGCCCAAAGACGCCGCCAAAGCCGGTGCGCGTGCAGCGTGCCGAAGCCGATGCCCAGCAGGAAGGTCAGCAGCACTGCCGCGCTGACCGCGAACTGGTCACCAATCAAATTGCCGAGCACCCGGCCGTAGAGAATCTCGTAGGAGATTCCGCAGAAGCCGGAAGCCAGCAGCAGAAACACAAATGCAACGCCCCTGCCGGAACGCGCCAGAGTTGGATTGTTCATCAAGTGATCACCGGCCCCGCGCCCGCGACGGGCCGAAACCGGCGCAAGCAATCCTCAAACCCCTCGAACAATCAAGGCCGCGCAGCGAAACGCTCACTTCACCGGCAGGCATTGCAATCCGTCCGCGACCACGAAGCCGTCCGTGCCGCGGTTAGATACGGTCACGGTCGTTCCCCTGCCCTTTGGCAGTTTGAACCGGCCCAGCGAATGGAATGTCGAGGTCTTCTCGTTCACCGGCACGGTCTTCTCGACGCCCGTTTCCGCCACGCGCACGGTGACCGGCACGTTCGAGGCGCGGTTGGCGTTGGGGGTCGCGATGAGAATCAGTTCGTATTCGCCCGCGTCGGGAATCTCCGGGGTGAAAGCCAGGGTCATCGCGCCCTTGGCGGAGTTGTCGTCGTGGACATAGCCGGTGCCGACGCGATGCGGCACGGAGGAGGATTCGACCCATTCGCCGGTCTTCTTCGCGTCCGCATCATCCACGACGATGCCGGGGAGTTTCGGAGCGGCGCCGCCGCCGCGTGTTCCGCCGGCCTGCTCGGGATTCATCGCGCCGCGCGCCGGGCCCTGGTTCGTCCACACCAGCACCTGTCCGTCCGCCGCCAGCCGCGCGCGGAGTTTCGCGTAGTCCACCTTTTGCACCGGCGCCTTGTCGTCGATGGCCATGGACGCAGCGGTGGCGGAGGATTGGCCCATGATCATGAAGACCGGCTCCATGCGGATGGAACCGTAGGCGATGTGCGACGCGGCGAGGCAGACGGGCACGAACAGGTTGTCGCATTGCGACTGCTGCGGAACGATCGAGCGGTAGGAAACCGGGTAGGGCTTCATGGGCGGAACCTGGACGTCGCCCTCGTTCTCGGCGCTGCCGTTGCGGACAATGCGGCGGCAGTTGTGCGAATCCATGTTGTAGGCGGCCAGGCCCACGGAGTCGGTGATGGTTTCCTGATAGCGGCAGTTTCTCTCGCTCATCACGTAGTCCGAGACCAGGCGCCGCGCCTCGCGGACGTACATCTGGTGCGGCCAGCCGCCGGTGTCGGGGAACTCGTCCTTGGGCAGGCCCCACTCGCTCATGGCGGCGCGGATTTCCGCCGGCACGCGTGAACTGGTCTTGAGATAGGTGATGAAGCCCTGGACGTAGGCGAGGTGTTCCGCCCAGATCTCATCGCGCATCGCGTATCCGGCGTCCGGATAACTGTGATTGCCGCCGATGTGGTCGGTGGAGAAACCGCCGTTGTTGTTAATGTCGGTTTTGTCCTTCGTGACCATGTCGATCTTCATGAAGTTGTTCAGGGTGACTTTCCGGCCCGCCGCAGCCAGCGCGTCGAAATAGCGGCCGAGCAGTTCATACTGTTTCTCGTCGTAGCCGGCGGGCGGTTCGATGGGCAGCCAGTTGTCGCGGTTCCTGGTGAAGCAAAGGCGGAAGTTGTAGGCCTGCACGGCGCCATCGCCATCGCCAGCCCGGCCGAACGCGGTGGACTGCACGAACGGCAGCAGTCCGCTGGCGGGATCACCGGGCTTCACGTACGGATCCACCGGCACGAGGAACTGGTGTTTCGGAGTCTCGGCGCGAATGCCGTTCAAGGTTTCGCCATAAACGGAATTCGCCTCGCGTCCGACGTGGTAGGAAACGCCGGCCCGCGCCATCAAGTCGCCCTCATAGCTCGCGTCGATGAACATCTTCGCGCGAAACACGTTCCCGTCCTCCATGACGATCTCGGTGATGCGCGCACCGTTCTTCGTCACCGAGGCAAGCCGCTGTCCGAAATGCACCGGCACGCCGTGGTCCTTCACGAGGCGCTGGAATTCGCGTTCCGCCACCGACGGCGCAAATGTCCACGCCTCTTCGCGGCCGTAGTGCTTGCCCAGCGCGCGGTAGAAATCCCGGGACAGGCCGCCTATGGCCGCCTTGTTGCCGATGTCGGTATAGGTCAATCCACCCGCCGTCAGTCCGCCGAGGTGGCGGCCATATTCGGTGATGACCGCCGTGCGCCCCATTTTGCGTGCCTGCACCGCTGCAATCACGCCGCCCGAGGTGCCGCCAAAAACGCAGATGTCCGCTTCGATCACCGCGGCGGAAACGGGCGCGGCCGCAACGGCGCACAACAACAAGGCGAGAGATTTCTTCATAAGCGTGAGGCCACTGTGGCGAGCGGGTGAATGACCGGTCAAGTGCGTGGGAGGACTGAGGGCGACTAGAAGCGAGGGCGGTG
Source organism: uncultured Bifidobacteriaceae bacterium (assembly GCA_964420805.1). Lineage (GTDB taxonomy): Bacteria > Verrucomicrobiota > Verrucomicrobiia > Limisphaerales > SIBH01 > JANNGC01. Next base: position 15,968 of record CAYQWK010000007.1, on the reverse strand, counting down.
GACGTTGTCACGCTGCGACAATTCGCCCACGTTCAGCGGGCGATCCGGCTGTGGCGTGCGACTAGAGGATGCCTCCCGCAAGTTCGTAGCGCCGATGAACGCGCCCCCCCCAACGCTCGTCCGTCGCAGCAATTACTGCGGAAGGTGGACCGCGCAATGAGTTCCAACAACAACTTCGGAATGCGGCGGCCGGCGAGGATTTGCTGAACAAACCTCGCCGTTCCCACCGTCCAAACCGCGCCCAAACCGAATATGAACAAGAACTTCTCCGCCGCGCGATGCGGCTTCACGTTAATCGAACTGCTCGTGGTCATTGCCATCATCGCCATTCTTGCGGCGCTGCTGCTGCCGGCGCTGGCCAAGGCCAAAGCGCGCGCGCAACGCACAGCCTGCGTGAACAACCTCAAGCAGATCGGCCTCGCCTATTCGCTCTGGGGACACGAACACGACGACAAATATCCATCCGTCATTCCCGTGGCCGAAGGCGGCAGCCAGACGTTGCCCACGGCCTGGGAGCAGTTCCGACCGTTGAGCAATGAACTCGTCACACCCAAGATTCTCCATTGCCCGAGCGACAAGCAGAAGAAGGTCGCGACCGACTTCACCGGCTTGGGCGATGGCTTGGGCGCATTGAAGGATGCCGCCGTGAGCTTCGCAGTTGGAACCAGCGCCGGGCCGGACAAGCCGCAGATGCATCTGGCCGGCGATCGCAATCTTTATGGCCTTGATGGGCAGAATTGCGGTCCCGCTCTGATCAACGGCGTCATTACCCGCCTGAGCGTCCAATCCGGAGACAACCCGCGCTGGGACAACACGCTGCACCACAACGCCGGCGACCTTGTGCTGGTCGATGGCAGCACGCACCAACTTTCGCAGTCCTCGCTGACCAATCTGATGGCCAACACCGGCGACACGCGGAACTGCGCGCTGCGGCCGAACTGACCGTGCATTCTGATGTTGTCGATGGGCAATCCACGTCGCGCCCGGCGTGAGGAACGATTCCGGAGGTTCAGTTGCGCCGCTGAATGCGGTGCCACTTGTCGTAGCGCGACGAGTTTCACCACCAACTTGGAGATGCAGAGAAACTGACGCGCCCTGAGATTCCGCGTGACATGGCGGAGGTCGGCTCTATATTCCGCCGCTCTTTGACGACCCTATCGTCTAGTGGTTAGGACACCGCCCTTTCACGGCGGCGGCCCGGGTTCGAATCCCGGTAGGGTCGCCAACTCTCCTTTCAAAGCCCCGAGCCCGATCATCCAAGGCTGAAGATAAGAGAAATTTCATCCTGTCTTCATGGTTTGTTTATCCCGCGCGGGCTATCCTCCATTCTGTCGCAGAATACCGGACGTTTCCGACGACGGGAATTCGAGACGCTAGAGCATGAAGCATGGCAGCCAAACTAACGCGCCCGGACGCCGCCCGTCCGAGCAGGATGGCATCGGATGCGGAACAATCCGTCCGCTCCCGCATGTCCGCTGTTCCGGCATCGGAGCACCGGAAGCCGTTTTCGGAATGAACGGAACGGTGGGAGCCGGTAATTCGCGGCCAATGACCGGCGAAAACACATGGCATTGCCGCTGCTAGTCAGGCCACAGAGATGAAAACGAAACACAACAGCGTTAGAATGCTCCTCCGGCTCACCGCCGGATGGTGCGCGCTGTTGGTGTATGTGGCGACGGCCTGCCCGCTGGGACTGAGCCTCGCAACGCTGATGAGTTCGTTGGATTCCTCGCATCAGGTTCTTGTGGCCGCAGGCGAACACGGCGGAAGGCTTGTGTTACACCACGAACCCGCTGGTGACTCTCACCAGCACGGCGCGGTGGCGCGGACCTTGACATTTTTCGCCCAAGCCCCGGGAACGGGTGATCCTGACCACGTCCTGCAATTCGCCTCCGCCGACAGCCTCACGGCCAAGGACGATTCATCGAAGCTCAAACACTTGGCGGGCATCGCCACGATTTCTGCCGGCTTCGCCACCACTCCGGTCCCTGCACGCCCGCTCTGCCTCCCGCGCCACTGCCTTCATCCGCCCCTGGACGAAAGAGGCGCGTTGCGCTGCTCGCGCACCACGAATCTTCTGATCTGACCTCCCCGCCCGGCGGGACGCGGCCTCGCGCCGCCCCGCCGGGCCACCGTGTTTCCTGACCCGACGCCGTGTGGCGTTCCGTCTTGGAAACACCGTCCCCGGCCCGTTTCCACTGGCTGAATTCCCGTTCCCTGATTCCAAACCAAAACTTTTGAACCGCAGAAAATGAAAACTTTGTCCCGCATCACGATGCCGCCACTGACGCTGTTCGTCACGGCCGGCCTGTCGTGCGCGGCTCAAACTCAACCAAACAACCATCACACGACACACATGAAAACCACGCTCACCACGCTCAAACATCTATTCGCCGCCGCGCTGCTCGGCGCGACGCTCCTTGGCGCTTCCGCCCAGACCGCGCCATTGCGCAGCTACGCCATTAGCGGCACCAACAATGTTCGGTCGTACAGCCCGGCCACCGGCTGGACCTACGGCACGAATCCGTTCACCGGAACGCTCGACTTCCTGTCGCCAACGAACGCGCGGCTGACGAAGATCTTTGCTGACGGCACCAGCACGGCGCACGAGTTGATCCTCGGCTGGTATTTCGATCCCACGCTGGCGGCCCAGGGCGGCACGGCAGTCGAGTTGCCTGATCCGCTTGATCCGATCATCAAGCGCACGACCTACAACCTGGCGCTCGGGTTCGATGGCGTCCGGCACACCGCGAGCGGGAATTTCCTGACCCGGGCCTGGATGTCCGTGATCGCGGGGCGTTACGAATGGATGAACGTGGCCTACGGCGACTTCTCCGGGCAGACGACTTCACCGCTCGGGAGTTACACAATCTCTGGCTCGGAGAAAGCCGCCAAACGCACCGCGAAATACACCGGCACGCTCACGCTCAGTTCGCCCACCACCGGCACCTTGACCAGAAACTACGCGAATGGAACCTCGACAACGGTGAACATCGACATCGCGCCGGCCGTGGACCTGTCCGCCGCGAACCAGACTGTCACGGCCGTGCAGACCGAGAACGCCAGCGGCCAGCGAACGATCTACGCCGTGAACCTCCAATCCGGCGGCACCCGCTATTCCGTCAACTCACACTACTCGACCACGCAAACCCGGGGCCGGCGAACAACCACCGTCGCGACCGGCTCGTTCACCGGCTTGCAAGAGTAAGGAGGCGCCAGATGAAATCCCCCGCCCGCTTTGCCGCTTTGTCCGCCACCGCCGCCGCGTGCCTGTTTGCCGCGGCGGCGGCCCCGGCCGCGACCAATGTCTTCTTCACCGGCTCGCAGTCAGCGACAATCGTGGCGTCCAACATCAACGCCGTCACGATCCAGAGCGGCAATTATCGGTTCACCTTTTCGCGGGACGGCTACTTCACCGGCGGCGTGGGGCTGACCAACCCGGTCGGCCGCTTCTTCAGCGTGTTGTGGCCCAACGGAATCCAGGCACAGGCCATCACCGCCGGACCACTTGTGGGAAACGGCGCGACCATCACCATCAAACGCACGGACGGCGGCCTCTTCGGATGGCGCTCCTTCACCGGAAAACTGCTGGCGAACACGGCGGCAACGGGCGCGGATTTCGAGTTGATGCCGCAACTCGACGGCGAGGACGCGTTCAACAATCCGCTCATGTTCAACGCTTCGGGCTACTCCGGTAATAGTTTTCCCCACATCCCCGCGCTGTCGGGTTACGACACTTACAAGATCAACCTCTTCGTCGATTTCGCGCTCACCGCCCTGACGTTGGTGGACTCAGACCCCGTCGTCCCGCTAGCCACTGCAACCAATACCGTCAGCGCCACGGTTTCGCCCGCGGGCGCGGGCACGGTCACCGGCGCGGGAGGTTATCCGAGCAACAGCCTTTGCACCCTCGCCGCCACGGCCAACGTCGGCTGGAGGTTCATGGAATGGAGGCAGAACGGCTCAATGGTGGCCACGTCCGCCGTTCACAGTTTCACCGTGCGCTCGAACAGCACCCTCGTGGCGGTTTTCGTCTCGAACGCGCCACCTGTGGCCATGGGAGGGACATTTTTCCAACTCACCAATGCGCCGTTGACCATTAACATCACCGACTTGATGTGGAGCGACTTCGATCCGGAGGGTGGCCCGGTATCGTTCGCGGCCGTGAGCGCCACGAGTTCGAATGGCCTCGCATTGAGTGTGGACACCAACGCCATGCTGATTTTCGTGCCCGCCAGCGCGCTTGACGACAGTTTCACCTACACCATCGTCAACACCAATGGCGTCACGGCGATTGGCACCGCGACAATTCGCGCCATTACCAGCCCGGCGGGCCGCGCGCTTCCGCTCGATCTGGGCACGCCGGGCGGCGCACTCGCAGGTTTCACCGGAGTGCCGTGGTACTACTACACGGTCCAGCGCGCGACGAACGTCATGTTCACCGGCACAATCCAGACTTGGCCCGTCCAGGCCTGGGCCGACGGTTCGATCAACATTTGGGACGACTTCGCCGACCTCGGGAGCCGGCCCGACACAGCCTTCTATCGTTTGGAGCGTCCATGAAAACAAACCTCACCTCACTCGTTCTTGCGGTCGCAGTGGGGGCGGCCACGCCGCTCCACGCAGCCAGCAACCAACTCCTCGGCTGGAACAATCTCGGCATGCACTGCATGGACAGCGACTACTCGGTGTTCAGCATTCTTCCGCCGTACAACACCATCGAGGCGCAGCTCATCGTGGCTGGCAAGCTGGTGACCAACGGCGTTGGCTACTCAGTCACCTATCAAGCAGTCGCCGACCCGGATGGTTCGTTCAATTCCACCGCCATGGGCAAGGGCAACTACTACGAGTTCGCCACCGCACTGTACGGCGCCGTGCTCGCACCCGAAGGCGGTCTTGCCGGCTGGCCGATGCCGGGCACGAACAACAATCCGCCCGGAATGTTGTTTGAAGCCACCAATCGACCGGCGCCCGAAGTGGCCACTCCCGTGAACTGGTTTCGCGCAGAGGGCATTCCAATCGCGCCCTACGACGACGCGGGTCGCAAGAATCCCTACCCGATGATGCGGTTGATCGCCCGCAACGGCGGCGGTGCCATCATCGCCTCGAACGACATCGTGCTGCCGGTGTCCGACGAAATGGACTGCCGCGCCTGCCACGCCTCGGGCACGCAAGCCGCCGCGAAGCCGAAAGCCGGTTGGGTTTGGAGCGGAAATTCCGAGCGCGACTTTCGCCTGAACATTCTTCGGCTGCACGATGAGCATCAGTTTGCGAATCACGCAGGACTTTACGCGGCGGCGCTGAATGCGCGCGGCTTCAATTCTCAGGGGCTTTACCGCGGCGTGGTAGCGGATGGGAAACCCGTGCTCTGCGCCGTCTGCCATGCTTCCGAGGCGCTCGGCACCGGGAGCTACAGCAACATCCCGCCGCTCACCGCGTCGGTCCATGCGAAGCACGCGACCGTGACGGACCCCGACTTGAACATCACGCTCGACAGTTCAGCACATCGTGCTGCGTGTTATCGCTGTCATCCAGGCTCGGCCACCAAATGTCTGCGCGGAGCGATGGGCGGAGCGATCGCTCCGGACGGCGCGATGTCCATGCAATGCCAGAGTTGCCACGGCTCGATGAGCCAGGTCGGTTCACTCAATCGCGTGGGCTGGTTCATGGAGCCGAACTGCCAGAGCTGTCACAGCGGCACGGCCACAAGCAACAATGGCCAGATTCGGTATACCTCAGTCTTCGAGACCAACGGCAACGTGCGTGTGGCGACGAATCAAACTTTCGCGACCCAGCCGAACACCCCCGCGCCGGGCATCTCGCTCTACCGTTTTTCCGCCGGTCACGGCGGGCTGCAATGCTCCGCCTGCCACGGCTCAACGCACGCCGAATTCCCCGCCACCCACCGCAACGACAACATCCGCAACGAGAAGATTCAGGGCCACGCCGGCGTGATGATTGAATGCACCGCCTGCCACGTCTCAATGTCGCCCACGACGAACAACGTCCGCATGGGGCCGCATGGAATGCACCCCATCGGCCAGAGCTGGGTTGACAACCATCCCGACCTCTCGCGCCGGGGCGGGAATACCGTCTCCCAGTGCCGCGACTGCCACGGCATCGACTATCGGGGCACGGTGCTTTCCCGGATGCAAACGACACGCACCTTCAGCACCAAGTTCGGCAGCAAGACCTTCTGGCGCGGGCGGGCGGTGAGTTGTTACGACTGTCACAACGGCTCCGGCAGCAGCAACACCAGCACGCACCCGCCGGCAATCGCCGACTCCGTGCTCACGAACACCACTTCTGGCGCGACTTTGAACATCACGCTCACCGCAGCCGGTGCAGGCACACTTTCATTCCGCACTGTAAGCCAGCCCGCTCATGGCTCGGTGGGAATCAGCAATAACGTCGCAACCTACTTTCCCGATGCTGGCTTCATCGGAACCGACCAGTTCACCTTCACCGTGAACAATGGCTGGGTGGACGGCAACCTTGCCACCGGGACAATCACGGTGGCCGAAGGACCGTACTCGCTCGAAGTACAAGCCTTGGTTCCGCCGCTTGCGCCAGCCGGGTGGAACGTCCCGTTCAGCGCGGTGCCGGCACTTAGCAACTCGGTGGGAATCGTGAGCTACGAATGGAACTTCGGCGACGGCTCTCTTCCCGGCACCAACCGAAACGCAAACCACGCTTACGCCACGGCGGGCACCTTCGCCTGGTCGTTGACCGCGCGCGCGGGAACCGCAGCCGCCACCGTCGGCAGCACAATCAACATCGACGCTCCAGCCCGGCTCGGAATCGCACCGACACCCGGCGGGGTAATCGCCTCATGGCCGCGTCCGCACGGAAACGTGGTCGCCGAATGGACCGACAGCCTTCAATCACCCGTGATTTGGAGGCCGGACACCAACGCGGTCTTCACCACGCCCGATTCGTTCCGGACGACGATGCCGGGCGAACATCCGGTTCGGTTTCTTCGCCTTCGCCAGGTGCAATAGCCCGCAACACTTCGAGATCACATGCAATTCAACCTCTCCCAAACCATGAAAACCAAACACCTCATCCGCCTGCTGTTGATCGCCGCGACTTCACTGCTGGTCACGTTCGCAGCCCAGGCTCAGACCACGTACCTGACCCTGGCCAATCCCCACTGGAACATCAGCCTCTCCGATTTTGGCTACTCGGACTTCCTGCTCGACAACACGCCAGGCTTCGAGGGGCGCGAGTATCTCTCCGGCGAATGGGGCGCGGCCGTCGGTTACCACCGCACCAACGGCACGATCATGCCGCCGCGGTTCCTCGACCCGATGTTCCTCTTCCCGGACTGGCCAACGCTCTCCACGTTCGAGGTGAAAACGCCGATGGCGCAGACGGGCTTGAACGCGGACAACCTGCCCATCGGCCAGTCTGTGATAACCAACGGCGAGTTGGAAATCACACTGCGCGTCGAGATGCTCGACACCATCGTTGGCACGCCAATGGGCACCGTCGCAGCCTCGTCCGGCGGCCCGGGCATGGCTCTGGACAGCAGCCGGTATGTGATGAAACAGACCGCCACCCTGCGGAACATCTCCGGCACCACGCTCACGAACGTGGAGTTCTTTCAATTCCTCCACGGCCTGAACGCGGAACGCGGCTTCTACGACAGCCGCAGTTACACCGGCGCATTGAACGGATTTCACCACGACGTGACGCTGGCGGGCGTGGACTCAAACGCGGTGACTTCCGGAAGCTCCAGTGCCGGGCTGGAGGACTACATCGGCTTCCACTCCACCATCGCGCCGGGCGCGTTCGAGATCGGCCACTACGGCCTCGAAGGAAACGGCGTGGACGACCACTTCAGCGGGAAGCCCAGCGACGGCGTGCATCTTTCCGTTGAGGCGAACTGGCTGGTGGCGCCGTTCTCTGCGCGTGAGGGCACGGATCAATTCGCGCCAACGAACCGCTGGATTGCCGGCGCAGCGCGCTGGAATCTCGGCTCACTCGCGCCCAACCAATCCGTGAGCCACGACGTGATCCTTTCGATCCGCACGGGCACGCGCGTGCCCACGGGCACGATCGTCTCCGGTGGCTGCAACGGCGGCTCCAGCGTACCCGGCGGGTTGGACTACGAGTTCGATGATGTGTCCAGCGACGGCTCGTGCTTCGGCGACTATTCGCAGGCCGATGACAGCGAACTTTCGGCGCGCATCGCCGGCGGCGAGTTCACGCCCCTTACCTTCCCCACGCCAGGCGGCCCGGCGCAACTCTGGCAGGTGCAATTCAGCGGCAGCTTCGCCGGCAATGTGAACCTGTACTTCGGCTACGATCCGACGACGCTTCCGCCGGGTTTCAATGAAGACACACTCACGCTGCGCGAATTCTCCGACGGCGCGTGGCACGAGCTTTCCGCCACCGTCGATTCGGTCAGCCACACGCTCGGCGTGACGGTGACGAATCTCGGCGTGTTTGCCCTAGCCGTTGCGCCGCTGGTCTCGTACGTCATCGACGCCACCGTGTCCCCGGCCAACAGCGGCACCATCAATGGCACCAACACCTACGCGGAAGGCTCGATCGTCACACTCGTAGCCGCGCCGACGGCGGGCTACGTCTTCGTCAACTGGACCGAAGGCGGAACACCAGTCAGCACGTCGCCGAGTTACACGTTCGCGGCGGACTCAGACCGGACTCTCGTGGCGAACTTCATCCCGGTGGGCGCGGCGAAATCCATCTCTACAAGTTCGTCCCCGGCCGCCGGCGGCTCGACCAGCGGCGACGGCGCGTATGCCGTCGGTGCCAGCGCGACGGTGAGCGCCACGGCGAATTATGGTTACAAGTTCTCGAAGTGGCAGGTGAACGGAGTGACCGTGAGTTCCTCGCGCAACTACACCTTCACCGTGAGCACGAACCGCGCGCTCGTGGCGAAGTTCAAGCCCGTTTACTACGTGAACGTGTCGGCGAATCCACCCTCAGGCGGTGACGTCGAGGCGGACCCCGCGTACGAACTCGGCGAACTGGCCAAGCTCAAGGCCAAGCCCACCGAAGGCTGGTCATTCGTGAACTGGACCCAAAACGGGGTGCAGGTCAGCACGGACCCCAACTTCCAATTCAACGTCGCCGGCAATCGCACGCTCGTGGGCAACTTCGCGTGGGGCCATCGCGTTGACCTCACGGCGGAACCCGTCAACGGCGGCGACATCTCCGGAGCGGGCGTTTATCCGCCGGGACAATCCGTGTTCCTCGAAGCCGTGGCGCACCCCGGCTACGTGTTCCTCAACTGGACGGAGAACGGCGAGGTTATGAGCACCGACCCGTTCTTCAACTTCACGTCCACGATGGACCACGCGCTGGTCGCGAACTTCATCGCCCAGCCCTCGATGAACGGCGGGACCGTGTCCGCAGGCACCATGTCCTTCTCGTGGCCCGCCGGCGCGAACGGCTGGGTTCTGCAAGAATGCTACGACCTCGGCATTGGCGACTGGACCAACTCGACCCGCGCCGTGACGACCACGAACGGTCAGAACCGCGTGAGCATCGCGCCCGGCTCCGGCCACGGCTTCTTCCGCCTCGCCCATCCGTGAACATCGGAGCAGCGGACAATTCCGTCTGCTGCTCCACCCGTTCTTCCCGTTGAAGGCGCGGCAGGAAACTGGTTCGCTGGCGCCATGCCGATTTGCTCGATCAATCCCGCCAACGGCGAGATCATCGCCAGCTACGAGGAACATTCCGCGGCGCAGGTGCAGGAACGGCTCGCCGCCGCCAACCGCGCCCGTCGCAACTGGCGAAGAGCCTCGTTCGCGGAACGCGCTGTTCCAGTCGCTCGCGCAGGCAACTTGCTCCGCCGGGATCAGGATTCGCTGGCGCGACTCATGGCGCTGGAAATGGGGAAGCCTGTCGATCAAGGCCGCGCCGAGGCCGAAAAGTGCGCAACGTGTTGCGACTATTTTGCCGCGCAGGCGGAGAGGTTTCTCAGGGACGAACCCGTAGCCACCGAGGCCGCGCACAGTTTCGTCACCTTTCAACCGCTCGGCACCGTGCTGGCCGTCATGCCGTGGAATTTCCCGCTCTGGCAGGTCTTCCGCGCGGCCGCCCCGGCGCTCATGGCCGGCAATGCGCTGGTTCTAAAGCACGCCTCGAACGTGTCCGGGTGCGCGCTTGCCATCGAGTCCGTGTTTCGCGAAGCCGGACTGCCGGACGGATTGTTCAGCACACTGCTGGTCGGTTCGCCGCGCGTCGCGTCGCTGTTGGCGGACCCGCTCGTTCACGCAGTCACGCTCACCGGCAGCACAAGCGCGGGCCGGAGCGTGGCCGAAACCGCCGGAAGGCACTTGAAGAAATGCGTGCTCGAACTGGGCGGCAGCGATCCGTACATCGTGCTCGAAGACGCCGACCTCGAACGGGCCGCCGAGACCTGCGCCGCCTCGCGCCTCATCAACTCCGGCCAGAGTTGCATCGCCGCAAAGCGTTTCATTGTCGTCCGCGCTGTGCGCCAAGAATTCGAGGAGCGGTTCGTCGGGCGGATGCACGCCCGCCGGATGGGGAACCCGCTTGAGGCCGGCGTCCACATCGGTCCGCAGGCCCGCAGCGAATTGCGGGACGAGCTTCACGCGCAGGTTATCCGCAGCGTTGCCGCAGGCGCGCGTGTATTGATCGGCGGTCATGTTCCTGTAGGGCTGGGAGCATTCTACCCCGCCACGGTGTTGACGGACGTTCAGCCCGGCATGGCGGCCTTCGACGAGGAGACATTCGGACCGGTTGCGGCCATTTCGGAGGCGGCCGACGAAGCGGAGGCCATCCATCTCGCCAACGCGACGTCGTTCGGACTCGGGGCTGCCGTGTTCACACGCGACACCGCCCGTGGCGTACGCATCGCACAGGCGGAACTCGAAGCGGGATGCTGCTTCGTGAACGACTTCGTGCGCTCCGACCCGCGCCTGCCGTTTGGCGGGATCAAGGAATCCGGTTTCGGCCGTGAACTTGCGGCTTTTGGCATCCGCGAGTTCGTGAACATCAAATCCGTGGTGGTGCGGTGAAGTCCGGCCATCCCGCGACAAGTTCCCCCGTCCAGAAAAGCGCCGCTGAACATCGCGCAACTGTTTCTTGCACCGTCCCGGCACGCCGTCCTTAATACGCTCATGCTTGAGACGGTTGCCACCGGCCCCGCAACCGCCGCAGCCGCCGGCCGCGACGAGTTCATCGTCGCATTCCGGCACATGCTGATGGCGCGCGTGCTCGATGACAAAATGGCCGCCCTTTACCGGGCCGGCAAAATCCACGGCGGCGTGTTCCTTGGCCGCGGCCAGGAAGCGTTGAGCGTCGCGTTGGGAATCAACCTGCGACGTGGCGATGTCTATGCGCCGCTCATTCGCGACGGCGCCGGCCGCCTCGCCTGGGGCGAACCGATCATTGACGGCATCCGCACTTACCTCGGCTCGCCGCTCGGCCCGATGCGCGCGCGCGATGGCAATGTTCACCGCGGCCACGCCCGCGAGGGTTATCTCCCCATGATCAGCCACCTCGGCGCGATGATTTCGGTGGTCAACGGCGCATTGATGGCCAAGCGCAGCCAGGGCCAGGCTGGAATGGTCGGCGCAACCTGTATTGGCGACGGCGCGACTTCGACCGGGGCGTTTCACGAGGCGGTGAACCAGGCCGCGGTCGAGAAATTGCCACTGGTTCTCGTCATTGCCGACAACCAGTACGCCTATTCCACGCCCACCTCGCGGCAGTTCGCCTGTCGTTCGCTGGTCGAGCGCGCCATCGGCTACGGCGTTCAAGGGCACACGGTGGACGCGACGGATTTGGGCGAATGCCTGGCTGTTTTGCGCGCCGCCGTTGGCAATGCGCGCGCGGGCCGTGGGCCGCAATTGGTCTTCGCATCGCTGCTGCGGCTGTGCGGCCACGGCGAGCACGACGACGCGGGCTACGTAACCCCGGTGCTCAAGCAGTCCGCGCTCGGCCGCGACTGCCTCAAGGCGGCGGAGGAATCGCTCGTCGCGCAGGGCTGGGCGGAGCGGCACTCGGTCGAAGGCTGGCGCGCGGATTGCGCGAAAGAGATCGAGGAAACCGTCGCCAAAGTCCAGCGGGAGGGCGGACCCGATCCCTTCAAGGAGGAGTGGACCGCGTTGTCCACCGAACGCCTGCGCGAAATGCAGCCGGAAGCCTGAGTCATGAGCATCACCTATCTCGAAGCCATTCGTGAGGCCCAGGCCAAGGCACTGCGCGAAGATCCGCGCGTTTACATTTACGGCCAGGATGTCGGGGCGTTCGGCGGCGCATTCAAGGCCACGAAGAATCTCGCCCACGAGTTCCCCGGCCGAGTGATCGACGCGCCGATCAGCGAGGATTCCATCGTCGGCTCGGCAGTGGGTGCCGCGCTCAACGGAATGCGCCCAATCATCGAGATGCAGTTCGCGGATTTCTCGACGGTGGGCTTCAACCAGATCGTGAACCAGGCCGCCACGGTTTATTACCGCAGCAACATCCCCTGCCCCATCGTCGTGCGCCTGCCCTGCGGCGGAACCTCGGGCAGCGGGCCGTTTCACAGCCAGATGCTGGAGACGATTTACGCGCATTATCCCGGTCTGGTGGTAATGACTCCAGCGACGGTCGAAGACGCATACAGCATGTTGCTCGAAGCGGTGTTGATCGACGACCCGGTGGTGTTCTGCGAGCACAAGTATCTCTACTACCATCTCAAGGCCGAGAAACTGCCGACCGAAGCTCTGCCCACCGGCAAGGCGCGCATCGCGCGCGCGGGTCGCGACATGACGATCGTCGCCTACAGCGCCATGGTGCATGAGGCGCTCGCCGCGGCGGAGGAGCTGAAATCCGAAGGCTCCGAGGTTGAGGTGGTGGATTTGCGCTCCGTCAAACCGCTCGATACGGACACGGTAATGGCGTCGGTCGCGCGGACGGGGCGATTGTTGTGCGTGGGCGAGGCGTGGCCGTGGGGCGGTGCGACCGCCGAAGTCATCGCCCGCGTGGCCAGTGAGGGCTACGGACTGCTCGACGCGCCGCCGCAGCGCCTTAACGCCAAGGATACGCCCGTGCCGTATCATCCAAACCTCTGGGCCGCGCACCGGCCGACCGCGCGAACCATCGCCGACGCCGCGCGCAACCTGTTGCGAACCTGAACCGCTTCACCATGCCACGAGTCCCGATCATCATGCCGCAGCTCGGCGAATCCATCGCCGAGGCCACCGTCATCAATTTCCTCGCCCGGCCCGGCGACCGCGTCGAGGCCGACCAGGACGTGCTCGAGGTCGAAACGAACAAGGCGACGATGAATGTCTCCAGCCCCGCCCGCGGAGTGGTCGCGCAATGGCTGGTGCAGAAGGATGAAAGCTACGCCGTCGGCGCCATTCTCGGGCATCTCGAAGTGACGGAGGACGAAGCCGCGCGCATCGGCGCGGACACGCCCGCCCCTTCGTCCGGCGAAGAACAGGAATCCAAATCAAACGGTGATTCCGCGAAACCCAGGCAAGGCGTGCAGCCGACCGTTCGCGGGCTGCCCGTGCCCGCCCATGCCGCAGGCGCGAGTTACATGTCGCCGCGCATGAAGGCGCGCATGAATGAACTCGGCCTGCACGCCGCGGACCTTTCCGGCATCGCGGGAAGCGGCGCAGCCGGGCGCGTGACCATCGAGGATTTTGAGAAGTTTCTTGCCGGCCTGGACCAGCAGAAATTGACCGCGGCATCCTCAATGCGCGTGGCAGTGGCTGACGCCATGCGACGCAGTTGGACCCGCCCGCTGGCGACGGTGGGAATGCCGGTGCAACTCGACGCCATTCTCGCGCACCGCAAAAAGGCCGATCCCAAGCCCGGTCCCGCGCTTTACGCGTTGCGCGCCCTGGCGCTGGCCCTGGCCGAGAACAGCGCTCCCGCCGGACGCCTGGTCGGAAGCAAGATCGTGCATCCTCCCGCCATCGACGTCGGCGTGGCCGTGGAGGCGGAGGATGGCGTGCTGGTGCCCGTGCTGCGCGGCGTGGACAAGCAGACGCTCAAGGATCTCGTGCCGCGCTACAATGAACTGGTGGAACTGGCCCGCGCCCGCCGGCTGCCGCTCGACGCCACGGGCGGCTCCATCGCCACCATCACGAACTACGGCACGTTCGGACTCACCTGGGCCACGCCGATTCCCCTGCCCGAGCAAACGCTGGTCCTCGGCCTCGGTGCCGGACGCCGCGTACCGCAATGGGACGAAGGGAAGCAGCAATTCGTGCCCGTGATGGAATGCTACCTCACCTTGAGCTTCGACCACCGCGTGCTCGACGGCGGCGCCGCAGGAAGGCTTCTCCAACGGATTGCCTCCCTCATGCGCGAGCCGGAAATGCTTTGATTCACATCCGCGCGAATCACGAATCACCGGCCACGAATCACGCCCCGGCCTTCTGCGATTCCTTCGCCCAGGTGTCCTTGAGGGTGATGGTGCGGTTGAAGACAAGACGTTCGCCCGTGCTGTCCTTGTCGAGGACGAAGTAGGCGAGCCGTTCAAACTGATACCGCAATTCCGGCTTTGCGTCGGCCAGGCTCGGCTCGACTTTCGCCGTCACGACCTCCAGCGAGCGCGGGTTGAGATGCTGGCGGAAATCGCCGCCGGCATCCGGCTCCGCCGCGGTGAACAACCGATCGTAAAGCCGCGCCTCAATGTCAATGGCGTGCGCCGCGCTGACCCAGTGAATGGTGCCCTTGACCTTGCGCCCGGCCGTTGCGCCACCAGTCCGGCTATCGAGATCGGCCGTGCAGCGAAGCTCCACGATGTTCCCGGCGGCATCCTTCACCACCTCGTCGCACTTGATGATGAAGGCGTATTTCAACCGGACCTCGCCGCCGGGTTTCAAGCGGAAGAACTTCGGTGGCGGAACCTCGGCGAAGTCGTCGCGCTCGATGAATAGCTCGCGCGTGAACGGAATCTTGCGCGTCCCCGCGGTGTCATCCTCCGGGTTGTTGATCGCGTCGAGTTGCTCGGTGGCCCCGACGGGAAAATTGGTGATCACGACCTTGAGCGGGCGCAGCACGCCCATGCGGCGCAACGCGACGCGGTTCAAATCCTCGCGGACCGCGTGTTCGAGCACGGCGATGTCGGTAAGGCTGACGTATTTCGTCACACCGATGTTGTAAGCGAACGAGCGCAGGGCCTGCGCCGTCACGCCGCGGCGGCGCAAACCGCTGATGGTGGGCAGGCGCGGATCGTCCCAGCCGGTCACCGCGCCGTCGTTGACCAATTGTATGAGCTTCCGTTTGGAGACGATCATGTAGCTCGGAATGAGCTTGGCGAACTCGTACTGGTGCGGCAACGGACGCGGGAGGCAAAGGTTCTCCAAAATCCAGTCGTAAAGCGGACGGTGAACCTCGAACTCGAGTGTGCAAATGCTGTGCGTGATGCCTTCGATGTAATCGCTCAGGCAGTGGGCGTAGTCGTACATCGGATAGATGCACCAAGCGTTGCCGGTGTGATGATGCTCCGTGTGGCGGATGCGGTATAGGACTGGATCGCGCAGCCAAACGTTGGGCGAAGCCATGTCGATCTTCGCGCGTAATGTCCGGGCACCGTCCGGGAAGTCGCCCGCCTTCATGCGCACAAACAGGTCGAGGTTATCCGCAATCGAGCGGTCCCTGAACGGCGACTCCTTGCCCGGCCGGTCCGGCGCACCGCGAAACGCGTCAGTATCCGCGGCGTTCAGATCGCAAACGTAGGCCTTGCCGAGACGAATCAGTTGCAGGGCGAACTCGTAAAGCGGCTCGAAATAATCGCTGGCGTAAAACGGCTCCAGCGCCGCGTCGCGATGACTGCCGCCGGTCACGGGCGAAAGATGGTAATCGACCCGGCCATCGACCGCCTGCTTCGCGGCCGCGGCGCCGCGCGGTTTCAGCCCGAGCCGGTCATCGGCCCAGCCCGAAATCAACCATGCGACATCCTCCTGGATGGAATGGACGTATTCGACCTCCTCCTTGGCCGGGTTGGTGTCGTCCATGCGCAGGGT